>NZ_AP026769.1:1200000-1500000 GCF_026000295.1 Helicobacter suis HS1 | reverse complement strand
AATACATCTATTTTTGGCTCTAAAGGTTTTTCACTTTGCCATTTGCATTCTAAATTAAGCGCCTCTACTTTAACAAAACTAAAACCTAAAGAGGCGGGTAGTCTTTGGCTAAGCAAAGTAGCAAAATCTTGGGCTTTATTCTCTGTAGCTTTGATATAAAAAGAGTAGTTTTTATCTTGCAAAATAGAGGCATAGGGAAGGCAAAGTGTGGAGGCGTGGAAAGCTAAAAAGCGATCAAAAATTCCTAAAAGAGAAGTATCTAATACGACGAAGCAGAAGGCAAAGGTCATAATTTATAAGACAAATAGGCTAACTCTTGCAAATCCAAAGGCTTAGGCTTTAATTGTGCTTGTACGCCCCAGCTTTTTAAAATTTCTAAAGCTTTTTGCAAAGCGATCTGCGTTCCTTTAAGAAGGGCATTTGAGAGCTCAAAGGTGGTTTCTAGGGCTAGAGAAGGTATGAGGCCAATAATGGTTGTGGGGGGCAGATCTCCTACAAGGGCGGTGAGTTTAAGGGTCTGCAGCATCTCTACCTCGTGTGCACTACCCGCCCAAGAAATATTTTCAGGGAGATCATTAAAATCAAAACAAAACACCTCGCCTACTTGCGCGTCTTTAACATCTACGCAGTCTAAAAGAAGTACGCGCTCATACTCCACAATAAAAGGGATAAGCGCTTGGGCAAGCGTACCGCCATCAAGGCAATCAATGGGAGGATTAAAATGATAGTTATGTTTTAAAAAATGGCATAAATGCACCCCCACCCCCTCATCGCCTAGTAAAATATTGCCAATGCCAAGAACTAAAATTTTCAGATCAATCTTTCACATAGCGGATACCAGAGATGATAGAATCCGCGCCCCCATTTGGGAATTTGACTGAATTGTAAAATACCATATAAACATGGATAGGGATAAAAAGCAAAATCCCCCATGTGGCTAAATGGTGGATATAACGCACATTAGAAAGCCCGCCACAAAGCACTTCAAACCATTTAAAGCTATGTCCAAGTATTTCGCCTAAGCCATTATGATAGACATTATAATAAAGTACAATGCCGCTTAAAGAAATAATGACAAGTAGCACACACAAACCAAAGTAGGCCACAAATTGCAAGGGGTTATAAGTACTCTTAGCGTGTTTGGGTTTACCAATCCAAAAGTACACTTTAAGTTGATCAATCCATGCACTAAGACGCCCCACATACCGGATAGAAGCGCGCTCATTCCGGCTTTTTTTATCAAAGAAAAAGAGGTAAAAGCGAAAGAGGGATAGGGCGATGAGGAAAAAGCCTAACATCTCATGGAAACTACGGATATAGGCCTGTAAAAAATACATATCGTGATAAACACTAGCGCTGGGTTGTAAAAAGGGGTAGGCAATGTAAAATCCTGTGGGCAAGAGCAAAAAGATCGCCAAAGCCCGTCCCCAGTGAAACAAGCGCACTAAACCAGAAAATTCTTTTACTGCGTGGTATTCAGACTCTGCCATGGGCTCCCCTTAAAAAACTAGGTTCAACTTTAAAATCGCCTAAATCTGTGCCCTGTGTATCTATCATGTGTACTGAGCAGGCAATGCATGGATCAAAAGAGTGGATAGTGCGGATAATCTCTAGGGGCTGAGTGAGATTAGCAATTTTAGTGCCAATCAAACTCATTTCATATGGTCCCTTTTGGCCTTTGCTATCTCTAGCGCCTCCATTCCAAGTAGAGGGTACGACCGCTTGATAATTAGCCACTACCCCGTTTTTAATGCGCACCCAGTGGCTTAGCATGCCGCGGGGCACTTGCCCGATATAGCGCCCCTGGTATTCCTTGTTTTTATCAATGTAATAGGGCGCGCATGTGCTTTGATCAGATTTGAGATTTTCTACTAGAGAATTAAGGGTTTGTAGGCCATTTTCTACCAAAATTTTAGATTCCAAACAACGCGCGGCTGTACGCCCTAGCGTGCTAAAAATGGCCTCTATGGGAAGATGGGTGTCTTTTAAAAACTGCTGGGCGACTTTAGTGGTGTGGGGATTTTTAGCCGCTAAACCCACTACTAAAGAGGCTAAAGGCCCCACTTCCATAGGTAGGCCGTTATAGCGGGGGGATTTGATCCAAGAGTATTTATTTTGCGTATCAAGCACCTTGCTATTTACCATTTTACCGTCCATGCCCACACTTTGCCCGTCTTTAAAACCGGTGTAGTGCGGGTTAGTTTGGCCATCATAGGGGTGTAACTGGATTTCTTTACCCTCATATTGATACCACGAATGGGTTACCTCCTCTTTGATCAATTTCTCATCAATTTTATGGAGTGTATTCAAATCGCCATTAAGCACCACCCCCGAGCTTAAAAGATACTTGCCTTTGCTCAAGAGGATTTCTTCATGGGCGATAAAATTTTTAAGCCCACAACCCTTTAGCACACTTTGCTCTTTATTAAAACTACCCGCTGCCATGACAATATCTGCATAATAAGCCCGTTCTACAAAATCCTTAACCGTTTCAAACTTGCTTTTCCACTCACCAAGTCTAGTTGGATCTAGCACATCCATTACAGAGGTGATTCCGCCCACGGTTAAACTTTGCGGGTGGGGTTGTTTGGCCCCAAAAATAGCCGTCATTTTAGCCGCTTCTCTTTGGATAGCCAAAAGTTTTAAATAGTGAGAAAGCACGATGAGGTTTTGCTCGGGGCTAAAGTGATAAGTAGCATGCCCATAATAGCCATTATTAAAGGGCCCAAGTGCGCCCTGTTTAGCAAAATCACCCACCCGTTTTTGCACCTCTTTAAGCTCGTCTGCTCCTGTGCCTAAAGGATAATCGCTATAGTGGAAAGCTATTTGGCTGGCTTTTTTAGGATCGGCCTTTAGAGCGCTGAGTAGATCGCACCAATCTAGGCCATGCAGGGTATAGAAATGTACCACATGGTCATGGAGTAGTAGCGCGATATTCATCATGCTTCTAACTAGTTGTGCATTCAAAGGGGGCACAATGCCCAGAGCGTCTTCTACCGCACTCACCCCAGCCTTATAGTGTGAGTAAGTACAAACCCCACAAATACGCTGGGCAATGAAACCCGCATCGCGTGGATCGCGGTTTTTAATGATGGTTTCAAGGCCTCTAAAAAGCGTGGAGGAAGAGAAGGCATCGGTGATTACATTATGATCGTCTACCACCACCTCAATACGCAAATGCCCCTCAATACGGGTGATTGGATCAACAATGATTTTTTTAGCCATTTAAGCCTCCTTTATGATAAATTTTTGCGTAAGCCTTTTTTCTCACGGTTCCACACTAAAAGTTACTTCAATATCTTTTATTCTCCCTAGTGTAGACACATCTTGCTCAATGTGCCCTAGTTGCTGGCGCTCAAAAATCTCGCCATTTTGCTTGTATAAAATCACTAAACTTCCTTGAGGTGGCCAATAAATCAAATCGCCTACCTTGCAAGCATCATGGCGTAACTTTCCTGTAGGCAAAGCCCTAGCCCCTAAGCGATGGACTAGTTCCCGGCCATATAGATTTTGCATGCGCACTGTAAAGGGCATTTTAGCAATTAAGGCACGGGTAGCGGAGTTATCCTCTAGTGTGGCGTGTAAGCTTTGCTGACCCATTGTGATTTTAATTTGCCATCATAGGGGTGTAACTGGATTTCTTTACCCTCATATTGATACCACGAATGGGTTACCTCCTCTTTGATCAATTTCTCATCAATTTTATGGAGTGTATTCAAATCGCCATTAAGCACCACCCCCGAGCTTAAAAGATACTTGCCTTTGCTCAAGAGGATTTCTTCATGGGCGATAAAATTTTTAAGCCCACAACCCTTTAGCACACTTTGCTCTTTATTAAAACTACCCGCTGCCATGACAATATCTGCATAATAAGCCCGTTCTACAAAATCCTTAACCGTTTCAAACTTGCTTTTCCACTCACCAAGTCTAGTTGGATCTAGCACATCCATTACAGAGGTGATTCCGCCCACGGTTAAACTTTGCGGGTGGGGTTGTTTGGCCCCAAAAATAGCCGTCATTTTAGCCGCTTCTCTTTGGATAGCCAAAAGTTTTAAATAGTGAGAAAGCCTGTTCTGATTTGAGATGTTCTTGATACCCCTTTTGATTGGCATAAACTTCAAACATATAAGTCTTATTTGGGTTTGTCTTTTCTTGCACCAAATACATTCCAAGTGTTGCTTTATCTTTTAAAACAGATTGGGTAATGTTATTTCTACCCACTGCAACATATAGACTTCTCTCCGCGCTTTTTACGCCTAATTCAAAAATGTTAAAAATGGGCTCTGCTTGGAGAGTAAACCCTGTTAAAAGCATGAGACTTAAACCCCCTAAATCTTATCCAAGCATTTTTGCTCTCTAAGCTTGCTCATTTTTATCTTTAGAAAAATTAGAGAGTAGAGCGTGCATGGCAATGCCAATACCAGCCGCACTTAAGGCCACAATACCCACGCTATCAGCTACTTTATCTGCCCCTAACCCACCAAAGGCACTGGTAAGTGGGGTGATGAGGCGATTAGAAATAGGCTCTTCAAAAGGGCTCATAGTATCCCAAAAATTAGGCTCAGAGCAGCCAATGCATCCATGCCCAGCGCCAATAGGCCAGTTAGTGTGTGAGTTAAAGCGCAGTTTAGAGCAGTTATTAAAAGTATAAGGTCCTTTACAACCCATTTTATAAAGACAAAAGCCATTTTTAGCGTTTTCATCGCCAAAGTGTTGTACAAACTCGCCGGCATCAAAATGCCCCCGCCGTTCGCATAAATCATGGATACGGCGTCCATAGGCCCAAGTGGGGCGGTTATAAGCATCTAGGCGTGGAGCAGTCCCAAACATGAGCAAATAAAGCACACAACCTACGATGTTTTTTTCACTAGGAGGGCAACCGGGCACATTGATAATAGGTTTATCAATGATTTTACTTAGAGGCTGTGCGTTAGAAGGATTAGGATAGGCCGCCTGCACACCCCCAAAGCTTGAGCAAGTCCCAATAGCTAAAATAGCTTTAGCATACTTTGCAGCCCTGCGGCACTCCTCTGCTCCTGTACGCCCCTCTGCTCCCACAGTTAAAAAGTACTCAGTGCCTTGTGGAATGCCTCCCTCTACCATTAAAATATAATTGCCCTTGTGTTTAGTAATGGCTTGTTCTAGGCTGTGATCGGCTTGATAACCGCTAGCTACCATGATTGTTTCGTGGTATTCTAAATTGATGTAATCAAAGATGATGCTATCAATGCTAGGATCTTCGCTTCTAAGTAAACTCTCACTACAACCGGTACACTCAGCCATGTGCAACCAAATAACAGGCATGCGATTGGCCACTTCCACAGCCTTAGCCGTTAGAGGGGTAAAGCTTGCAGGCAAGGCTAAAGTAGCTGTCATCGCTCCTGCCCATTTCATAAAATCGCGCCGACTAAGCCCTTTTTTGGTAAGTTCTGCATGGATATTTTTATGCTCGTTATGGGCATTTAAAGAAGTTAGGCGATTTAAACGGGTAGATATAGTTTTAAAAAGTCTACTATGGGATTGCATGATATCCCTTTGTTTGAAGATAGGGGTTTGTCTTTTCTTGCACCAAATACATTCCAAGTGTTGCTTTATCTTTTAAAACAGATTGGGTAATGTTATTTCTACCCACTGCAACATATAGACTTCTCTCCGCGCTTTTTACGCCTAATTCAAAAATGTTAAAAATGGGCTCTGCTTGGAGAGTAAACCCTGTTAAAAGCATGAGACTTAAACCCCTAAATCTTATCCAAGCATTTTTGCTCTCTAAGCTTGCTCATTTTTATCTTTAGAAAAATTAGAGAGTAGAGCGTGCATGGCAATGCCAATACCAGCCGCACTTAAGGCCACAATACCCACGCTATCAGCTACTTTATCTGCCCCTAACCCACCAAAGGCACTGGTAAGTGGGGTGATGAGGCGATTAGAAATAGGCTCTTCAAAAGGGCTCATATGTTCCCAATGCCAATGCTAACTTTTTAAAATTAACGGGTTATTCCTTAGAAGAAGTTAAGGGAAAATCCCATGAAATTTTCTGTTATCCAGAATATGTAAAGTCTCCTGAATATCTCAAATTCTGGAATACTCTTAGATCGGGGCAACACATACAAGGCATTTTTGAGCGCTTAACTAAGAGCGGTAAAGCCATTTATCTAGAAGCAAGTTATACGCCTGTAGTAGATGTACAGGGTAAACTTTATAAGATTTTAAAATTTGCTGCAGATGTTACTGATGTAATTTTAGAACGCAGCGATTTAAAAGCTATTTATGATGCTGTTGATCGTTCAATGGTTATTATTGAGTTTGACACGGATTTTAATGTCATTAACGCTAATGAAAATTTCTTAAAAGTCATGGGCTATACTCTTAATGAAATTAAGGGAAAATACCACGCTATGTTTTGCGATCCTGAATTGGTCAAACAACCTAGCTATAAAGCTGGCCAAGATAGGTTGCGTCGGGGGGAGTTTTTAAAATCCACCTTTGAGCGTATAACCAAAAGCGGTAAAAAAGTGTACTTAGAAGCCACTTATAACCCTGTTTTTGATAAAGGTGGCAGGGTGTATAAGATCATTAAAATCGCCCATGATGTAACTAGTAAAGAGAATAGCATTGAAAATAAATTAGCCATGACTTTAAACCTCATCAAGGAAAACCAACAACTCACTAGCGATGGGAGTGAAATGGTAGAAAAGACTTTAGCCAATATCCAAAGTGTGGCTGATACTATGAGAAGTAGTACAAATTTAGTAGATAACCTTGCATCACAATCTGAGTCTATTTCTTCAATCACCCAGACCATTAAAGATATTGCCGAACAAACCAACTTATTAGCCCTTAATGCTGCTATTGAAGCGGCTAGAGCGGGCGAGCATGGGCGCGGGTTTGCGGTGGTGGCTGATGAGGTGAGAAAATTAGCCGAGCGCACACAAAAATCTCTAGCTGAGATTGGTGCTATCATTGGCTCTATTCGTGAAGTCACTTCCCAAGTAGTGGGGCATATTACTGCTGGAATGGAAGCTTCGGATAAAACAGTGGAGCTTTCCCAGCAAAGTAAGGTTTTGATGGATAAAATTAAAGAGGCTAACGATCGCGTTGCTAAAGGAATGGATATTAAAAAATAAAACAGTTAAGCCTTTTTAAGTGCCATAATCTAAGAGATCTTGGGCTGTATAAATTTCTTGGGGCAGTACGCGCAGGCAATGTTCAAAGACGCGCAAAGAGGCGAGCGCATCGGCATAAGCTCTATGAGAAATAGGAATATCTAACCCTAAAAATGTGTTGAGAAATTGAAGGCCGTGTCTAGGGCTAGGAATGCATTTTCTAGCTAAATTAAGCGTGCAAAGTTTGGCATTAGACAAGGCGCTATCTAAAACTTGCACACAACATGCACTAATAAAATGAAAATCAAAATCTGCATTGTGGGCGACAAAAATATGATCTTGAATGAAGAGTTTAAAATCTTGTAATACAGCTTCTAAAGGGGGCGCTTCTTTAAGATCGTCTGTGCTAAGGCCGGTGAGTTCTGTAATTTTTGGGGGGACTTCTAAGCAGTGGATTAGACTAGAAAAACTCCGGATAATTTGCCCCTTATGCATTGGATTTTTAGGCGGTTCATAAAGCAAAGCAGCAATTTCAATCATACTAGAGTTTTCAGGCTTAGATCCGGTGGTTTCAATGTCTACAAAGCAATAAAGCGATTGGTAGTAAGGCTCTGAAAAACATGGTTTAAGGGGGTGATCGCCCATGCTAGCAAAGTGCCGGCAAATTAAGATAGGGTTTAAGAGGGGTATAAAAATGAATAGAGATCATGATTTGCGCAATTCTTTTAAAGCTAAGGCGGGGTTTTCATGGCTAAATAAATAACTCCCAACCACAAGCACATGAGCCCCACAAGCCCATAAGTCTTTTGCATTATCCGCATTAATCCCCCCGTCTACTTCAATTTTGCCGGTATAGTGGGGAAAGCGCTGTTTAAAGTGGGTGATCTTCTTGAGTATAAGAGGGAGAAATTTTTGTCCGCCAAAGCCCGGATTAACACTCATAAACAGCACTAAATCTAAATCATCTAAGATATACTCTAGCCCGCATAGGGGAGTGGCTGGATTTAGGCTTATCCCGGCTTTAAAACCCAAACTTTTAATGTAATGAATCGTTTTATGGATATGGGGGATACTTTCTAAATGAATGGTAACATAGCGTGGTCTAAGGCTACTATAAAGATCAATGCAAAATAGGGGATTATCTACCATGAGGTGAATGTCTAGGGGAATGTTAAAATATTGATCTAAATTTTTAAGCACACAAGGGCCAAAGGTAAGATTAGGCACAAAATGCCCATCCATCACATCTACATGCAAGAGATCCACGCCATGTACGCGTGTGATGCTCTGCTTTAAATCCATAAAATCCGCGCTTAGAATACTGGCTGCTATTTCCATAGGAAAATTATACCAAAAGTGGTGGATTCTGTAGGGTTCGAACCTACGACCAATCGGTTATGAGCCGAATGCTCTGACCAACTGAGCTAAGAATCCACGCCTAAGAGGGCGATTATAACCAAAACCAAATTTAAAAGCAAGGAGATTTTCAAAGATAGCAAAGAGGGCGATAAAGGTAATAAAACTACTCCCTCCATAACTTAAAAGCGGGAGGGGTAGGCCTACTACAGGGGCTAAACCTAAAGTCATGGCAATATCAATACTTGTATAGACAAAGAGTAAAATGGCAATCCCTCCGGTAATGGTCTGTAAAAATCGATCTTTAGGATCGCTACCAAAATAGGATAAAAAATGCAAGATAAAACCCATATAAAAGGCTAGAAGTATAAAAGCGCCCAAAAAGCCAAATCTTTCTACAAAATAGGCAAAAATAAAATCGCTAGTGGCAATGGGCAGAAACTTTAATTTAGCTTGGGTGGATTGCTCTTTAGATTTACCTAGTAACCCACCCGAACCAATGGCGATAATGGATTGGCGCACATGGTAATTAGGCTTTTCAGCAATAAAGTCATGGAGGCGCTTTTTTTGGTAATCATGTAAAGAGCTATAAATAAGAGGGGAGGCGATAGTAAAAAATAGAGCTAGGGTGATCCAAATTTTAGGGTGAACCCCTACTAAAAAGAGTACCCCAAAACCCATCATTAAAATTACTAGAGCCGTACCCAAATCCGGTTAGTGCCGGCAAATTAAGATAGGGTTTAAGAGGGGTATAAAAATGAATAGAGATCATGATTTGCGCAATTCTTTTAAAGCTAAGGCGGGGTTTTAATTAAATGGGCTAAAAGTAGCAAAATAGCAATTTTTACCGGTTCACTGCCATAAGTCTTTTGCATTATCCGCATTAATCCCCCCGTCTACTTCAATTTTGCCGGTATAGTGGGGAAAGCGCTGTTTAAAGTGGGTGATCTTCTTGAGTATAAGAGGGAGAAATTTTTGTCCGCCAAAGCCCGGATTAACACTCATAAACAGCACTAAATCTAAATCATCTAAGATATACTCTAGCCCGCATAGTGTTTAGGCTGTAGGTAGGCTTATCCCGCATAAACTAGGACAAAAGACAAGCCCATAAGAGGGAGTATAAAAAACAAAAGCAAAAAATCAAAGTAATGGTAACATAGCGTGGTCTAAGGCTACTATAAAGATCAATGCAAAATAGGGGATTATCTACCATGAGGTGAATGTCTAGGGGAATGTTAAAATATTGATCTTATGTCTCTTTTATTTTTACTGGTGGGGGTTTTTACGGGCGTGTTATCCGGATTTTTTGGCATTGGTGGAGGAATGGTAATTGTACCAACAATGCTCTTTTTAGGCCATTCGTATGCAAGCGCTGTAGGGATTTCTGTTTTACAAATGGCTCTTTCTTCTGTAGTGGGGAGTGTGGCTAATTTTAAAAAAGGGCTTTTAAATATGTCTGTTGGGCTTTATGTAGGGCTTGGTGGACTCGTTGGCTCAAGTTTTAGCGGTTTGATTCTAACCCATGTCCCCCACAAAATCCTTTTAGGCCTTTTTATCCTTGTTACTCTTTATTCACTCCTGCGCTTTATTTTAGGATCATCGCAAAATTCTCAAGAGAGTCAACTACAAGATTTAACCAATAAGGATAAATTCAACCTCCTTTGGATTGGAGCACTCACCGGGATTTTTGCTATCAGTCTTGGTATTGGCGGGGGGGTTTTGATGGTCCCGCTTCTCTCCCGCTATTTAAATTTAAGCCCCAAACAAAGCGTACCTTTGAGTTTATTTTTTGTTGTTTTCTCCTCTGTTAGTGGGGTTTTTTCATTAAGTCATCAGGGTTTGTTGCATTTACAAAACATGCGTTGGGGGCTTTTGGTGGGGGTGGGGAGTGTTTTAGGTGTCATGCTTGGGGTTAAGCTTGTTCCTTTAATACCCTCTATCTGGCATAGACGATTACTCATCTCTGTTTACACCCTCTCTATTTTAGTTTCTATCTATAAGTGGCTTTAGTTTAAAACTCTTGCGGTGTTCTTT
Organism: Helicobacter suis HS1; assembly: GCF_026000295.1. Taxonomy (NCBI): domain Bacteria; kingdom Pseudomonadati; phylum Campylobacterota; class Epsilonproteobacteria; order Campylobacterales; family Helicobacteraceae; genus Helicobacter; species Helicobacter suis. Next base: position 1,489,507 of record NZ_AP026769.1, on the reverse strand, counting down.
TAAATAGCCTAAATGCGTAATAGCTTTGCGGTGTTCTTGAGTACCATACCCACAGTGCCGCACAAAGCCATAGGCCGGATAAGCTTTATCTAAGGCTAGCATTTCCTTGTCTTTAGCGGCCTTAGCTAAAATAGAGGCCATAGCAATTTGGGTAATTTGACAATCGCCCTTAATGATTGCTTCAAAGTATCTTAGATGGCTAAAGTGGAGATGAAAAAGTGTATTACCGTCTAGTTTTACATGTAAGATGTGGGGAAACCGTAAAACAATTTGTGTAATAGCCTCTTGCACACACACACTCAAACCTTTAGTATCAATTTCTAGCGCGCTTTTAGCCACCACAAGGCTTAAAACCTCTCTGTGTTCTTGAATCTGTTTTGCAAACTCAAAACGCTTTTCTCGCTTTAGCTGTTTGCTCTCCTTAAGCCCTTGCTTATTAAAAAAAGCGGCTATCTCTGCTGTGCAGCCTACCCCTGCTACAAATAGCGATCCACACAAACACCCCCGCCCCGCCTCGTCTATGCCTAAGATCATTAAAAATTCCTTAGTTTTATAAAACATGCTATCATGGAGTTTTATTTAACTAAGGATATTCCATGCAAAAACCCTTTAGGAAAATTTCAGATTATGCTATTGTTGGGGGGCTAAGCGCTGTGGTTGTTGTGGCTTTGGTGGGTTGTAAGGGCTCAGATAATAACCAAGAAAAAGAAAAGCCAACCGAAAAAACAAGCAATACCACGCCCATTAAAAAAGGCGCATTTGTGATTTTACAAGAGCAGGCAGATAAGAGTTATAAAGTGGCTGAGGAGTATCCTAGCGATAAAACGCGCGTAGTGGTGCGGGATTTGCAGGGCAAGGAGAGGATGCTTAGCGATGAGGAGATTCAAAAATTCATCAAAGAGGAGGAGGTTAAAATTGATAAGGGCAATAGCCAGCTAACTAAGCCCCCTAGTGAGGGAGGAGGCTCAGGGCTTGGTATAGGCGCGGCAATACTAGGCTCTGCAGCGGGGGCTATTTTGGGGAGTTATATTGGTAATAAGCTGTTTAACAACCCTAATTACAACCAGAATGCGCAGAGAAATTACACCTCTCCACAGGCCTACCAAAGAAGCCAGAATAGTTTTGGAAGAGGCTCAAATGCAATTGCGCCTTCTACAAATCGCAGCGGGTTTTTTAACCAAAGCCCTAGTACTAGTCCTGCTAGCTCTAGCCCACATACTCCCTCTACTACGCCTTCTGCTGCGCCCCAAAGCACACATAGTACTAGCCCCTCACAAAGCCCTTCACAAAACCGCAGTGGCTTTTTTGGCTCACATAGCCACTCTAGCGCTGTTTCTTAAGAGAAAGGATACCCATGCGCATTAAAACTTTAGAACCTCTCACTCAAGAAGTTTTAGAAGAAATTGGGCTTGATTGGCACACAGATCCGGATAAAAGCCCTTATATTAGTAATGATTTAATTAGTATCAGCCAAAAGGAAGCAGATGCTTACTATGAGGCCTGCGAGGAGCTCTATAATATGTTTGTAGAGACGGCCCAAATGGTGATCGATCAGGAGCGCTTTTTTGAGCTAGATATTCCAAATAGCATCGTGCCTTTGATTAGACAGAGCTGGGAAGATGATATTCACTGGCATATTTATGGGCGGTTTGATTTAGCGGGGGGACTAGATGGCAAACCTATTAAGTTGCTTGAATTTAACGCCGATACCCCGACTATGTTATACGAGAGCGCGGTGGTGCAATGGGCTTTGCTCAAACACAATGGCTATAATGAGGATTTGCAGTTTAATAATATCCATGAGGCTTTGGTGCAAAATTTTAAGCGGCTAGTTACTTTAAGCGAGGATACTAGCGGTTTTGAATCCATGTATGAGGGCTGGAAGATTCTTTTTTCTAGTATACGGGGCAGTAGCGAGGAGGAACGCACCGTCAAATTTTTAGAGGATGCAGCTAGAAGTGCCGGGTTTCAAACCCAGTTTACTTATATAGATTTGGTGCAGTTTAACGCCACTGAAGGGGTGTTTTTTGAGGGAGTGAATTACGAGTTTTTATTTAAGTTAGTGCCTTGGGAAAATATCGCTATTGATGAACCGGAGTTGGCCATGCTCATGCAAAGCATTATGGAAAATCAAAAGGCGATTTTCTTAAACCCCGCTTATACTTTGCTCTTCCAAAGCAAACGCTTTTTAAAACTGCTTTGGGATCGCTACCCTAACCACCCTTTATTACTAGAGGCTAGCTACGAGCCTTTGCATAAAAAACAGGTTAAAAAAGTTGCCTTTGGCAGAGAGGGGGCTAATGTAGAAATTCTAGATGCAAATTTGCAGGTGCTACACAAAAGTGAGGGGGCTTATGGCAATCATAAACCCGTGTATCAAGAGTACTACGAGCTAAATAAAGCCGGACAAGAATATTACCAACCCAATGTTTTTTATGCCTTTGAACCTTGCGGGCTTGGCTTTAGAAAAGGCGGGTTGGTGATGGATAATTTTTCTAAGTTTGTGAGCCATATTATTTTATGAGTACTAAATGGGCGCGCCTTTTTCATATACACACCAGTATGTTTTTTTTGCCTATGGCTTTGCTATTTGTCATCAGTGGGCTTGCCTTCTTTTTAGGGGTTAAGTCAGAGAGCGGGGCGGAGATTAAAAAATGGCAAGTACCCTTTGTTTCTGCTAAACAAGAATTAGATTTTCTGCTTAATTTTCTTAAACAAAATAAAATCCCCCTGCCCTCTAAAATTGAGCCTAGAAAGCGCAGAGAAGCTTTGATTATTGGCACGGCTGGCTATGAAATCAATTTAAGTTCTCAGGGCAACACTAGCACCATTACAAGCATTAAGCGCAATTTTTTAGGGGTGCTTATGCAAATCCATAAGGGTAGGGCGGGTAAAGCTCTTGTGGTTTTGGGCTTTGCCTTTGGGGTGTTTTTATGTTTGTTTTATGCCAGCGGGCTTTTAATGGCTTTAAAATACAAAAATTTAAAAGGGATTGCCACCGCCTTTATTTTAGGTTGTGTGGTGTTAGCTCTCTTGATTGTAGAATCGCTATAGCCAGCCTTTCTTTTTAAAGTAAAGAATGGGCAAGATCGTAGAGATCACCATTGCCACAATCGCCATAGGATAGCCAAATTCCCAACGCAATTCTGGCATCACTTCAAAATTCATTCCATAGATCGTACCAATTAGAGTAGGGGGCATCATCGCCATAGTAGCCACTGTAAAGAGCTTAATGATTTTATTTTGCTCCACATTAACCTGTGAGGTGAAAAGATTTTGGATATTATCTAAGGCGTTGAGATTAGCCGTGCTAAAGTCCACTAAAGAGTTAAAATCTTTCAAGATAATAGTAAAGTCTTTCTTGGTCTCGCTATCTACTTTGTTACTTTTAAGTAGGGTGGTGATGATGCGCCGTTTATCAAAGAGCGAGTCGCGCAGCTCCATAGTAAATTCTTGCAAAAAGGAGAGGGTGATTAAAATATCCTCGTGGTCAAGTTCCTCCTGCTCTAAAACAATGTGTTTTCGCAAAGCGCTAGTTTCGCGATTTACCTCCTCTAAACAATCTGCCCCCTTTTCAAAGTAGAGTTCTAAAATTTTAGCCAGAATATCAAAGCCATCTTGAAACTTTTTAGGGCTAGCTAAAATGCGCTTTTGTACATCTTCAAAAATGGGCAAACTGCCCTCATAGATCGTAAATAAAATATTTTCGGTTAATAGATAAGTGATGGCCTCTGTGTGGAAGGCTAGGGGGCTATCTTTGTGGATAAAAAAGGTGTTGATCATAATAGAAGTACTGTTTTCCCAGTACTTAGTCATGGTACTTTTTTCTAAATCCTCGCGCTTATAGATGTGTAGGGAGTAATTTTGGATAATGCACTCTAATTCTGCTTGGGTGGGGTTGATGAGTTCAAACCATAAAATATTGCTCTCCTCTAAAGAAAGGGTAGCAAAACTGCTAAAGACATGGACTTCTACTAAATTATTGTTTTTAGCAAAGACATTAACCATGTCCGCCTCCTATTTGCGATCAAGCACCTCAAAGGCAACTAAAATTTTGCCCTCTAAAAGTTCCAAACTTGCCCCCCCACCGGTGGAGATAAAACTCACGCTATCTTTATAACCCGCACGGGTTAAAACATCAATCGTATCGCCCCCACCTATTAAAGAATAGGCGTAAGTATTAGAAATGCTATGGGCGATTTGAAAAGACCCTCTACTAAAAAGCGGTACTTCATAAACCCCAAGTGGCCCATTCCAAATAATGGTCTGGCTTTGTTGGATCACTAAAGAAAAAAGCTTAGAAGTAGCTGGGCCTATGTCTACAACCATATGATTAAGCGCAATATCTTGCGCGGGGGTGATTTGTACTTGATCGGTGTGTTCTAAATGCGTACTACTCACCACATCTACAGGTAGATAAACCCGCACCCCTCTCTCTTTTGCCTTCTTTAAAACCCCTAAAGCCTCATTAATTAAATCCTCCTCCACCAAAGAGGCCTGCATATCATACCCCAGCGCTTTTAAAAAGGTATTGCTCATCGCCCCACCGATGATAATCTTATCCACCCGCTCTAAAATGTTGTGTAAAAGGGTGAGTTTAGAGCTCACCTTAGCCCCGCCTACGATCAAAAGCACGGGTCTTAAAGGATTAGCCAAAGCCTTAGCAAAGGAATTGATCTCTTTTTTAAGCAAAAAGCCGGCTACTTTAAGGGGCACAAAGGCAGCGATGCCGTAAGTACTAGCGTGTTTGCGATGACTTGTGCCAAAGGCGTCGTTAACATAAATATCACACAAAGCAGCTAATTTCTTTGAAAACTCCGGATCGTTATTCTTTTCGCCTTTATAAAAACGCAGATTCTCCACTAAGATAATGGGGTGATCTTGAGTCTCTAAGAGTTGCTTAGCCTCTTTGGGTGAATTGGCAAATAACACTTCCTTATTTAAAAGCCGTTCGAGTCGTTTAAGTAGGTGGCTAAAGGAAAATCTCTCCTCTTTTTGTCCTTCTACCTTAGCCTCAGGGCGTCCTAGATGCCCTACTAAAACAACTGATTTTGCCCCATTATCCATGCAATAGTTGATCGTGGGGATACTCTCGCGCATTCTAGTATCTTCTGTGATATTTAAGTTTTTATCCAGAGGGACATTAAAATCTACGCGGATAAGCACCCTTTTATCTTGTAAATTTACATCTTGAATCCCTAGCACCTCTTGCATTTTCTTAATACCAGCTAGCATACGCTTCCTTTAGAATGAATATATAGGGCTAAATCCACTAATCTATGGCTATAACCCATTTCATTATCATACCAAGCTAGAATTTTGCCATGATGTTTTCCTAAAACTAAACTTTGATCGGGAATGTAGATAGCACTTAAGGGTGAGCCGATAAAATCGCTAGAAACCCGTTTGTCTGAATCAATACCTAAAATGCCTTTTAAATCGCCTTGAGTAGCCTCTTGCAAACAAGCATGCAGAGTTTCTAAATCTAAGTCTAGGCGGGTATCAAAACTTAAATCTACAAGGCTGACATCTGGAGTAGGCACACGCAAGGCTAAACCGCTGATCTTATCTTTAAGGTGGGGTAAAATAAGCGCAACGGCCTTACTCACACCCGTAGTAGTAGGGATAATATTAAGCGCTGCGGCACGGGCACGGCGTAGGTCTTTATGTTTAGAATCTAGTAGATTTTGATCGTTAGTGTAGCTATGAATCGTAGTCATGAGAGCATGTTCTAAACCAAATTGGCTATCTAAAACATGCAAGAGAGGCGCGAGGGCGTTAGTGGTACAAGAGGCATTAGAGATAACAGATTGGCCAGTATAATTTGTGTGGTTAACTCCATAAACAAAGGTAGGCGTATTCTTAGCCGGAGCAGAGATAATCACTTGTTTTACCCCATTTTTAAGATGGACTTTAGAAAGTTCTAGATCGTTAAACTTTCCTGTGCATTCTAAAACAAGGGTAGCGGGGTTAAAATTGAGTTTAGCCGGATCTCTTTCATGCAAAACACGCACCTGTTGGCTTCCAATGCGTATATAATCTGTATCCAGCATTTCTATAGGTAGTGAGGGTCTGTGCAAAGAATCAAAACGCAAAAGGTGGATTAAAGTAGGGGTATCACAGGTAGAATTAAGGGCGACAAGTTCTACATCTGTACGCGCCCCGAGGATGCGACTCACACACAAACCAATCCGACCTGTTCCATTGATTGCAACTTGTAACACCCATGCCCCTTGTAATTTAACTAAAAATTATCATACAAATAGCTAGCTTGTAGGGCTCTTAAGTCTGTGCCTATTTTTAATAGGTAGAGGTGTAATTTATATTCTCAATTTTTAATGGAGTGTGGATTAGCGTAGATTTATGGGTTTTTTGGGTTTTTGTAGTATAATGCCCCCTCCTTGCACCCAATACAGAACAACTTGAAAGGATTATAAATGAAAAAAGCAGAGTTTGTAGAATTGATGAAAGAGGCAGGGTCCTTTGATAGCAGAAAAGATGCAGAATTTGCCCTAGATGGGTTTGTTAGAGCCGTACAAAAAGCCCTTAGCACCCATGAAAGTGTGGAATTAGTGGGGTTTGGTAAATTTGAAGTGGCTTTACAAAAGGGCAAGAGTGGGAAAGTACCCGGGAGTGATAAAACTTATATGACTAAAGATAAAATGGTGCCTAAATTTAAGCCCGGCAAGGTCTTAAAAGACATTGTATCTTCTGAAAAATCTAGCAAAGGTACAAAGTCTAGTAAGAAAAAGTAAATTTAAGTTTTATCCCCTAGAGTTGTGCTTTCTACAACTTTAGGCCATTTGGTTAGTCTTATGAAGGGTCCTTGTAGCTCAGTTGGATAGAGCGTATGATTCCTAATCGTAAGGCCGTGGGTTCAAATCCCGCCAAGGACACCACATTAATATTTAATAATTACAGCAATTTAGACAACAACATAGTATGGAGTTTGCGATGAGTTTACATTCATATAAAAAGAGAGCATGGGGGGCTCTTTTAGCTTGCTTGACTTGTCTGCACCTGCAGGCTTTAGAGCTCCAAGGGTATCAACCTCAGCCTGAAGAAGATTTTAACCTCAATTTGAAACGATTAGAAAGGCTAGAGGATCATAATTTTGCTTCTACGGAGGGGAATGCGCTAAGTTTGGCAGATTTAATTAAAAATGCCAATAACAACTACTCACTCCAAGCCGCAAGGCTGCAGGTAGCACAAGCGCTTAAAAACCACGCCATTGCTAAAGCTAAGTTTTTGCCAACTTTAAGCGGCAGTTATACCTTTAACCACCGCAACAGAAACACGCCTTTTTATCCTAACTATAGTATGCAGTTACTCGACACGAAACTAACCTTAAATTTGTTTAATGGTTTTAGCGATGTTAATGGCGTTAGACAACAAGCGGCTTCTTACCGTTCTAGTAGTGCTAATATGGAATACACCAAGCAAAGCATTTATTTGCAAGTGGTACAGCAGTATTACCAATATTTCAATAACATGGCACAACTAGTGGCCTATAAGGAAAGATTAGCCGAGCTACAATTCAATCTCAAGCGTATTAGGCGTTTGTATGATCAAGGTTTGGTAGCCATTGATGAATTAGAGAGTGCTAAAGCACAAAGCGCGTTAAGTGAGAATGATATTACTAATATACAGTTTTCTATTGAGCAAAACCGCTTGACTTTAGAATATTTGACTAATAGCAAAATCCACTCTTTGCGCCGTACTACTCTTCTTCAGCCCTCTTTTGCACTCAGGGAACGAGCAGATTTGCGCGCCCTTAGAGAACAAATCACAGCAATTAGTTATCAAAATAAGGCACTCAACTACTACCCTACAGTGGATATTAATGATGACTGGCAATACTATATCCAAAAACCGGCATTTGCCCGTGGTAAGGATAATAGATTTGGAAACTTGTTCCCACAACAACAAAACACTGTAGGGATTGTGGTTAGTTTGAATATTTTAAGCGATATTGGATTGAGTTTACAAAAACAATATGTACGCTTAAATCAACTATCACAGGAAAAAACCCTCATGTATAAAAAAATGGAGCAACAAAAAGATGAAGAGCTTTACCGCAGATCTATATACATGGCTGTGGATCGAATCCGCAGTTCAGAGGCTAGTTTAAAATCAGCCACCATTTCCTATGATAGTATTAAAAGAAGGTATGCGGCTAATTTGGTGGATTTTACCACCTATCTTAGGGCTTTAAGGACTCGTTTTGATGCAGAAGTGGTTTATAACCAATCGCTAAATAACTACGAAATGCAAAAGGCTAACTATATTTTTTATAGTGGGCATGAAATCCAAAATTATGTACGCTAAGGGAGAAAGATGAAAATACTTTTAATGATCTTTTCATTGGTGATAGGACTTAGTGCTAAAGAAGTGTATGCCGTTTTTGATGTACTTGCCCTTCAAGATGCTAATTTAACTTTAGATTCTGCAGGGATTGTAAATGCGATCTATGTAGATGTGGGCAGTAAGGTCAAAAAAGGGGATATTCTCTTAACTTTATACAATAGGGATAAAAGATCCCAAGTTGCTTCCATTATCCAGCAGTATGACTTTGCCCAAAAACAATATGAGCGCTACCAAAAAATTGGAAGAGCCATTGATAGAAACACCTTAGACAGTTATTATTCTAATTATAAGAAATTAGGGTTTGATCGCGATTATGCTGATTCAATCGTAGAAAAGACAATTTTAAGAGCGCCCTTTGATGGGGTGATTGCCAGTAAAAACATTGAGTTAGGCAATGGAATGAGCGCTAATAGTACGGTGTTATTTAGACTAGTTAGCCATCGATCTAAAATTGTCTTGCAATTTGATTCTAAATACTTGCCCGAAGTAAAAGTTGGAGATGTATTTGTTTATAGCATTGATGGCAAACCCGAAAAAAGACGCGTACGCATCACTAAAATTTATCCTACTATTGATGCAAGTACCCGTAAGGTAAGCGCTGAGGCGCTTTTGCCGGCTAATAGTTCTCTTGTACCGGGCACTTTTGGGGATGGATTTATCCAGTAGCCATGTATAAAATAGCAATTGAAAGACCCATTACAACTGTGATGTTTGCCCTCATGATTGTTTTCTTTGGGACAATGGCCTTAAAGAAAATCAGCGTGGCGCTTTTCCCGAATGTGGATTACCCTATTGTGGTGGTTAAAACCCAGTACCCCGGAGCAAGTGCGGACATTGTAGAGAGTAAGGTAACTGATAAAATTGAAGAAGCCGTGATGGAAATTGATGGGATTAAAAAGGTTACTTCTAATAGTGCGCTTAATGTCAGCGTGGTTACGATTGAATTTGTGCTTGAAAAACCTATCACAGTAGCGGTGAATGATGTGATCAATAAGGTTTCCTCTGTTACTTTTAATGATACCAATATCAGAAAACCCACCGTTGATAAAGTAGATACTAGCGGGCAGGCCATTCTCTCGATCTTTTTGAGCAGTAAAACCCAGAGCTTAGCCGAACTTAACGATCATGCTAAAAATGTGATCAAACCCATGCTACAAAAGGTTGAGGGCGTGGGCAATGTCCAGCTTAATGGCTATCAGGAAAAACAAATCCGTATCTATGCCGATCCAACTCTTTTAAACAAATATGGGCTAACTTTTAATGATCTTTACAACACCCTTAACACCCAAAACCTTGAAATGGACGGGGGCAAGATCATTAGTAAGACCAAGAATTACGCAATTTTAGTAGATGGTAATAGCTACAAACTTAGCGATATTGCCAATATCCAGATTGGGAGCAATGTAAGACTAGGCGATATTGCCACCATTGAAAAGGGCATTGATACAGACATCACCTATGCTAGTTATGGAAATGAACCCGGCATCGTATTAGAAGTGCAAAAAATCGCTGGGGCTAATGAAATTAAAATTGTAGATGCCATTTATAAAGAAATGGATGCCATGCGCGCGGCTAGCCCGGGCTATAATATACGCCCCTTTTTAGACACCACAAGCTACACCCGCCACTCTATTGAAGATGTTAAATTTGACTTGATTTTAGGCGGGATTTTAGCCGTTTCTGTGGTGTTTATGTTTTTGCGTAGCTTTTCAATTACCTTTGTTTCAGCAATGAGTATCCCTATTTCAATCATGGGAACTTTTGCCCTTGTTAACTGGATGGGCTTTTCTTTAAACATGCTCACTATGGTTGCTCTTACCCTCTCTATTGGGATCATTATTGATGATGCGATCGTGGTGATTGAAAATATCCATAAAAAGCTTGAATCAGGCATGGATAAAAAGACGGCTAGTTATGAAGGCGTGCATGAAATTGCCTTTGCTATTATCGCTATCTCGGCTATGCTGTTATCGGTGTTTATCCCTGTGGGTAGTATGACAGGCATGTCGGGGCGCTTTTTTAAAAGTTTTGGGATCACAGTGGCGCTAGCTATTGCCATTTCTTATATCGTAGTGGTTACAGTTATTCCTATGCTTAGCTCTATTTTGGTAAATTCCAAACAATCCGCGTTTTATAACTTCACTGAGCCTTTTTTCCAAAAAATGGACAAACTCTATGCCAAACTCTTAGGTTGGATTTTAAACCACAAGCTCATTATTTTATTAGTCGTGGCCGGGATTTTTGTTAGTTCTGTCCGCGTGGCTAGCAAATTAGGAATGGAATTTATACTCCAAGAAGATCGGGGTAGGTTTTATATCTGGGTGAAGGCAGATACAGATATTAGTTTACAGCACATGTTGCAGAAAATGAAGGCCTTACAACGAGTCATTGATGCCGATCCAGATGTAGAGTTTGATTCTATGCAAATAGGCTATGGGAATATCCAAAGCACCTTTAAGGGTAAATTTTATGTCCAACTTAAAAACCACCACAAGCGTAACCAATTTGTGATCATGGAAGAGATGCGCAACAAACTACGCGCCCTACCTGAAGCCAAAGATTTAGTTTCTATTAATGCAAGTGAAGTTCCCCTTATTGGGGGTGGGGATAACGCTGCTTTTCAGGTTTATATCTATTCCTCTGATCAAAAACTTGTGGATCAAACCGTAGAAAATCTACGAAAATTCTTATTAGAAAGTCCTGAACTCAAGGGCAAGGTAGCCGGTTATCACACTAACACCTCAGACTATCAAACCCAGTTTCAGTTACGGGTTTTGCGTGCAGCCACGATTAAATACGGGGTAACAGCCCAAAGTATTGCCTCTGTAATTAACAATGCTTTTTCAGGGTCTAATCGTGTGAGTTATTTTAAAGAGCATGGCATGGAATATGACATCATTATCCGCGTGCCCTCTAATAAAAAGATGAGTGAGGAGGACATCAAGCGCATTCAGGTTAAAAATAAAGATGGTAAATTGATGTTTTTAGACGGGCTTGTACAGATCATCACGCGCAAAGTCCCAACTAACATCATCCGCTACAACCGCCAGCGCAGTGTTACCGTTTTAGCTAGACCTGCTGGAGGGGCGAGTTTGGGCGATCTTTTAAACCAAGTCAGGGCGCACAAAGATAAGTGGCTTGTACAAAATGTTTTCTTTGCTTTTACAGGACAGTCAGAAAGAGTTCAAGAAAACAGCGTTGCCTTTGGAACAGCCATCTCTACCGCCTTTATTTTGATTTATATGATTTTAGCTGCACTCTATGAGTCTATCCTTGAGCCTCTCATTATTATGATCACCATGCCACTTAGCTTTTCAGGGGCTTTCTTTGCGCTTGGTTTAGTCCACCAACCTATGAGTATGTTCTCTTTAATGGGCTTGATTTTGCTCATCGGAATGGTGGGTAAAAACGCCACTTTAATTATTGACATCGCCAAAGAAAAACGCAAAGAAGGGCATGGCATTGAGGAGGCTGTTATTTTAGCAGGCGAATCGCGTTTGCGCCCCATTTTGATGACCACCATTGCTATGGTTTTTGGCATGTTGCCCTTAGCTTTAGCTACAGGACAAGGTTCGGCTATGAAAGCCCCTATTGGCATTGCTATGAGTGGTGGGCTTATTGTCTCAACTTTACTTAGTTTGCTTGTCGTGCCTATTTTCTACCGCCTCATCGCGCCTATTGATGATAAGCTTAAAAAATTCTATCAGGATAATAAACCGCTTAAATCTCTAGGGGCTAAACCCAAATCCAAAGAGGATAACCCTCCAATCCCACAGGTAGCAAATGAGAAGGCTGTTTAGCTCTTTATTACTAGCCAGCGCTTTAATAGGAGCTAGCCAAAACAAGCCAGAGCCCTTAGCTAAAAACCAAATTTTTATCGGGGCTACAACGGGTTTTGCTACTTACCGCACCAATAAAGAACCATGGATTAATTCCTTTGTCTGGGGATTTAAGGGGGGTTATCAGCATAATTTTAACCCCTATGTTTCCTTAAGAGGCCAGATTGAATATCTCATGGCTATTAAACCCACCGCCTTTAATACGCTAGTTTCCTCTTTTGTAGGCTTGCACCTAGATATGGTCAATGATTTTTACCATAAATCTAAATACGCCTTTGGCACTTATATAGGGGTAGGGCTTGGTTATTTTCAGGGGGCGCATACTTTAGTGAGTTCTACGGATAACCGTAGTTTTATGGGCTATAACGGGGTTTTAGATGTGGGGTTTGGTAGCACCATAGACAAACAACACCGCGTAGAGTTAGGGGTTAAAATCCCTTTTGGCAAAATCAACGCGGTTAACAACAAGTTTTTAAGCATGGATTTTTACTACTGGCTGGCTTCCTACGCTTATTTATTTTGATCTCAAAGAATGGGCTAATTGTTTTAAAAGACTAACATCTCCGCTTGCAAAGAGTTCTAAATTACTTTCTTGATTTCTTGATAGGAGATTGTATTTTTCTTGCAGATACTCTACAATGGCCTCGCCAGAGTGGACAAACTCACATGGAGTTTTAAAACGCTCTAAAAAATAGCCCTTTAAACTAGAAACAATCCAAGGAAAATGCGTACAACCCAAAACCACCACAGAAGGCGCGCATTTTAAATCCTTAAAATAATGCACCATACAGGCCTCTAAAAGAGGGCCTTCTAAAACCCCCTCTTCAATCAAGGGCACAAATAACCCTGTGGCTAAACTTTGCACATTTTTATAACCATGTGCGCCTAGTTCTTTTGCGTAGCGGTTAGAGGCAATAGTGGCCTTAGTCCCTAATATTAAAATGGGCTGCTCTTGAGAAGTTTTTTTAAGCACAGATAGCACCCCCGCCTCTATTACTCCTACAATGGGCATTTTGCTTTGATTGCGCATTTGTGGCAAAGCCCATGCACTCACACTATTACACGCCACAATGAGCATATCAATTTGATAGGGTTTGAAAAAATCTAAAGCTTCTAAAGAAAATTTTTGGATAGTGGCCGGATCTTTAGGGCCATAAGGCACGCGCGCCGTATCGCCATAATAAATAATGTGTTCAAATAAACGGGCTTTAAGTAGGCTCTCAAGAACACTAAGCCCGCCAACCCCGCTATCAAAAACCCCAACCCTCAAGACCCCTCCTGCATGAGCCTTAAAAATTCTTGGTTGTCTTTGGTGGTTTGCATTTTGGAATAAATAAAATTAAGCGCCTCTACATCATCCATTTGTTGCATCACATTTCTAAGCACCCAAACCTTAGTGAGCGTATCTTTGCCTAACAAAATATTATCCTTACGGGTACCGGATTTGAGCACATCAAAGGCCGGATAAATACGCCTTTCAGAAATGCTTCTAGCAAGTACAATTTCACTATTGCCCGTACCTTTAAATTCCTCAAAAATCACCTCATCCATGCGCGATCCTGTTTCAATCAAAGCTGTAGCGATGATGGTTAAACTTCCGCCCTCCTCAATATTGCGCGCCGCCCCAAAAAAGCGTTTGGGTTTATGCAAAGCATTAGCATCTACGCCCCCACTTAAAACCTTCCCGCTTGAGGGTGTGATAGCATTATAAGCCCGTGCTAATCTTGTAATAGAATCTAATAAAATCACTACATCTTTTCCCATTTCTACCCTGCGCTTAGCCCGCTCAAGTACTAATTCAGCAATACGGATATGATTAGCTGAGGGTAAATCAAAAGTAGAGCTAAATACCTGACCTTTCACGCTTCTTTGCATGTCAGTAACCTCTTCAGGGCGTTCATCTACGAGTAAAATTAATAATTCAACCTCAGGGTGGTTACGGGCGATGCCATGGGCTAGTTCTTTCATAAGTTCGGTTTTACCCGTTCTTGGCGGGGCTACAATAAGCGCGCGCTGTCCCTTACCCATTGGGCTAAAAAGATCAAGAATGCGTCCAGTTACCTTATTAGGTTCATACTCTAGTTTAAGCTGTTCTGTAGGGAAAAGCGGGGTGAGGTTATCAAAAAGCGGGCGGTTTCTAATCTCATCTAAGGGGAGGTAGTTAACCGCCTCAATTTTAAGCAAGGCATAGTATTTTTCTTGATCTCTTGGAGCGCGTACTTGACCGGTTACAATATCGCCATTTCTCAACGCAAAGCGCTTAATTTGTGAGTGGCTCACATAGGTATCGTTTTGGTTATCTGAAAAACTCCCATCTAGCCCGCGCAAAAACCCATAGCCCTCGTTTGCTGTTTCTAAAATACCTGTAAAGAGGATATAACCCCCCTGACTCACCTGATTTTTAAGAATCTCAAACATCAAATCTTGTCGTTTGAATTCCTGCGGGTTTTCTACTCTTAGCTCGTTGGCAATTTCTAAAAGTTTTTCTGTGGGTTTTGCGCGCAACTCCTCAATGCGATAACCACTCACAGGGGTATGGGTTTTTTGTTTAGGGTGATCTGCCATTAAAATCCTTGTTTTCTTCTGATGATTGGACAACTACAAGCCTCGCTAGGGAGAACTAAAGCGCTTAAAATGAGAAAAAGGCTATTTTAGTGTAGAAATGGCCAAAAGTCAAGACTAAATCTTGACCATGACTAGTTTTCGTTTAAATCCAGCCAAAATCACAAGCGCAAAAGTGGAGGCCACAAAGGGGTAAAGAAAAGCAGGAATGGGCAAAGGATCACCTGCGGCATAACTGTGCATTCCTGAGAGATAGTAATTGACCCCAAAATAGGTCATTAAAATAGAGTAAAAGCCTAGCACACTAGCACTAGCAAAGACATAGGGCATGTAATCAAAGCGCAAAAAGCGCAAGTGTAAGATCACTGCATAAACCGCAATGGAAATAAGCGCCCAAGTTTCCTTAGGGTCCCAACCCCAATAACGCCCCCAAGATTCATTAGCCCACACCCCGCCTAAAAAATTGCCCACAGTTAGCATTAAAAGCCCCATGATCATTCCCATTTCATTAATCGCGCTGAGTGAGAGGATAGTTTGATCAATATGGGGTCTTTTTGGACTTCTAAGCAAGAATAAAAGCAAAGTGAGTAACCCTAAAATAAAGCACAAACTTAAAAAGCCATAGCTAGCCGTGATAATAGAGACATGGATATTTAGCCAGTAGGATTTAAGAACCGGCACTAGATTACTAATTTGGGGATCCATAAAACCTAAATGCGCTACAAATAGCGCTGTGCCGGCTAAAAAGCTAGAGGCACATAGGGCTAAATTAGAGCGCAAGATCAGACCAGCCAAAGTAGATGCCCATGAAATATAAAGCATAGACTCATAAGCATTACTCCAAGGAGAATGCCCACTCACATACCACCTTAATAATAAACCAACTGTATGGGCTAGAGTGCAGAGTAAAAGCACAGTGTAAAAACCACGGTGTAGCCAGACATTCACAGGTTTATTTTTAAAGGTAGCCACTAAAACCACAACTAATAAAAACACGCCTAGCAATAAATAAGGGGCCATTAAAAAGTGGAAAAAATTGCTGTGGTTTAAAAAGATTTCAGAGTTAATTCTGGAGGCAGGTAAATAAAGATTGCTATGGGCTTTTTGGTAGGCATCTAGCTCTGTTAGGGTTTTATTAACCGCCTCCCATTTGTTATGATCCACCCCCATATCAAAGCCTACAAACAAAGCCCGTAAAAATCCTGTGGCCTCTTTAGTTAGAGTCGCATCGCTACTTCTAATCGCATCTTCAGGATCGAGCCAAATTTGGCCTTTATGGCTGGGAAAAATCTTTAAGATTGAACCGCTAAAAATCATGTAGACTAGATTAATGCGCTCATCAACTTTTAATACATCTTTATCAAATTCATCGCGATCTTTAGGGGCTTTTTGGTTGATTTCCTCTACATAGTTTTGGAGTTTATAACCATGGGGCCCAAAGAGATCCAAAAAAGCTACCCGCCTTTGGTTAGCAGGGACTCCTATCATCGTGCGTAGTTTAGGCGTGGAGGTGTAGATCATTTTAATATTTTTATAATCATCTGGATAAAGCATCATGCCAAGCATCACCTGTAAATTATCCATGCCTTTAAAGTCGTCTTGGTGGGTGATTTTATGGATAAGCTCCATGCTAAGCGTGTCTAAGGGTTTAATGCGCCCCTCAAAGCCTTGTACTTGCAAGCGGCCAAATCTTTCTAATTGGCCTTTAGAGTGGGTTTTAAGATTTTTCATGCGTGTAATGATCTGGGCGTTTCTTTGAGCGGTTTTATCTATCTTAACTTTAGCCATGTTTTCTACAGGGGTTTTTGCCTCCTTGCCCCCGTGCATATCAATCTTGCCCTGCTCAGCGCGTGCATAAGAGCTAAACCCTAAAGAAAGGGCTAATAAAATCCCGGCTACTTGTTGGGTCTTTAAAAAGCGCGAGAGCTTTTGAAAACGCCCCTCTTTATTAAAAAGCAACAAGAGTGCGCCCAAGATTAACATGGCATAGCCCGCATAGGTGAAGTTTTTACCCGGATCGCGGTTGACTGAAAGAATCGTGCCCTTTTCATCTTGATCGTAGGAGGATTGGAAAAAACGATACCCGCCATAATCTAAAACATGGTTCATAAAAATCCTATAGGGTTTGATCACCTTGCCATCTGCGCTTAAAACTTCCACTTCAGAGGCATAAGAAGAAGGGCTCATAGAACCGGGATAGCGCTCTAATTCAAAGCGTTTTAAATGCAGTTTAAAGGGAAGTTTGCGCTCTGAAATACCCCAATTAAGGCGTATTTGTAGGTCTTTAAGAGTTGCTTGTGCATCTTGGCTTTCTACCTCATGCCCGCCTATGATTTGTAGTGTCTGGCTTTCTCCATCAAAACTTACCTTAATAACCAAAAGAGCGCGGTTATCTTTTTTATTAGGAGTCATTTTGCGCACACTTAAGGGTTCTAAAAGCAGTGTTTTACCATAGACCATAACCTCCGTATTAGGAAGGTATTTAGAAAAGGGTGAGAGAGGGGTTTTAAGAGAAAAATGCAAAGGGGGGCTGTCTTTTTTTTGCACGGTGAGATTTAAATAGCTATCTGTGGTGCGGATACGATCGCTACTTTGATCTTGACGGATATGCATGGTGGCCTCAAAGCCAAAAAAGCGGGTTACTCCCGCGCCTAAAATAATAAGCACTAGCGAACTATGGAAAAAGAGACTAATATAGCGTTTTCTTTGCCATGCTTTAGAAGTGATCATCGTACCAATGATGACAATTAACAAATACACATGCAAAGCGCTAAACCACCAAGTGTCATAAATAACAGCACGGCTAGCAGGAGTACCATAGTCGTTTTCTATAAAGGTGGCCATAGCACAAGCGGTGGCGTATACAACAATAAGGGGAATGGCTACCCAAAAAGATCCAAAAAAGAATGCAAAGATTTGCCTAACTTGCATGTTTAGACTCTCTTGTCTTTTTAAGAATGTAGGCGCGTAGTTTTTGGATAAAGATTTTATCGTCATTGATGCCCTGATAAAGGTTATTGCCTACAAATTCTAAAACCGCTAAAAATTGGACATGGGGCATGTAGCCAGGGAGTTCATAGATGGTTTTACCGGTGGAGTCGGCTAAAACAATGGTGGGTGTGGAGTTAACCTCATACATCTGAGCAAGCTCGGAAGTGGGTAATTTTAACTCGCGGGGTTTTTCAGGCGTGCCGATTTTAAAATCATGCATTTTACTATAACTGGTGTTGATGTAGTAGGCGCTAAAGTGTGTTTTGATGTAGTTTTTAAGCTCTGCATAGTGTTTTAAATCTTGCTTGAGCATTTCGCAGTACGCACAGCCATTTTTGCTAAAAATGAGTAGCATATGTTTGCCATGGGGGCTGATGATACGGGTATCTTGAAAAATATCCTCTAGCCCGGCATAACTTTGTTTGTCTAAATTGTCGCTTGTCTCTAGCGTACTTTTAGGAGAGATCGCGCCTGAGGAAATCATGCTATCATCAATCTCATCATCAGAAGCCAAACTAAAATGGAATAATAAAAGCAATAAAGTAAAATAAGAGATCATACGCATTTAAAAGCCTCTTGGTGTGGATTAAAGGGGACATTGTAGCCTTTTGTCTTAAAATCTTGGCTTAGGGAGGGGGCATTTTCTACAAGCTCTAAAATAGCCTTGACAAAGAGAGGGTGATCGTTTAAACAGGGGCAAACTAAATATTCAGGCACGGCTAGGCGCGTCGCCTCTAGTTTATATTGGATTTGTAACTCAAAAAGGGTTTCAGAATTATCAATGCTAAAGGCCAAAGGATAAATGAGGATTTTATCGCGGCGGTGTTGTTCTATCATGCTCTCAGTGCTAGGCTCTAGCCACTTAAGAGGGCCTACTTTAGATTGGTAGGAAAGTTCAATGTGTTTAAATTTAAAGGGCAGTAGCAAGCGTTTTAAAAGACTTACTTGGTGTAAACATTCAGCCTGATAAGGATCGCCCTCTTTGATTATACTTTCGGGTAATCCATGCACGGAGAAAATCAAGACAAAATCTTTTGCAGATCTATTTTGCAAAGTTTTAGAAATGCTTTGGATAATGGCCTCGTTGTAGAGCGAATGGGTATAAAAACGATCAATAATGCGCAGATTAGGGTAAAAATGCAAAGTTTCTAGGGTTTTAAAGGCCTCTTGCATGGAGGATTGTGTGGTGGTAGTGGAATATTGGGGATACATAGAAAAAAGCACTAAAGAATTAAAACCTTGTTGGGCTAATTCGTTAAAAACCATAGAGGTAAAGGGAGGGGTGTAGCGCATAGCATAGGTGTAGTGGCGGCTTGTATCCAAAGCATTAAGGCGGTTTGTAAGCCTAGCGGTAAGATCGTTAATGGGGGATTTATTGCCAATGCATTTGTAAATATCTTGGGCTTTTTGTAGGCGGTTTTTGACAATGAAACTCCCTAAAATTTTGCGCAAAAGAGGGTTTTTAAAAGAGAGAATACAGGGGTCAGCAAACATGTTTTTAAGGAAAAGCGCGACCTCAGCTAAATGATTAGGGCCGCCCATGTTAAGCAAAACAACCGCCTCTTTAATAGACATGCATAAAAACCGCGAAAAAAATAGAAAATAGCATAGGCGCATTATGCCATGTTGTGCGTTCAAAAATAAAGTGAAGCGATCTAAAACTAACTATTTGCTAAAACACATGAGGCTGCATTACAGCATAATTTATACAATCCTACCCCGCAAAGAAAGGTTTTGCTTAAGAATGTTAAATAGCGCGTGGTAAAATGTCTTTATCTTTAAAATAAGGAAGTACATGTTTGAAACCATTATCGGGTTAGAAGTACACGCCCAGCTTAATACTAAGAGTAAAATATTTTGCTCCTGCCCTACTAGTTTTAAAGACGCCCCTAATAGTAACACATGCCCCGTGTGTTTAGGGCTACCCGGAGCCCTGCCTGTGCTCAATATTGAGGCAGTAAGAAAAGCCATTGCCTTTGGCACAGCCATTCATGCAACAATCAATCAAAATAGTGTTTTTGCCCGTAAAAACTATTTTTATCCCGATCTGCCCAAAGCCTATCAAATTTCTCAGTTTGAATTACCCATTGTGAGTCGCGGATATTTAGACATACAAACAGAAGCGGGAGCAAAGCGTATTGCTATTGAGAGGGCGCACTTAGAAGAAGATGCGGGGAAAAATATCCATAGCCCACAGTATTCACAAGTGGATTTAAACCGCGCAGGCACGCCGCTTTTAGAGATTGTGAGTTGCCCGGATATGCGCAGTAGTAGCGAGGCAATTAGCTATCTTAAAAAATTGCATAGCATTGTGTGCTTTTTAGATATTTGTGATGGCAATATGCAGGAGGGTAATTTTAGATGCGATGCTAATGTCTCTATCCGCCCCAAAGGGGAGGAGAAACTCTATACCCGTGTAGAGATTAAAAATCTCAATAGCTTTAAATTTATCCAAAAGGCTATTGATTATGAGGTAGCACGCCAAATAGAGGCCTTTGAGCGCGGGACTTATGAAAAAGAAGTGGTGCAAGAAACCCGTTTATTTGATACAAGTAAAGGCATCACCCAATCCATGCGCAATAAAGAAGGTTCAGCAGATTATCGCTATTTTCCCGATCCAGATTTAAAGCCCCTTTTTATCCCAGTAGAACTGATGCAAGAGGCGCAAAATATTAAAGAACTCCCTGAAGCTAAAAAAGAGCGCTATGTCAAAGTTTTAGGGCTTAAAGCTGAGGAGGCTGATATTTTGGTGAGTAGTTTAGAAATGGCTAATTATTTTGAGGCGATGTTAGAGCAGGGGGCTAGCGCTAAGGGGAGTTTTACTTGGCTAAGTGTGGAACTTTTAGGCCGTTTGCAAGGCGAGCAGAGTTTGCAAGATAGCCCTATAGAATCGCAAGTTTTAGCCCATTTAGTGCGCCTAATTGATAGTAAGCATATTTCAGGCAAGGCCGGCAAAGAAATTTTAGATACACTGATGGAGCAAAAGGTAGCTTGTGTGGCAGATATTGAGCAGATCATTGCTAAGCACAATCTAGCCCAAATGGGGGATAAAGAGGTGATTTTAAAGGCTATTAAGACGATTTTAGAGGCTAATCCGGATAAGGTTAAGGATTATAAGGGCGGTAAAGAAAAACTTTTAGGGTTTTTTGTTGGGCAGGTGCTTAAAAATCTGAAAAACGCTAATCCGGCGATGGTTAATAGCTTGTTAAAAGAGGAATTAGCCTAAATTCTTAGGGTTTGAGGGTTTTTAGATCTTGCATTTCAGTTACGCTGTAGCGGCTGACTTGAAAGCCAGTAGGGTTTTTAGGCATCATGGTTGTATCAAAAGAAGGCGGGGGCAAAAAAGTAAAGCTAAGCACGATGTTATAGCGCTTTTGCTGGATTAATTGCCCCGCATCAAAGAGTTTAGCCACAATTTGTACATGGGCGATATTTTGATTCTTAGAATGTTTAAGCAAGGCAATATTGACGATATGAATATCGCGATCCATTTTAGGGGCGGTGTAAATGCTATTTTTAGAGGCGACTAGACTTTCAAAAACATGCCAAACTGACGAGTTACTTTGTAAACGCACCACTTCATAGCGGTTTTGATCGTCAATGTGGTTAATAGATTCGCGGTTTAAAATGTATTGGCCTACTAATGAACGCACTAAAGCTTCGTTACTGGCTAAATTTGCATCAGCTCTTTGGATAATGGCATAGTGTTTATCTTGGTTAGCAAAGTCAATAAAATGGTGCTGGGTTTGTTTAAGAGGCAAGAGAATAATTAACGCAACGGTTAAAGCTAAACTAATCAGACTTAATAGCACCACAAGTTTATAAGCCATAGCACTATTGCGTCTTTCAATCCGAAACACACTATTTAAATCTAGGTGTGATAAAGCCAAACTTTCAATCTTACTAGCTATTTCCTGTTCTAATTTGGCTTGATTCTCTTGGATTTTTAAATACAATTCGTGAAAAAGTTGTTCTTTGAGGAGGTCTTGCTCCTTAGAATCCATGCATAGCCCTAATACGGAGTAGATGGTAGATTTTGTCTATCTTTTCCATGCGCCCCTTTATCATAATAAGGACAAATTCTAAGGTATCTTAGCTTAAAACAATGTACCAAATTCTACCATATTCAACTAGATTACCATGTTTACTCACCGCCTGCATTCCCCGTGTAAAGGGCTAAATCTACTAGCCGTTTAGCATAAGCCCATTCATTATCATACCACGCCATGATCTTAACATGCCTACCTAGACTAAAAATCATGTCTTCTATCACCACACAACTAGCCTCATTGCCCACAAGATCGCTACTCACTTTATAAGCGCTATCTACTTCTAAAATGCCCTTAAGATTAGATTGGCTAGCCTCTTTAAAAAGTGTGAGAAGTGTTTGGGTATCCGTTTCCTTTTGTAAATACACACTTAAATCCACCATAGAAACATCTATAGTCGGTACGCGCACACTACGGCCATGTATTTTCCCCTCAAGATTAGGCAGAACATAATAAAGAGCCATAGCCGATCTAGTGGTGGTTGGGATAATATTAGCAGCAGCGCGGCTACGGCGTTTATCCGTGCCTAAAACCCCATCAACAAGGGCTTGTCCTTTTGTGTAGCTATGAATGGTGGTGAGTAAAGCGCTTTCTATCCCAAAATGCGTATCTAAAAGCATGCAAAGAGGCGCGAGGGCATTAGTGGTACAAGAGGCATTAGAGATAATATCTTGTTTCTTGTAAGCAAAGTGATTAACCCCTAATACAAAAGTAGCCTTTTTAGCTAAATCTGAGGCACTGGGTGCAAAGGGCGCGCCTAAAATCACTTTTTTAGCCCCCTTTTGCCTAAAAACCTCTAAATCCTCATAGGTGTTAAATTTCCCCGAAGTCTCTAAGAGAATATCTATCCCTAAAAGATCTAAATCCTGTGGATTTTGACACTGCTTAAAAAGTACGCAACTATCCCCCACACAAAGTTTTTCCCCCTCTAAAGATACCTCCGGCCTATAAACCCCATGCACGCTGTCATGCTCAAATAAGTAGGTTAAAACCTCTCTATCTGCTGGATCATTAATAAGCGCCAAAGTCCCCGCATACCTAGAAAGTAAAATCCGAGCCACACAACGACCAATCCTACCAAAACCATTAATTGCAACCCTCAACAAATCCTCCTATCTCAAGCTAAACACTAACGATTTAATGAATATTAAGCAATAAATTAATCGCAATCTGCTACAATCCTAGCACTTTTTTGATAAAAGGAGTCTTACCATGGCATTGTATAACCGTTCGCAGGTGGAAACTTCTTTCCATGCAGAACAAAGTGAAACAGTCTTAGTTGATTTTGTTAAAACGACCTATAAGTTCTTCGCCGGCAGCCTTCTTTTGGCTACCATTGGCGCGCTAATAGGGCTGATGCATTTTGGTGTTGTTGTCCAGTATAAGTGGGCTTTCTTTATTGGTGAAATTGCCGCCTTTTTTGGGCTGATGTTTACCCGCAGAATGCCCACTGTTAACTTGCTAATGCTCTTTGCCTTTGCTTTCTTATCTGGTATCACTCTAGTACCTCTCTTAGGGTTTGTGATTGCTAGATCAGGAGCAAGTGCTATTTGGCAGGCTTTAGGCATGACAACTATTATATTTGGCATCATGAGCGTGTATGCGATTAAAACCAAAAGCGATCTAGCTAATATGGGCAAAATGCTCTTTATTGCTGTGATTGTTGTTTTGGTGGCCTCTTTGATTAACTTGTTCTTAGGTTCTCCTCTCATGCAAGTGGCTATTGCCGGAGTGAGTGTGATTCTCTTTAGCCTTTTTATTGCCTATGACACCCAAAACATCATTAGAGGTCTTTATGAAAGCCCTATAGAAGCCGCTGTGGCTTTGTATGTGGATTTTCTAAATGTCTTTGTTTCGCTCCTACAAATCATGGGTATTATGGGTGGTCGCGACGACTAAACCCGTTTGGCGTCTTTTAGATGCCAATTTGAATCGTTTAAAGGAGGGGGTTAGAGTGGTTGAGGATATGATGCGCTATCTTTGCGATCATCAAGATTTAGCCACACGCCTTAAAACAATCCGCCACACGGCTACTTCTATCTTTGTTGAAAATAAAGTTGATTTTAATCTGTTATACACGCAAAGAAATAGTAATGCAGATGTACTTAGTGCTTATGATTGCATGCATGCACAATCTTATTTGCACATGCTGCAAGCCAATTTTAAACGGGCACAGGAGAGCGCGCGCGTGTTGGAGGAATGTTTTAAATACATCTTATCCCCCACACTAGACACTCCAAATTTTAAAACCTTGCGTTATGAGTTATACACTTTAGAAAAAGAATGCGTGCTTTTTTTCAAACAAGCTTGATCTTTAATAACGCTGTTTACCAAAACATAGTTTTTCTTAGATAGAATACCCCCACTCGGTTTGACACTGAGAATATTTTACTTCCGGAGGATACGAAAATGTCACATCATACTGATGAATGTTGCCATGAGCATGAAGAGTGTGCAGAACATCACCATCATCACCACCATCACCACTACTATGGCGGTCATCATCACCACCATCATCACCACCATGGGGAACACCATCATCACCATGAACATGAGGAAGAACACAACTAGTTCTCATTCTCCCGGTTGCCACCGGGGCTTTACTCTCATCTTTTAAAATTTTTCCATAGCTAACAACTAAAATACAAGCAGGATATAAACTAGCGCTATTTAAGTGCAGAAGGAGTGGCGGACAGGGAGGGATTCGAACCCTCGGTAACCTTACGGCTACGCATCCTTAGCAGGGATGTGGTTTCAGCCAACTCACCCACCTGTCCACAAGCACAAAGTTAGATTTTAGCTTATCGCTACTAATGGATAGCTTAATGTGTTAAAATAAACTAATCATCAATACAAGGAGCAAAATGCCTACTTTTAAAACCATTGGAGTTATGGGAGCGATGCAAGAGGAGATCACCCCGCTTTTAGAAATATTTAGCCAGCATAGAGCAGAAAAAGTAGGCAATAACACTTTTTACATTATCTCTTTTAAAAACACCACCCTAATTTTAGCCTATAGTAAAATTGGTAAGGTACATGCCGCAACAACGGCTAGCATTATGATTTTACGCTATGGTGTAGAGGCGCTTATTTTTAGCGGAGTAGCGGGGGGTTTGGCTACTGATTTAGAAATTAATGATCTAATCTTAGCTACCAAACTTTGTCAAGCAGATGTGGATTTAAGCGCCTTTGGGCATCCTTTAGGTTTTATCCCTGAGAGTAGCGTATTTGTAGAAAGTGATAAAACTCTGAATGCATTAGCTAGAGGCGTGGCGCGTTCTTTAAATATAGAGCTTAAAGAGGGCATAGTGGCCACTTGCGATCAATTTGTAAACAATCCTGAAGTAAAACAAACATGGAATCAAATCTTTGGTGCGGCTGTGGTGGAAATGGAGGGAGCTAGCATGGCTTGTATTTGCCGGGATTTTAATATCCCTTTTTGTGTACTTAGAAGTGTGAGTGATAAGGCAAATGGGGAAGCCCCCGCTGATTTTGATCTCTTTTTACATGAAAGCGCTAAGATTAGCGCTCATTTTGTATACACCATGTTAGAAAGATTAGCAGAATCGCTTTGATTTGGCTAGATATTATTGATCCTAAACAAGCTTTATTCTTTAAAGAATTACTCCCCTTATTGCAAACAGAAGTTCTTATTACAACCCGCAGTAGCCCTAATTACCAAGAAACCTGCGCGCTTTTAGACCTTTATAACATGCCTTATTTATGTTTTGGTGGGCGGGGGGAAAGTTTAGAGCAAAAGTATATAGAGCGCTTGAGGCGTAGCCGTTGGTTTTTAAAGCTTTTTGCCAAAAAGCGCCCGGATTTATTGCTAGTGGGTGCAAGTGTAGAGGCTGTGCAAAGTGCCTTTGCTTTACAAATCCCTATTGCCTACTTTTTAGACACCCCAAGCTTAGGCTCTAAACCCAACAATAAACAAACGATCATGCCACCTACAAAACTAGCTAAACTCAGCGCCCCCCTAGCAGATGTGATCTTTGCTCCTTTTATCGTGCCTCTTGAGGCTTATAAATTAGCCGGTGCGCAAGAGGTGATCTTTTATCCCTTTATTGATCCGGTGTTGTGGTTAAAAGAGCCTAGTGAGATAGATTTTAGAAAAACCTGTGGTTTAAATTGTAAGCGCCCCACTCTTTTATTGCGCCAAGAAGAACAAGCCCACTATGTATTCACCCCCACAACCCTATTTTATGAAAGTATCCCCGTTTTAAATGAATTAGATGTTAATTTGGTAATCCTCCCACGCTACAGCGCTAAACCTCTTAAAAAAGCCTTTAATCATCTTAAAAATGTGATCATTTTAGAACAAAAATTTAGCGCCTCTAATTTATACGCCCATAGCGATATAATGCTAGGCGGAGGGGGGACGATGAATTTAGAAAGTTGTTATTGTGGTTTGCCTACTCTGTCTTTACGCTCTTTATGGCTCTACCATGATCATTACCTACTCAAACACCAATTAATGGCACACGCTAAAACTCTGCCTGAAGTCCTTCATTTTGTCCAAAATGCTTTATTGCCCTATCAAAATCAAGATGTAAATACAGTCCGCAAGAGTATCCAAGCAAAAAACCACGCTAGAGCTAAAAAAGTTTTTATTAAAGGCGCGGTTAATTTTGATTTTCTATTCAAAGCCCCTTTATTAGCCCAGTATTTTGGTAGATGATTTTTATTAGCATTTTTATAGTAAAATCGCGCGCGGGCTAGGATATTAGCTCTTAAAAAATGCTTAAATTTCAATGAATCTTAAAAGTAAAAAAGGAGACACTATGATACCAGCCAAAGGTTTTGCCATTTTTTCTAAAGACGGGAAGTTTCAAGAACATCGCTTCAACCGCCACGCTCTGGGTAAAAATGATGTGTTAATTGATATTCACTACTGCGGGATTTGCCATAGCGATATCCATGCGGCTTATAGCGAATGGGGGGAGGGGATTTATCCGATGATCCCCGGGCATGAAATTGTAGGGATTGTAACCGCTGTAGGCTCTCATGTGCATAAATTTAAAGTAGGCGATCGCGCTGGAGTGGGTACTTTTGTCAATTCTTGTAAACAATGTTCTAATTGTTTAAACCACCATGAAGTACTTTGTGAGCATGGAAAGACTGTTCATACTTATAATTGTCCGGATTACTTCCACAACAACGAACCCCACATGGGCGGGTATTCTAATTGTATTGTGGTAGATGAGGATTATGTGATTAGAGTACCTAGTGACGCGCCCTTTGAAAAAATCGCACCTTTATTTTGCGCCGGGATCACCACTTATTCGCCTTTAAAATTTGCACAAGTCAAAGAAGGCACTAAAGTAGGCATTGCCGGTTTTGGCGGATTAGGACATATGGCATTTAAATACGCTTTAGCTATGGGAGCTGAGGTAAGCGTGTTTGCAAGAAGTGAATCTAAAAAAGAAATGGCAATGGATATGGGCGCTAAACATTACTATAGCTCTGTTAAAGACGCCAAACATGCTAATTTAGATTTTATCCTCTCTACAATCCCAACTAGCTATGATTTAACAGATTATGTTCGTTGTTTGGCTTATGGCGGGGAATTAGCCATTGTAGGTTTGCCTCCCTTTAATGTGATGCCAACTATTAGCATTGCCCAACTTGTTTTTGATCCGAATAAAAAAGTTTATGGCTCTTTGGTAGGCGGAATCAAAGAAACCCAAGAAATGCTAGATTTTTCTATTTTGCACAACATCTACCCTGAAATTAAATTAGTTGAGGGTAAAGATATTGATCAAGTTTTTTACGATCTAACTCACTCTAATGCTTTATTTAGACATAGCGATATAATGCTAGGCGGAGGGGGGACGATGAATTTAGAAAGTTGTTATTGTGGCATAGAAAGTTTTTACTCTATGCCCTTTGTGGATTAGAATCTATACGGGTCGTAGATGTGCTCAATTCTATGTCTCTTTTTTAAGTGGCGGTGAATAGTTGCCCAAAAACTAGAGGCGCGCCATAAAATGATGCGATCATATTGGATAAAAAACCCGCTACTTTGCACGCCTTGTTGCATTTCAAAATTAATTGGCGCGTGCCCTGCCATTTCTATTTGCCAGTTAATATTATGTTTTAGCAAAGGAATATCTACCCCGACTTTAAAAATATTAGCCCCAAACTGAAAACGCAAACCTAAATCTAAATCAAAATCATAAGAAGCACGCCAAATATCACTTTGCGCGCTTAGATCATAATTCATACTCCCGCCAGATAAACCCACAAAAAGCCCATAAAATGCGGCGGTATTATTCTTTGGGGCGTTAAAATCCCAATACAAATCAGCGCCTAGATTAATGGATACATCTTGTAAGTTTCTAAGCGCATTAACACCGAAGTATTGCATTTTAAAAAGCGGGCTTCCTATATAGCCATAGCCTACGCTACCTTGAATAGAATAACCAAAGTGTTTACTAAAAAAAGACTGGTAGCCAAGCAAGAGCGAGCCGTTATAACTTCTATTAGCATAGGGTTTATTAAAGCGATTAAAGCTTGTCATCATAGGCACTAAACTAGTTCTTGTGGTGTCTACTGCTTTAATGGCATTGGCGAAGTTTTGGTAGTTAAAACTTAAAGTATTAGGAGTGGTGAAAGTGGGGGCGGGTTGCATAGCTTGGGAGGTGGTGGGGAATAGTTGTTGAAAATTCTTATAAGTTTGTTGACTCAACAAACTAAGAAAAGTCTTGTAATCGTTTATTAACTCTGTTCTTTCTGTAGAATTATTAGACACCAAAGCAGCCATCCAACTAAACCATTCCATAGTTTGCGTTAAGTCTGTTAGCTTCTCTTCTGGAGTTTGTGTACTGAGGGGGCAATTTTTAACATGATAGAGGCATGGGCTAAGATTTCTATATTGGGCATCACTTAAATCTTTGGCTATTTGATCAAGTGTCTGTTTTGAATTTTTACAAGTACTATCCGTCATACAGCTGGTGGTTACTCCGGTTGCATTTATCCCTGCATTAATCGCTTGGTTATATTGAGATTGTGTCCAAACTCCATTAAATGGCCAAGAACTAGCGGTTTCTAAAGCTTGTAGACCTTTAATGATGCCATTAATACTGTTGGTTACATCTTGTATAGTTTGATTTTTTTGATTTTCTTGATTGCTTGTCGCGTTACTAAGAGTTAGCAACATTATTAACTACGCTCTGGTATTTATCCTTCTCTGAATTATATTGGTTTAATTTATTTTCATACTCTGACTTTGCTTTATTGTAACTTTGCACTTGTGAAGATATAGCGTTATTATGATTATTTACCTCAGTAGTGAGTTGTTTACTAAGACTTTCATTTCTGATAGCATAGAGGCATACTTAGAAAGTACACCTTGATTTTGCGCGCTATCTGCGTGGGCATCAATATAGCCTTTAAATCAGCCATTGTACTTTGGATTTGTGCCTCAAGTGTGGGTAAATCTGCAATATCTGAGAGAGAAATACTAGTACGAGAAGTTAGACTTTGGTTATCAATTTCAGCCTGTAATAAAAGATTATTAAGATCAGTAAGTTCGTTTAAGACCTGCGTGATATTTGAATCAAGGCTATTAACCCACCCCACAACAGAGGGCGGGTATTTACTCTTGCTATCTAAGCTTGGCAAGCTAACTACGCTTTGATCTAAAGCACAGATTGGGCATGGAACTTTTGTTTGGCTACTTAAATCCTCATTATTCATGCCATATTGAGCGCCAACAAATAACCCGTTGCGAATATCAATATCAACGGCTAACAAATCGCCTCGTGGTATTGATCCAAATGCTATAACAACTAATAAAACTAATCCTATCGTCCTAACCATGAAAAAAATCCACAATTAAATACTCTGGTATTATATTTCTAATTAGGTAACAATGAGTAATCTATGAGTAATCTAAAGGTCTAATGAAATATTTATCAATCTTATAGCGCGCTTGATAATTTTCCTAAGTTAGGTCTTTATAGGGGGTGTAAAATTTTACCAGAATGAAAAGGCAAAACTTGTCTGATCTTACCTTTTATATATATCTTATGGCTACCTTTTTGCCTAGCAAGAGTAAAACCATTCTGTAATAGCAATCTTTCAGCTTCTTTTGCAGTGAGTCTAGGCAGATCAGCCATTAAAAGCCACTTCAATAGGAACTATTGCCGTATTTTTATTAGAAATGAGGGCTAATTCATCAGCTCTCAAACTTTCTAAATAAAGCTCAATAGCCTCTTTTATGTTTTTTAGAATTTCCTCGTAAGTTTTTCCTTGCGTCATGCAACCTTGTAAGGTGGGAACATAGGCAAAATACCCAAACTCATCTTTTTCAATAATGGCGTTTAAAAGCATGATACTATCCTTTCTTTAGCTAGACTTTTGCCAATCACACCCATAAATTATCTAATAACCGCACAGCCCCCACTTGAATCGCGCACAAAATAAGGGTTTTTGTTGGTTTTATTTGATCTAAGGGTGTTAAGTAGTGATCACAGATACTTAAGTAATGTACCTTCAGCCCTTCTAAAACTTCTAAACCTAGCTGAATTAAGTTAGCGCTATGATTTTGCCCCGCACTAATAGCCTTTTTTATGCGCATTAAGGCCTGAGGGAGTTTAAGCGCGCTTTGGCGCTCCTCTTGGCTCAAATACACATTGCGCGAGCTTAAAGCTAGTCCATCAGAATCGCGTACAATCTCACAAGGTACAATTTCTATCTCTAAAAATAAATCAGCCACCATATGCTGGATAATTAAAAGCTGTTGGGCATCTTTGCGTCCAAAATACGCCCGCTTAGGGCGCACTAGATTAAAGAGTTTAAGCACCACCTGTAAAACGCCCTCAAAATGATGTGGGCGCGCATCAGCTTCAAAGCCTAGTAAAGAGGGGGGCGGTTGGAGTGTGATTTTCTGTTTAAAAGGATAAATTTCTGTAGGTTCTGGGGCAAAAACAGCACTTACCCCTAGATCTTCACAGAGTTCTAAATCAGCTTGCAGCGTTCTAGGATATTGGTTGAAATCTTCATGGGGGCCAAATTGGGTCGGGTTAACAAAGATAGAGACAATCACGATTTTATTTTGCGCCCTAGCCTTCTGGATTAAACTAGCATGTCCGGAGTGTAAAGCCCCCATTGTGGGTACAAATCCAATTTCTTGGCCTCTAAAACTAATAAGATCACTCCCCTTAGTACAAAACTGCATGCTAGTCTCCTATCTTTTCTAAAATCTTGGTGGTGATTTGTAGGGGGTTAGAATCGTTATAAATAGGGCGGCCAATGACAATAAAATCAGCTAAAGCGCGCTTAGCATCTTCTAAATTACCCACCCGTTTTTGATCGTCTAAAGAATATGTAAAGGGGCGAATAGCCGGGGTCAGAGTTAAAAAGCGCGTACTAGTAGCTTGTTTGATCGCCTTACTCTCAAATACAGAGCACACCACGCCGTCTAAACCACTTTTAAAACAGATTTGTGCAAGGTGTAAAACTTGATCTTGTAAAGAGGCATGGTAAATTTGTTCTACCTGAGATTGCTCTAAATTCGTTAAAATACTCACCCCCATTAAAAGAGGGGCTTTTTTTAACGCGCGCATTTTTTCTACCACGCCTACTAGCGCCTCACTCCCAGCACTGGCATGTAAAGTGATCATTTCTACGCCTAATTTAGCACACTCTAAAGCGGCTTTTTGCATAGTAGAGGCGATGTCATGTAATTTTAAATCTAAAAAAATTCTAAAGCCCAAGTTTTTAATTTCTTGAATAAACTGTGGCCCCTCGCGGATAAACCCCCTTAAACCTAATTTTACCCACAGATTTAACCCTTGAAGTTGTTTTAATAAATCTAAACATGCGCGCTTATTATCTAAATCTAGCGCCAAACACAGCTGCATCATATCCCTTTTTTAGCAAAAATAAACTACAATGCGCCATTATACACCACTTATTTAAGGAAAGAGTTTGGCTAAATGCGTCTTGATTGCTGGTCCTTGTGTGATTGAGGAAATGTCTGTGTTAGAATCTATTGCCAATGCTCTTAAACCTCTAGCCACAGACCCTAGAATTGATTTTTATTTCAAGGCTAGTTTTGATAAGGCTAATCGCACCAGTTTAGAGAGTTATCGCGGACCCGGGTTAGAAAAGGGTTTATTAATGCTAGAGAGTATTAAAAATAAATTTGGCTATAAACTCTTAACCGATATTCATGAAAGCGCGCAGGCAGGTGTAGTAGCTGAAGTAGTAGATGTATTACAAATCCCAGCATTTTTATGCCGCCAAACTGATTTAATTGTTGCAGCCGCACAGACTAAACGGATTTTAAATATCAAAAAAGGGCAGTTTATGCACCCTAAGGACATGCAATATAGCGCGCTGAAGGCATTAAAAACCCGCGCTAAGAATTATAAAACCCCCCATTACCAAGCTTGTTTAGAACATGGGATTTATCTTTGTGAGAGGGGGGCTAGTTTTGGGTATGCTAATTTGGTGGTGGATATGCGATCACTTGTGATTATGCGCGCCTTTGCCCCAGTGATCTTTGATGCAACCCATAGCGTGCAAATGCCGGGTGGAGCGCAGGGTAAAAGTACGGGGGATAGTTCTTTTGTGCCTTTTCTAGCTAGGGCTAGTGCAGTAGTGGGGGTAGATGGGTTTTTTATGGAAACCCATATCGATCCTAAAAATGCTTTAAGCGATGGGGCTAATATGATTAATACCGCGCATTTACAACCTTTGATAGAGGATTTATTAGCCCTGCAAAGTTGCCCACAACATTATTTAAAGGATATTAATGGCGGAATTTAAAAGCATTGAAGGGGCATTAAATCTATACGGGCATGAGAGAGTGGCGATTTTAGCCTCGCGCTTTAACCATTTAATTAGCGATAGACTGATAGAAGGCGCACTAGATAACTTTAAACGGCATGGAGGTAATTTAGAAAATCTAAGCGTGATTAGAGTTCCGGGGGCTTACGAATTACCCTTTGTATTAGATAAATTGCTTGTTTCTAAAAAATACGATGGGGTATGCGTATTAGGGGCACTCATTAGAGGAGGTACACCGCATTTTGATTATATCAGCGCAGAGGCTACAAAGGGCATTGCTAACACCACTTTAAAATATGGTCTGCCTGTTAGCTTTGGCTTACTCACTACGGAAAATATAGAACAGGCATTAGAGCGCGCCGGGAGTAAAGCGGGCAATAAGGGCTTTGAGGCGATGCAAACCTTGGTTGAATTACTTAATCTCTATACGAAGTTATAATGGCCACTAGAAGTCAAGTTAGAGAGGCAGTTGTAGGCTTGTTATATGCCTATGAAAGCGGGAATGAAGCGGTGCTAGAAAAGGCCTCTGATTTTTTAAACCAAAGAAAGATCAAAAACGCCCAACAACAATTTGCTTTAGAACTTTTAAAAGGAACATTAGATCGCCTAGAAAATTTAGATCAAATTTTACAGCCCTTATTAAAAGATTGGCCTATCAAGCGTATTGGGAGCATGGAAAGGGCAATTTTGCGCTTAGGGGCTTATGAGGTGCTTTATACGACTACTAAGCCTCCCATTGTGATTAACGAGGCCATTGAGTTAGCCAAACAATACGGCGAAGATCAAGCCCCTAAACTTATCAATGCTATTTTAGATGTTTTAGCCAAACAAAAAGCCTAATAACACGCCTTTTAATCCACTTTGAGAAATTTCACCTTTAGCGGTGGGGTAAAATAAATTAGCTACTTGATGTTTTTAGTGAATAGTTGTTTCACTCCACTATCAAGGAGTGGTTAAAATTTATCAACGCCCAAACCCTAAAGGGGCGCGCGACAAGCTTGCTTTTGGGTAGTTCGTACTTTTCATTATCTACAACGCACTAGAGGTGCGCGTCAATAATTCACTAGATCTATGGTGTATACAAATAGCTTACCAGATATTTAATGCGCCTATATGTCTAAAAACTCTAACTTATAGAAATTAGAGTAAAAAACGCCTCTTTTTAAGGGCGGTGGTTTAGAAAAAAAGCGCGTACTGGCTTTGTAGTGATTATTATAAATCCCGCTATTATGAAATAGCCAATCATTCCCTCAAACTAAGCAAACCTACATATCCTTAGCATTGGAACGCTTCACTAAGGGTTTACTATTCTGATCACACACCTCACACCCATACATGCCAAAGAGCAAAAGTAACCAAGAAACATAAATATAAGACATTAAAAACCATAGGATAGAAATTGAGCCATAGAGTTCATGGTAGGTGCGGTTATAAAGCACATAATAAACAAAACCCCATTTCATCAAATTCCAACAAATACTTGTAATAAAACTCCACACAAGAGACCATGAAAGCCGTTTAAAGGTTTTATTAGTGGGGATAAGAAAGAGTAAAACAAAGAAAACATAAGAACCTAGCCAATGTAAAAAAGAGAGTTGCCACCCCTGTGTTAAATCCTGCATTTTAAGATCATAAATCAAAATACAGGGCAAGACAAGCATGAATACAATCCCCGTACCAAATCCCCAAAAAACAAAAATCCTTTTTCCTTTAAAGGTGAAGTAATCGCGCGGTTCAGCGTTAAAAATTTTAGAGGCGATGTAGCGGTAGTTTTCACAGAATAAAAAGAAGGCAAGGGCAATAAAAGAGATTTCTACAATGCCTAAGGCGCGGTTATTTTGCATGAAGGATTTAAAAAAAGAGCGGGTTACTTTGATAAAATCCGGGCTATCTGGGAAAAGCAACTTTTCTACTTCAAAGGCTTGGGAAAAGGGGCTAACAAAAACAAGAGCGATAAAGAGCAAGATAGGAGAGAGGGAGAGAATGGTATAAAAGCTTAATGAGGAGGCGTAGTAAAAAAGAGAGGCCATTTCCTCAAAGCGCTTTTTTATGCGATCAGAAGTTAAAGCACTGCAGGCATAAAAGAAACCCAAAATGCCTTTAAAAATTTGTTGTATGCGCTCTAAAAACCTACCCATCACAGCTAGTAGCAATACTCAGGCCATACTCTTTGAGCATTTGTAAATCTTGATTGGGGGCATCGCCCTTTGTGGTGAGATAGTCCCCTAAAACAATGGCATTTACGCCGTACTCAAAAATCTCTCTTTGGTTTTTACCAAAAACCACCTCGCGCCCCCCAGCAATCATTAAGCGCGTTTTAGGGAGAAATTCCCTCGCCAAAATCACACACTCTAGGGCTTGCTCTGGACTTAAAATGGGCTCTTTAATGGGCAAAGAAGGGTTTGGGATAAAAAAGTTAATAGGAGTGGTAGCGGGGGTAAGAGATCGCAAAACTTTTAAAAGTTCAATGCGATGATCTACACTCTCCCCTAAGCCAAAAATCCCCCCCGAACACAAGCTTAAACCCGCCTCAAGAGTGTTTTCACAGGTTTGATAACGCTCTTCCCAAGGGTGGGTAGAACAGATATTTTTGAAAAACTTTTCTGAGGTTTCTAAATTGTGGTTGTAGCTGTCTATGCCGTGTTGTTTGAGATATTTTAAAGAGGATACATCAGCGCGCCCGCAACAAGCAATTAAATGCAAATGCGGGATTTCTTGTTTGATTGTTTGGGCTAATCTAGCGATGTACTCGCATTTTTGTAAGTCTAGATCGCGTCCAGAGGTTACCAAACAAAAGCCAAGTGCGCCTAATTTATGTAATCTCTTAGCCTCTTGCACAACTTCCTCAGTCTTTTTAAATTTATAACGGCGGATTTTGCCTTGATGGTGAGAACTCTGGGTGCAGTAAGCGCAATCCTCGCTACAATCCCCGCTACTCACATTAGAGATCGAGCATAAAAAAATTTGTTGCATTTAAAAAACCTTAGATTGGCAAGAGAGCCAAAGAATCGAACTTCGCAGCGCTTAGAACACCTAAACGCTCTTTGGGTTTGAAGCCCAAGGCACACACCAGTGTTGCTTGCTCTCCATAAGAGCCCCCATAA
Organism: Helicobacter suis HS1; assembly: GCF_026000295.1. NCBI lineage: Bacteria > Pseudomonadati > Campylobacterota > Epsilonproteobacteria > Campylobacterales > Helicobacteraceae > Helicobacter > Helicobacter suis. Next base: position 1,453,795 of record NZ_AP026769.1, on the reverse strand, counting down.
GGGGCAAAAGTAAAATCTTAGAAGTCAACGAGATAGCGCCAGTAGAAAGCAAAGTCGCGTTGTAAAGTTGCTTTAAAGGGAAGACCGGCGGGTATATCACCTAAAGCGGTGTAGTAGTTAGTGCGGATGAGAGGGACTTTAATACCCACCTCAAAGCCATTATGTTTTGTGCCAAAGCGAATTCCGCCATTAAGGAAGAAGTTAAAGCTAGAGATTCGCATATGCCCAGCATAGGTTTGCATTAACTCTTTATAATACCAGTTCATAGGACCAAAAGAAGATCCACCAATGGCAGCCCCAGCAAAAAAGCCAAAGTGGAAATTTTCTTTATTGAAAATTTGGGGGTTAAAGAGTACATCTGTCCCTACGCCGTAGGCAAAAATATTGGTGGGGTGATACATGCTATTGTTCCAATTGCTATCCGAATCAATGCTTTTAAAGTAGCGGTAATCAGAAGCGTTATAGTCAAAAAAGCCATAGTAACGCATTCCAAGCTCAGGCAACTTTTTAAAGAAGTGCTTATACCCAACCACAATCCCAAAACCATTACTCACATGGTTACGGGCATTGATATTTCCTTTAAAGGTGTGGCTACCCATGTTACCATAACCGGTTTTTCCGCCTGTTTCACTACATTGCCCCGCGTCCGCACAAGCTTGTTCAGTGGAGGTAAACATACCCAGTTGGTAATCTGCGCCTACAAAAAAGGCGTTCCTCTCCCCGCGTCCTGAGCTAGAGGCTCGCATTTTTTTAGAGATCCGCACATGCTGTGCATGTTTGTGATCAGACTTCTTCGATGAGGACTGCGGGCTCTCTGCAGCACCTAGAAGTGCTGTAGCTAGGGGAATGGCTATTATTGTTCTTTTCATTAGGTTCCTTCAGTTTAAATGGACTTCTAGCGCCAGAATTCTAGCATTATGCTATTAAAAAAAACATAAAAATACAAAAACTAACCAGAAAAAAATAATATTATAAAATTAATTTTTGTAGCAATCACTACAAAACCAGCAAACACCTTTTCTTGCAAACCACCCCCTTTTAAAAAGGGGGCACTTTTTACTCCAATCCAAGAATCAGAGTTTTTATGCGCTGGGCGATAAATGGGCTTTAACCTGCTCTATTAGATTAGAAAAGGCCGGCATATCATTCATTGCCATATCCGCTAGGATTTTTCTATCTAGCTCAATATGGCTACTTTTAAGCGCGTGCATGAAACGCGAATAACTGGTGTTGTGCATGTGGCAAGCGGCGTTGATCCGCACAATCCACAGACTTCTAAAATCGCGTTTTTTCTGCTTGCGATCTCTAAAAGCGTAGCACAAACTGCGTTCAAGCTGTTCTTTGGCTTTTCTAAAATGTTTCCTACGCCCGCTATAAAACCCTCGGGCTTGTTTTAGAACTTTCTTGTGGCGGCGATGGCGCACCACTCCGGTTTTAACTCTCATAACTTTCCTTTACCTTTTGAGGTGTGATTATCATCAAACTTTCCCTTTTTGCTTGGCTGGAGGGGGAAAAACTTAAGCTTTACACAAAAGCCCTGCTACTGAGCGCAAATTTGTAGCATGCACATAGTGGGGAGCGTTGAGGTTGGCTTTTCTTTGCGGGCTTTTTTTAGTCAAAATATGGCTTTTAAAAGCACTGCCCCGCTTGATCAGGTTTTTTTTCACCTTAAAACGCTTCGCTGCTCCGCGGTTAGTCTTCATCTTGGGCATCTTCTCTCCTTTCTAACAAAATTTACTTTTTTTGTGGTACAAAAAGCCACATCACAAAACGACCCTCTGCTTTGGGTTCTTTCTCGGCGTTGGCAATATCTTTCATCATCTCTGCTACCTTTTCTAAAACCGCTAAACCCGCTTTAGGATCATGGCTCTCTCTACCCCTAAGCACCACCTTAAATTTAACATGTTTGCCCTCCTCAATAAATTCTCTGGCATGCTTGACTTTATAATTAATATCATTTTGGGCAATTTGAGTAGAAAGCTTGATCTCTTTAATTTCAATCTGCCTTTGCTTTTTTCTAGCCTCTTTCTGCTTTTTTTCGCTTTGGTAGCAAAATTTGCCATAATCCATAACCTTACACACTGGGGGCTTAGCTGTGGGTGAGATGAGTACTAAATCCATGCCCTTACTCATCGCAATACGCAAAGCCTCCTCTGAGGAAATGATTCCAAACTGCTCGCCTCTCTCCCCCACACAGCGCACCTCTTTTAAACGAATCGCTTGGTTTAATAAAACTTCCTCTTTGCTCAAAAGCTAACCTCTCGCATTTTTGCCTCCATAGATTGAAAAAATTCCTCTTGCAACATTGTATATTGCTTGCCCAAAGCGCGATCGCGAATGGCTAAACTGCCCTGCGCCACTTCCTCTTTTCCCACCACCACAATAAAGGGGATTTTTTGTTTTTCTAGGGAGCGGATGCGTTTGCTCAAAGTCTCATTTTTATCTGCCATGCACACAAAAAAGCCCCGTTTATTAAGTTTGTGATAAATTTCTTGTGCATACTCTAATTGATCCATAGAAACCGGCACTAAAGCAATTTGCACCGGCGCGATGAAGAAAGGATAATTCCCGCTGTAATGTTCGGTTAAAATGGCGATAAAACGCTCAAAAGAACCCAGTATCGCGCGATGAATCATCACGGGTTGTTCTAAATTCCCCGTTTCATTGGTATAACTCAACTCAAAGCGCGCGGGTAAATTCATATCCACCTGCACGGTTCCACATTGCCATTTACGCCTGATCGCATCGGTGATTTTAATATCAATCTTGGGCCCATAAAACGCCCCCCCGCCCGCATCAATTCCAAAAGAGATATTGTGCTCCTCTAAAGCTTGTTTAAGCGCATTGGTTGCCTGTTCCCAGATATGATCCTCTCCAATGTATTTAGCAGGCTTAGTGGATAACTCCATTTCATACTCAAAGCCAAAAACACCCATGACTTTTTTGGTAAATTCTAAAATAGAGAGCACTTCTGTTTTGATCTGATCAAAGCGGCAAAAAATATGGGCATCATCTTGTGTAAATTCGCGTACGCGCAAAAGCCCATGCAAAACCCCGCTTTTTTCATGCCGGTGTACCACGCCGTACTCATAAAAACGCAAGGGCAACTCACGATACGATCGCAAAGCGTGTTCATAAACTTTAATATGCCCCACACAATTCATCGGCTTAATGCCGTATTCTACTTCATCAATGGTCGTAAAATACATATTTTCTTTGTAGTTTTGATAATGCCCGCTCTTTTGCCATAAAGAACTTTTTAAAATTTCAGGCCCTCTTACCGGTTCATAGCCATATTGCAGTAGGGCTTTACTTAAGAGATTTTCAAGACGCACGCGCAAACGCATTCCGTTTGGCAACCAAATAGGCAAACCCGCCCCCAAATTCTCATCAAAACAAAAAAGCCCTAATTCTTGCCCGAGTTTGCGGTGATCGCGTTTTTTAGCCTCCTCTAGTTGGTATAAATACTCCTTAAGCGCCTCTTTAGTGGCAAAGGCAATTCCATAAATACGTGTAAGCATTTCTGCCTTTTCATCACCGCCCAAATAAGCCCCAGCAAGTTTAGTGAGTTTAAAATGCTGTAAAAGGGCGGTGTGGGGGAGATGGGGGCCTCTGCACAGATCTTCAAACTCTCCTTGCGTGTAAACACTGAAATGATCGCCTTCAATTTTAGACATTACGGCGTGTTTAAGCGGATCGTTTTTAAACCGTTCTAGGGCTTCTTGGCGACTCATGGTTTGTTTGAGAATGGGGTGCTTTTTTTTGGCGATCTCTTGCATTTTTGCCTCAACCACGCCTAAATCGTCCTCAGAAATTTTAGAAGCGGTTTTAAAATCGTAGTAAAACCCCTCTTGCACCACAGGCCCTACAAAAAATTGCGCGTCCGGATAAAGCTGTTTAATTGCCTGAGCTAGCAAATGCGCGCATGAGTGGCGGATAATCTCTAAAGCAGGCGGGCTATTATCAAAATAAATCGCCTCTCCAGCCTCCAAATCCTCACTTTGTAAATCTAAAACCAGTCCCCCCTTTTTAACACCTATCACCTCTGCCAAAAATTAATCCTTAACATTTGAGCTTAACACCCACTAGAGCCAAAGCCACAGCGCACCTGCGAGTCTACTTTTTCATCTTGGGGGTCTTGCATGGGTTGTAAGCACCCCGCATAACACAGCGCCACCATTAAAGCCACTGCAATACCGCGCATTCTCTCCCAAAAACCACAAAAATTGCCCCAATTTTGCCATATAAAAAATAAACCTTTGTTTAAAACTACCTGCGTAAGTTAGTTTTAGCTATTCTTTGTTAAAATCCCCAGCTGTAAAATTTGAGTAAGGGGTCGTTGTGGACGAACAAAAACAAAAGGCGTTAGAGTTAGCAATTAAACAGATTGATAAACAATTTGGTAAGGGGGCGCTGATGCGTTTGGGCGATAAAGAAGTTGAACACATTGAGGTCACCTCTACCGGATCGCTAGGTTTGGATATGGCTTTAGGGATTGGAGGCGTGCCTAAGGGGCGCATTGTAGAAGTTTATGGACCAGAATCAAGCGGGAAAACCACCTTGACCTTGCATATCATCGCGCAAGCACAAAGAGAGGGGGGAACTTGTGCCTTTATTGATGCCGAGCATGCTTTAGATGTGCAGTATGCCAAAAAATTAGGGGTGGATACAGATAATCTACTCATTTCTCAGCCAGATACCGGAGAAGAAGCCCTAGAAATTTTAGAGACCTTAGCGCGTAGCGGGGCGGTAGATGTGATTGTGGTAGATTCAGTAGCCGCGCTCACCCCCCGTGCAGAAATTGAAGGCGACATGGGCGATCAACATGTAGGTTTGCAGGCGCGTTTAATGAGTCAGGCCTTGCGCAAGATCACCGGAATTTTACACAAGATGAATACCACCTTAATTTTTATCAACCAGATTCGCATGAAAATTGGGACTATGGGTTATGGAAGTCCTGAGACCACCACAGGGGGCAATGCCTTAAAGTTTTATGCCAGTGTACGCATAGACATCCGCCGCATTGCTACTCTTAAACAAAACGAACACCCCATTGGTAATCGCGTAAGAGTCAAGGTGGTTAAAAATAAAGTAGCGCCCCCTTTTAAAGAGGCAGAGTTTGATATTATGTATGGAGATGGAATTAGCCAAGCGGGGGAATTGATTGACTATGGTGTTAAGCTAGAGGTGATAGAAAAAAGCGGGGCGTGGTTTAGCTATTTGGATAAGAAATTAGGGCAGGGGAGAGAGGCGGCTAAGTTAAGCTTAAAAAATGACGGGGATTTAGCAACAGAGATTGCCGGTAAAATTAAAGAAAAACTTTTTGATAAGTCTGATGTAGAGTGGGCTATGCCAGAAGGGGAATAAATGGGTAAAACTTGGCAATTTCTCTATATTTATAGGGGTGTGTTGCTAGGGTTTTCACTCATTGTTGCTTTTGGAATGTATATTGGGAGTTTGCTTTTTGGGGATAGCTCTATTGAAGTGCTTTTAGCCCTCAAACGCAAACAAAATGATTTACAAGCTAGCGTACAAAATCTGCAATATGAAAATGCCAAACTCCAAAAACAGCTCTTTGAACTTAAAGAATTAGAGCCTCCTAAAAGATGATAGGTATTTGATGTTAAAACAACTATGTGTGCTTTTATTGCTAGGAACTTTGATTGCCCGTGAAGATCCTTTTGAACCGTTGATGAAATCTGGAAGTAACATGGCAAGTCATTTAGGAGATGAAGTACCAGATTATTTTAGGCATGTCAAAATCACTTTACCAACTACTGCTAGAGTACTCACTAAAATCACCCTCACCTATAAAGATTTAGACGCCTCAATCCATACAAAAACAATTGATGTTAACCAGTATATTGACTGGCATTATCCTTTCACATTCAGCCAAGAAGGGGCTATTTTAGGCCCTAAGGAAAATATTTATCATATAGGTAATTTTGATTTTTGGGCTCACAAAAATAAACTTTATCTGCGCACCGCTGCTAAAATCCAGCGCTCTTTTATTTTGACAAAACCCTATCGTTTAGTACTAGACATTGATCGAGGCGAGGAAAGTTTTGATAAACGGCTTATGGTGGGGCAAAAATATGTAGAGCAGATCGCGCTAGAAACCCATGATAATTTTTACCGATTCTTTATCATCTTAGATGGGCAATACCAGTACAAGATTGATCAAAAGACAAACTATTTAGTTGTAGACCTTTATTAAATCCAAAAAGGAAGGGACATGCACACGCGTTTTATTTTTATTACAGGTGGGGTATTAAGGAAATTGAAGGCGACATGGGCGATCAACATGTAGGTTTGCAGGCGCGTTTAATGAGTCAGGCCTTGCGCAAGATCACCGGAATTTTACACAAGATGAATACCACCTTAATTTTTATCAACCAGATTCGCATGAAAATTGGGACTATGGGTTATGGAAGTCCTGAGACCACCACAGGGGGCAATGCCTTAAAGTTTTATGCCAGTGTATGCATAGACATCCGCCGCATTGCTACTCTTAAACAAAACGAACACGTGATTGAAAAAGAGAGGCAGGGGAAGTATTTAGGCAAAACAATACAAGTAATCCCCCATATTGTAGATGAAATCAAAGAGCGGATTTTAAAACTAGGGCAGGGGAAGGATTTTTTAATCGTGGAAGTGGGGGGTACTGTGGGGGATATTGAGGGAATGGTGTATTTAGAGGCTATCCGTGAACTTAAAAATACTCTAGGTAGTGTACAAGTGGCTAATATCCATGTAACTTTAGTACCCTTCATTGCCACCAGTCAAGAACTTAAAACCAAACCCACCCAGCATTCTATTATTGAGTTGCGCCGTTTGGGGGTGAGTGCTAATATCATTTTAGCCCGCTGCGCTCAGGATTTGGGGGCGGATTTGAAGGCTAAGATTGCAAGTAGCTGTGATGTGTGTGTGGAAAATGTGATTCAAGCCAAAGACGCCCCTAGTATTTATGCCTGCCCTTCTAATTATTTACAAGAAGGGTTACTTAAAGCCCTCTTTGCGCATTTTTCTATGAAAGCTTCCTTAGATCAAAGAGAGTTACAAATCTGGGAAGATCTAGTGCACAATATCCTTAGCCCGCAACGCACGATCTCTATTGCCTTTGTGGGCAAATACACCCATTTAAGCGAATCTTATAAAAGCTATTTAGAGAGTATGGTCTGTGTAGGGGCGCATTTACAGGTTAAAGTAGAGGTGGTCTTTATCAATAGCGAGGAATTAGAACTCAAAGAGGGGGAAAGCTTAGAGCAGTTAAAACAAAGAGTGGCTTTAAAAATGCAGGGCATGCAGGGGGTTTTAGTACCCGGTGGATTTGGAGGGCGCGGGGTGGAGGGCATGATACAGGCTATCACGCATGCACGAGAAAATAAAATGCCCTTTTTAGGCGTGTGTCTGGGAGCACAGCTCATGGTTGTAGAATTTGCAAGAGAGGTATTAGGTTTAAAAGGCGCGCATTCTTTAGAGTTTAAACAAGACACCCCATATAAAGTTATTGATCTTCTCCAAACACAAGAAAACACCACCCTTAAGGGTTCTAGCATGCGCCTTGGTACACATAAAATCACCCTCAAAGAAAACTCTATTCTCGCTAAAGCCTACAATACTTTAGAAATAGAGGAGCGCCACCGCCACCGCTACACGATCAACAAGAGCTATCTTAAAGATTATGAACAACACGGGCTTAAAGTTATGGGGCAGAGTGTGGATACAAATGGGCAAGTTGTGATAGAGGCTATGGCCTTAGAAAAATACCCCTTTTATGTGGGGGTGCAATACCACCCCGAGTTTACCTCCCGTCTTATTGCTCCCAATCCCCTTTTAAAAGCCTTTGTACAAGCCTGCATGTAATGCCTTTTGTACGCCAAATCTTTGAGATCAAAGAACCCATTAAGGCGTGGAAATTTGTCGCAAATATATTGCATTGTAGCGTCCAAAAAGCCCAAAGCCATATTGATAGGGGGCGTCTGCAAGCCCTAGATCAGAGCCCTCTTAAAAAATCCCAAAAAATACAAGGTTTAATCGCCCTTACTTTTTTTAAAGCACTCCCCTCAGCCCTGCATAAACCCTTTTTCTCTACTCCCTTTTTTCAGGCCTACTACAAGCCTAAAAATCTCTACTCCCACCCTAAAAACTACCACAGCTTTAGCCTTTATGAGAGTGTTTATAGCCATAACCAAGAAGCGCGCTTAATCCACCGCCTAGATTATGAAACTAGTGGCATTATTTTAGTGAGCCAGAATAAAGAACATGAAAAAAATCTACGCGCTCTTTTTAGTAACCACCAAATCATTAAAACATACACCGCTTTAGTGCAAGGAGATATGCACAACTATGCGAGCGGGGATTTTAGTATCATTTTGCCCATTTTAGAGCCCTCTAATTTGCGAGGCGATCTAGGTGTGCGATCACAAATCCATAAGCAAGGCAAGTTTAGCGCCACTACTATTAAAATTCTTTGCTTTGATGCTTTTAATAACCAAACTTTACTCCAAATTTCCCCACTCACAGGGCGTACACACCAGATTCGCCTGCATTTAAGTGCGTTAGGCTTTCCTATTGTTGGCGAACCTCTTTATACAAAAGATAGTAATGCGCGCGCTTATTTAAACGCTAAAAAAGCAGATTTTAAAGGCTCTTACGCCCCCTTTAAACCACATTTAGCTTTGGAGGCTAGCGGGCTTGATTTTACCCTTTATCATTTGCGCTATTGTCTTAGACTTAGCTCTTAAAGGGGGCAGGTGTTAGAGATAGCACTTATTAAGCAGCTTAGTGGCGCTAGTGGGGATTTTGATTTAGAGATTAATCTGAAATTAAAAACCCCGCAAATTATAGGGATTTTAGGCAAATCTGGAGCGGGCAAGAGTACTTTGCTGCGCATGCTAGCTGGATTAGAAAGACCGGATAGCGGGCGGATTTATTTTAATAAGGAAGTGTGGCTAGATACAGATAAAAAAATCTGCCTCCCCCCTCAAAAACGCTCTGTAGGCTTTGTTTTCCAAGATTATGGGCTTTTTCCCCATTTAAATGTGTATCAAAATATCACCTTTGCTAATAAGCGCGATCTAGAAAAAATACATGCCATTATTGATTCAATGGAATTAAAAGGGCTTTTAAAACGCAGAATTGACACCCTTTCAGGTGGACAAGCCCAAAGAATTGCCCTAGCGCGTGCTATTCTTAGAGTACTTGATAGCCCACAGGGAATTTTATGTTTAGATGAACCGCTTAATGCCCTTGATTCTAACATGCGTACAAAACTACGAGAAGAGATCAAGTATTTAAGTGTACATTTTAATCTCACAACTCTTATGATCACCCACGATCCAATAGAGGCTTATAAAATGGCAGATACTCTTGTGTGTATACAAGAACAATCAAAGCGCCATGTATGCCAAATAAAAATCCCTACACGCTGTGATGACGGATTATTAGCCAAAGTCTTAAATAGTAATAGCAATACCCTTACTCTTATGCTTGAATCTCAGGTTTTATCTCTCCCAATTAAGACCTCTTTAGCGCATGGAAGTAGCGTCTTACTCAAATGGTCTACCCCGTTTAAACTAGATGTGTTAGAATCTTTGTCATGAATATCTATGTACGCGAAGTGGATCAAAAATTACTTGAGCAACTCCAAAAGGTATCGCTTTCTATGTTTCGCAAAGGGTTTTTTAGCATTTTTCGCGGTTCTATTTCAGCGCGCATGGGCGCTACGCGTTTTATTATCAATAAAAACAATGCCGTCTTTGATAATTTAGATGAAGAGTCTTTTATTGTTTTACATGATAAATTAGATTACCGCTGGCAAGAATCAAGCATGGATACAAGTATCCATGCAAGTATCTACCAGTATTTTACAGAAGCCCGGTTTATTGCCTATGCAAGACCTCCCCATGCTATCGCCTATTCATTAAACCATGATCATTTAATCCCTAAAGATTATTTGGGTTGTTCGCTTTTAGGGCAAGAAATTGAAATCTACGATCCTAAAAACTATAAAGACTGGAAAGATCGCTCCTCTAGCCTGCATTTAAGTGCGTTAGGCTTTCCTATTGTGCATTTTATTTTTATTAGGGGTGATAGTAATGCGGTGTATCACCGCGACGCTAAAAAAGCAGATTTTAAAGGCTCTTACGCCCCCTTTAAACCACATTTAGCTTTGGAGGCTAGCGGGCTTGATTTTACCCTTTATCATTTGCGCTATTGTCTTAGACTTAGCTCTTAAAGGGGGCAGGTGTTAGAGATAGCACTTATTAAGCAGCTTAGTGGCGCTAGTGGGGATTTTGATTTAGAGATTAATCTGAAATTAAAAACCCCGCCCAATGTAGGGAAAAGTTCGCTCATCAATGCCGTGAGTGGCGCGCATTTAAAAGTGGGCAATTTTGCAGGAGTTACAGTAGAAAAGACAGAAATTAGTGTTGTTTATGGTGGCTACACTATCAATATTATTGATTTACCCGGTATTTATGCGCTCAATGATTTTACCATTGAGGAAAAGATCACCAAGCGCTTTTTAGATCATGAGTCTTACGATCTTATTTTAAATGTAGTGGATTGTACCAATTTAGAGCGCAACCTCACCCTCACCACCCAACTTTTAAACCAACATAAGATTCTCATCGCCCTTAATATGTGGGATGAGGCATGTGAGGAAGGATTAGAAATTGATATTAAAATGCTTTCTAAAATTCTAGGCGCTCCTTGCATTTGTACCTCTGCTCATACGCGTTTAAATACCGAAAAAATCCTAGAACACCTCATCACACTCCACCAGCAAGCCTACACCCCCCCCACAATCACCTATAGCCCGGCCTTTAAACTAGAGTTAGATCATTTAGCCAAACAGCTTAATACCAAACCCTTAGAAAATTTACATGCTTACTTAAATTCGCATAATCTTAGCCTAGAACAAGGCGCTTATCTTTTATTAGAGCAGGCTTTACCACAGAGCGTTTTAAATCCCCTAGAGATTATTATACAACTCAAAGAACAAGCAGAAAAGCGTTTATGCCATGCCTTAAAAGAAGGCTCTCTTTCTGTTATTCTCAACCAAGAAACCCTTAAATTTAGTAAACAACTAGCCAAACAAGTTTGCAAACAAATCCCCACTTCTACTAACTACACAAAAGCCATTGATAAATACCTCATGCACCAAGTGTATGGTATCCCTATCTTTCTAGCGCTGATGTTTTTAGTGTTTTCTTTAAGCTTTTTGCTAGGGGGAAGTTTACAAGGTTTTATAGAAACGGGGTTTACTCTACTAAGTGATTATTTAAAAACACATATAAGTAACACAGGTTTAGGTTCGCTTTTAGGCAATGGAATCATCGGTGGAGTAGGGGCGGTACTCTCTTTTTTACCGTTAATTATGGTGCTTTATCTGGGTATTTCACTCCTAGAGGCCACAGGCTACATGAGTCGCGTCGCTTTTCTCTTAGACGGGATTTTTCATAAATTTGGCTTGCATGGTAAAAGTTTTATCCCGCTTGTTACAGGCTTTGGCTGTTCTGTACCTGCTTACATGGCAACCCGAACGCTACAAAACCAGCGTGAAAGGCTTATTACTCTCTTTGTCATTGGCTTTATGAGTTGTAGCGCAAGGCTACCTATTTATGTACTCTTTGTGGGTACATTTTTCCCTGATAAATACGCCTCTTTTGTGCTATTCATGATTTATATAACCGGAGCACTAGTCGCGCTTTTCATGGCTAAATTTCTTAAACTTAGTGTTTTTAGAGGGCAAGATGAGTCTTTTATCATGGAGATGCCAAAATATCGCATGCCAAGCCCTAAGGTAATCTGGGTGAGTATTTATACGCGATCTCTTTCTTATCTTAAAAAGGCAGGTACTTATATTTTAGCCGGAGCTCTTTTAATTTGGTTTGCCTCGCAGTATCCTAAAGACCCCCAAGCGCTTACAACTTACCAAATCGCATATAAGAAGCTCAAAGCCCACCCCTTAGAAACTTCCAAACAAGAGCAAGCTTTGCATTTGCTAGAGGAAAACCTACAAAAAAGCAATCTTGAGTATAGCTTAGTAGGGCGTATAGGGCAGGCTATACACGGTGTTTTTAAACCTATGGATTTTAATTGGCAACTTTCCATTTCATTAGTTACCGGCTTTATGGCTAAGGAGGTGGTTGTTTCCACTTTAGGGGTACTTTACTCCTTAGGCAATAACCCCCAAGATCAAATGCGCTTTAGAAAAACCCTAGCCCAAAATGTAAGTTTCCCCTCAGCTATTGCCTTTATTGTTTTTATCATGTTTTATATTCCCTGCTTTGCGGCCACCATTACCTTTGGCAAAGAAGCAGGCGGGGCTAAGTTTGTACTTTATTTATTTGTCTTCACTACAGCTGTGGCCTATATCTTTTCTCTTTTAGCCTATTATGTAACTCATCTTAGCCTAGAACAAGGCGCTTATCTTTTATTAGAGCAGGCTTTACCACAGAGCGTTTTAAATCCCCTAGAGATTATTATACAACTCAAAGAACAAGCAGAAAAGCGTTTATGCCATGGTTTTTATGTTGCCTCAAGAAACCGTTAAGTTGCTCAATAGCCAAGTGATGGATGAGTTTTATTCTGCTAATTTGTATATGAGCATGAGTTCTTGGTGTTATACCCATAGTTTTGATGGAGCTGGGTTGTTTTTATTTAATCATGCTAGCGATGAATACGCCCATGCGACTAAAATCATCACCTATTTAAACGAGAATGAAGTAGGCGTACACCTCAAGGAAGTGAAAGCCCCTGAACATGCGTTTCAAAGTCTGGTAGAAATCTTTGAAAAAGCTTATAAGCATGAACAACACATCACCCACTCTATCAACACTTTGGTAGATCACATGTTAAGTCACAAAGATTACGCTACCTTTAACTTTTTACAATGGTATGTGGCTGAACAGCATGAAGAGGAAGTGCTCTTTAAAAATCTCTTGGATAAAATCAAGTTGATGGGTGAGAGTGGGCATGGCTTGTATCTAGCTGATCAATACATCAAAAACACCACTAAAAAATCTTAAAAATCTGCTAGGAGGGGGTGGGGTTTAACTAAACTACACCTCAGAAAAAAGTTACCCCTTTTTTATTTACCCTCAATTAGAACTGCTGCCCTAGTATGCTTTTGTGGCTAGGCCACTTATCTTATTTTAAGGAGTTTTCATGGGCAGTATTGGCAGTATGGGCAAACCCATTGAAGGGTTTTTAGTCGCAGCAATTCAGTTTCCCGTTCCTGTGGTTAATGGCCGGGCAGATATTGATAAGAACATTGAAAGCATTATTAGAACCTTGCATGCCACTAAAGCGGGTTATCCGGGTGTAGAACTCATTATTTTCCCTGAATACAGCACACAAGGTTTAAACACCGCTAAATGGATCAGTGAGGAATTTATTTTAGATGTACCGGGAAAAGAAACAGACATGTATGCTAAAGCTTGTAAAGAAGCAGGTGTTTTTGGCGTATTTTCTATTATGGAGCGCAACCCCGATCCTAACAAAAACCCCTATAACACCGCTATTATTATTAACCCTAAGGGCGAAATCATTTTAAAATACCGCAAACTCTTTCCTTGGAATCCTATTGAGCCTTGGTATCCGGGGGATTTAGGTATGCCCGTATGTGAGGGTCCGGGCGGATCTAAGTTAGCTGTGTGTATTTGCCATGATGGCATGATTCCAGAATTAGCGCGTGAGGCGGCTTATAAGGGTTGTAATGTGTATATCCGCATCTCAGGCTATAGCACACAAGTTAACGATCAATGGATTTTAACCAACCGCTCTAATGCATGGCATAACCTGATGTACACCGTGAGTGTGAATTTGGCCGGTTATGATAATGTCTTTTACTACTTTGGTGAAGGACAAATCTGTAACTTTGATGGTACAACTCTAGTTCAAGGCCATAGAAATCCATGGGAAATTGTAACCGGGGAAATTTATCCTAAAATGGCAGATAATGCCCGTTTGAGCTGGGGCTTGGAAAATAATATTTACAATTTAGGCCACCGTGGATATGTGGCTAAACCGGGCGGTGAGAGCGATGCTGGTTTAACCTATATCAAAGATTTAGCCGCAGGTAAATATAAATTGCCTTGGGAAGATCACATGAAAATTAAAGACGGCTCAATTTATGGTTATCCTACCACTGGCGGAAGGTTTGGCAAGTAATAAGTACATTTGGGGCTACATACAATAGCCCCGCTTGATACATTGGTTAAGTAGTTGGCGTTGGTAGTTGCTATTAAGAGTATCAAGGGTTATAGGGTTTTTATTTTGTGGATCGTCTCTGTTTTGGCGATAGATAATCTGCGTTCTTAAGATTTTTATAGAGCCATCTTTATTTACCTTAAAATTTTGCTCGCTGTATTGGTGCAAATAAAAAATCCCGCGTACCACTTTAAAGGTGAGGTAGGCTTTGCGGTTAATCTCATGGCCTAGAGGACCTGAAAATTCTAGGGTGATGTAATTTTTCTTATAAACAAAATTTACCTTACCCAAGCCATCTAAACAAAATTTCCCCCGCAGCGTTGTATTCCCCCTTTTAATTTCTAGACAACTGGAGAGTTTCTTTTGAGATTGATTACTTGTAGTCTGGTTAATAAGCGTGTAGAGCGTACCATCAAGTGTGATCTTTGTTGTATAGGTGTCTGTTCTGCTGTACTGAATATTTGTTTGTTTAGATGAGAGATCATTTAGAAGCGCGTTATTAACCGCATACATGGGAAACTCATGGCCTATATGGTTAAAAAAAATGTTTGTGTTGTCTGAGAAGTGGGTTAAATAAAAACGATCTTTGAAAAACTGGAAGGTGAGATAATTTACAAGAGGTTTTTTTGTATCAGGTTTTTGGGGTTTTTGTGCAAAAAGAAGTGTTGGGTGTTTGTTTTTATAAAGGACAAGGTTAATATGTTTAGGATTATTGGTATTATGAAGATCTATTTGGCTAAAGCCCTCTAAGCAAAAACCTTTATAAAGCGCGCTTTCCTTCTCTTTTTTCTCTATAACCCCCAAACAAAACCCTTCGTCTTTTTTCTTCTTATGTTGGTAGGCCTCTGCAAAGAGAACTAGGAAAGTGTAGTATGAATCGCCAAACTGCGTATTTCCAACTACACTAAAATAACCACATTTAAAAGAAACAGAAGGCCCTTTATTCCCCGATTATTCTAAAAGTTGCTTAGTCCACTTAGCCAAAGCCGCAAATGTATTAAAACTAGAATCTAATGTGTATATCCGCATCTCAGGCTATAGCACACAAGTTAACGATCAATGGATTTTAACCAACCGCTCTAATGCATGGCATAACCTGATGTACACCGTGAGTGTGAATTTGGCCGGTTATGATAATGTCTTTTACTACTTTGGTGAAGGACAAATCTGTAACTTTGATGGTATACAACTCTAGTTCAAGGCCATAGAAATCCATGGGAAATTGTAACCGGGGAAATTTATCCTAAAATGGCAGATAATGCCCGTTAATCACTACTGGAACTGGAATGAAGACATGTATGAGTTATATGAATCTCCTGAACAAGCAACGCTTGATTCTTTTCTCAAATCTTATTTTTATAAACCCTTAAAACGGCTCAAAAAAGCCACAGGAAAAGTACATGTGCTCTCTTTACAGAGGGTAGAAGATCTCAGAAAAATATGCAAAACCCATGATTTGCAATATGATGCCAAACATGATCGCTGTGTAACTCACTCAGGAAAAATAGCAAAGGGAGTTTGTTTCCCCCACCCAAAAAATACAAAGGACATGGAAAAGTATTTCTTAAATTCTAAGGAATATCCAAGCGATCCAGAAGCCGATCAATATGGCTTAAGCTTTGATGATATTGATTGTTCTTATAAAGGCAAGGTACAGATTTTTGGGCACACTTGGGATTTTATAAGCTCTGGAGGAAAAACAAAACTAATCAGAGACATTAGCCCGTCTGAAAAAAGATGGAGTCTAGAGGAAAATGCCTTTCAAGCCTATAAACAAGGGTTACTTGGAATAGATTATAAACCTAACAAAGCCGGGAAGTACTTAGTTTGTAGAGCTTTTTCTTGTCATCCACGAGCATTACCAGAGGTTCATTAGCCTTAAAGTTCAAACAAATATTTAACTTTAATACTACTCACCTGTGTTTTTTACTCATTTTTGGCTATGGTTGGGTTTTTGTAAAATATTTTAAAAACCTTTTTAAGCTCCAATATAGCTTTTACCCCACCTTTGCTAACACCTAAAAACCTATCCCCCCTCTTATTTTTTTGTATAATGCCTTATAAAAGCACATATTTTGAAACCAAAAACCCTTTTACTTGTGGCAGCCAATCCATTAACTAGCCCGCGCCCTTATCGTATCTATAAACTTTTAGAAGGACAACACCATTTAAGCCTCATGGGGATTAGTAAAACCCCCTTAGAATCTAAAAATGGCACACAAATTTTCACCTACCCACCCTATCCTAAACGCAATTTTGTGCAAGAATGTAAGCTGTATTTAGATGTGTTGCTAAAAAACGATCACGCCCTCATCTACACCATCAACCGCTTAAAAATTATAGAGGTTTTAAATGAAACAAATTTTGATTTCATCTTTTGCTTTGATTTGGTGCTTTTGCCCATCGTGTTAGCTTATAAAAAACAGGCTAAGGTGATCTTAGATGCGCGGGAATACTATCCCGATCAAGATAGCAGTAATATCCGCTGGCGCTATCTTTTTAAAGGTTTTTTTACCCGTTTAGTTGAGACCTACATGCCAAGATGCAACCATATTTTAAGCGTCTCTAAAGGTGTGCAAGCGCTTTATGCTAAAAAGGGAATACAAAGCAGTGTGTTTTACTCCATGCCCTTTTACCACGCCCTTACCCCTACACCTACTAACCCTCATAAAATCCAAATCCTCTACCACGGGGGCGCTAGTTTGAATCGTAGTTTTGAAATCCTTAAACCCATGATGGAATATCTCACACAAACTTTAGGCGATACGCGTTTTTCTCTAACTTTAATGTTAGTGGGTACTCCTGCGCGCTTAAAACAGCTTAAACAAACCCTCAACATGGAACAAATCCGGATTATCCCGCCTGTGGAGTTTAAACAAATCATTCCCTTTAGCAATGCCTTTGATATTGGACTTTATTTTAGCCCGCCACATAATCTCAACATCAAATACGCCATGCCCAATAAGTTTTTTGAATATATCCAAAGCCGTTTGGCTCTTTGTGTTGTACCCAATTTTGAAATGCAAGCCATTATCAAGCGCTATGAAATCGGGGTGGTTAGCCAAACAAGTAGCCCGCAAGATTTAGCCATAGCCTTGCACCAATTGCGCTTAGAAGACATCACACTTTATAAGCAAAACACTAACCAAGCCGCTAAAGAGCTATGCGCTAAACAAAATCAAGAACTGTTATTAAAAATCCTCCAAAGCCTTTAACAATCCGTGTTAGTATATGCCCTTTAGGAGTTTATCATGAATGTCAAACTAGGTTTGTTGTATATGCTATTAAGTGGACTGGCTTTAGGAATTATGGGAGCTTTAATGAAAATAGCAAGCGGCTATTTCTCCCCCTCTGAAAATATCTTTTACCGCGCTTTCTTCATGCTTATTTTTTTGATGATCTTTTATTGTTTCAAACCCTTTAGTTTTAAGCCCCGCAAAAAGGGCGCTGCTTTGCTTTTAATATGGCGCATGTCTTTGGGGGCACTTGGCATGTCCTTATTTTCCTATAACATTTACACTATGTCCTTAGCAAATGCCACTGCCTTTAACCAAAGTTCGCCTATCTTTTCTATTGCAATTGCCTTTTTTCTATTTAAAGAACCAGTGGGATTTCGGGTATTTTTAGCAGGCTTATTAGGAATGTTTGGGGTGATTCTTATCTCAAACCCCCACACAAGTGGCCTCACATGGAAGCAGATTTTCCCGGGTGTACTTAATGGCTTGATTGTGGCGGTTGCTTACTCAAGTTTGCACCGCTTAAAAGAATATTATGACGGCTCTTTAATTGTCTTTGCGGTTGCCTCATGTATGTGTCTCTTGGGTTTTTTAGGCTTTTTTATCCATCTGCCACCCTTTGCTACAGGTTATCACCCTATGCGCTTTAGTGGGGATATTTGGCATTGGGATTTGTGGCGCTTGGCTGGTATTGGTTTAAGCGGGGTATTTGGGCAATATTTTTTAACCAGAGCCTACATGATTGCTCCTATCGGGCTTATCTCACCTATGGTTTATAGCCGTCTTCTTTGGAGTACCCTCTTTGGTATTTTGCTTGGAGATCCATGGCCAAGCTTATGGGTAGGAATTGGCATGGGGCTTATTGTGTGTTCGGGGGTTTTAATTGCTATTAAGAATCAAAAATAGTTTAGTTGATAGGCTAGAAATTGAGTCTTCCAAGTAGTTCTAACAAACCTCTTTACTTTGTTTATTTAATCCTTGTGGTGGCTGCTAGTCTTGCTATGGGGGTTTATAAAAGTCTAGAAATTTCAGTGAGTTATAGAGAGGCGCTGCTTTATTTTAGCACCCCTGAATTTTTATTAGATCGCTGTTTATTACGCGCTTTGCATGCCTTTGTTAGGTTAGCCTATTTCTTGCCCAAAGATTTAGCCTTGCGCTTACCGGGTCTATTTTTCCACGCGCTTAACATCATTTTAATTTATCTATTAAGCCTTAAGGAGAAACCTCAAAAACCCTACGATCCCCTCTTTGTCGCTCTCACCTTTGCCTTATTACCCGGAGTTCAATTAGGGGCGATCTTACTAGGTAAGGCAAGTTTACTTATTACACTTTCACTTTTATCCTTACTAGCTTATAGAACATGGCTTTTTTATGTTTTAAGCCTTTTAGTTGCCTTTTTAGATGCAAGTTATGTGGTTTTACTAACTGGGTTTTTTTTATACGCCTTTAAACATAAGCAAATGACACACATGTTGATCTTATTTCTAGCCTTATGGATCAATTTATACGCCTTTAAATCTGTCTCAGGCATGCCACAGGGCTTTTTTTTAAACACACTCTTTACCATGCTCATCTTATACTCGCCCTGTTTGTGTATCTATTACCCCTATGCACTTTATGCCCAAGCAATTAAGGAATATAAACAAGATAGTTTAATTGGTGTGGTGGGGGCTGTGGGGTTTTTATTGCCTTTATTACTCTCCTTGCGCCAAGAATTAAGCCCAGAATTTTTAAGCTATGGGCCTCTTGGCATGCCTGTTTTATTACAAAAAGCCCTTAGCAGTATCCGCTTACATCTGCCTATTTTCCGCAGCCATTACTATATCCGTTATAGTTTGGTTTTTGGGACATTGGTATTAGAAAGCATGTTTTTATGGGGAGGGTATAATAAATTTGTGAGCACGCACTATGTGGCTAAGGAATTAGCCCTAGCCCTTCATGAAAGAGGGATTGAAACTATCAACACCACCTCCCCAAAAATTGCCCTACGGTTAAGATTTTATGGGATTAATTCTGGAGGCGATTTATTCCTCATTGAACAAAGTAAACATGCAACAATTAAAATTTATTATAAGAATAAGGTAGCGGCTAGTTATGCCATTTTAAGGAAAAAACCATTAATGCCTTAATCATGGTCTCTGAGAGTAGTTTATCTCACAGCCCTAGACCTAGACGCTTAGCTCTAGCCCTCATGCATCTTTATCCAAAAGCACAATTTTTTATCCTCTCTCCGCCTCCTTGTGATCTTAGCGCTCATTTTATCCCCTTTGCTCCTTTGCTAAATTCAGCTAGCCGTAGCCTAGCCAAGCAAGAACAATTAAAAACTTGGGTGGAACAAAGAAATTTTACCCCCCTTTTATGGACGCCAAACCGCCTAGAAATGCTCCAAAAACTAAAAACCCTCATACAAAATTTACACCGCAAACACATTCAAATTAAAGCGCTCTTTGTGGAGGATTTAGCCTTATTGCCGGCTATTTTAGAACAGATACAAAATACCGCCCCTCTTATTGTAGATTTACGGGAGTTTTACCCCGCCCTAATTAATCACCATCATTTCACAGCCCCCCTTTTTGCCTATATCTGCAGCCACTATCTATCTAAGGCGCATAAAACTATGAGTGTGAATGCCTCCATTGCTAAACTTTATGCCACAACTTATCCAAATTTTAAACTAGAAAATAACTACACAATCTACTCTACTCCCTTTTATGCTAATCTCTCTGCAAGTCCTATAAACCCTAAATGTATCCGCTTGATCTACCACGGTCTTTTAGCCCCAGAGCGCCATTCTGATAATCTATTAGAATTAGCTAAAGGGCTTAAAGATTTACCCTTGCCTTATCATTTAACAATCATAGGCTTAAGTAAACACCCCACCTTTTTACAAGACTTTAAAAGCCGTTTAAAAGCCCTTCAATCTCAAGGTTTGCCCATAGATTTTAAACAACCCCTCCCCTTAGAATCTATCATTCCCTCAACACAAGACTATGATATTGGGTTATTAACCCTCCCTAATAAATCTCTTAACCTTTAAATCTGTCTCAGGCATGCCACAGGGCTTTTTTTAAACACACTCTTTACCATGCTCATCTTATACTCGCCCTGTTTCAAAACTTTAATAGAATATGCACTTTACGGAAGAGTGGGAGCGGATTTTACGATTCAATCCCTTTTAAAAATCTTATATACGCTAGATTTAGATCAAATCATGCAAGCTAAAATCAAAGCCGCCCAAGCAGCTAAGCTACTGTGCATGCAAGCCCAGTTACCCCTGCTTAAGCGGGTTGTACAAGACAAACTTTAAGCAACAAAACCTTTATATTCATGGCATTTTTTGGCCAGTTCTGTATCGCTTAGACCTTGTGTGGCCCCAAAAACAGCAAAATGCCCCCCATACTTAGCCCCGACAAATTTACTAGTGGCTTTAAAGGGGCTAAGCAGTTCTTCTAAGCCAAAGCCCAGCGCGCTATAGGCTTCTTCTTTACCCCCCAAACTCACACAAAGAGCAAGTTCTTTACCCTTTAGAGCCTGCCCAGAAGAACCACAAGCAAAGCCATAGGCAAAGACATCATCAAAATATTTTTTAAGCAAGGGTGGATAGGAATACCAAAAGATAGGGAATTGGAAGACAATTTTATTACTTTGTACCAAAAGCTCTTGTTCGGCTGGGATATTAAACTTAAAGTCTTTGTATTTAGCATAAAGATCACTCAAAACAACTTCGTTTTCAATGGCATTTTTCAAAGCTTTATTGACACGAGAAGCGGTTAAATCTGGATGGGCTAGAACAACTAAGGTTTTCATGTTTTCCTTTCTAATGATGTAACAAGGCGAGCTTAAAAACTTGGGTGGAACAAAGAAATTTTACCCCCCTTTTATGGACGCCAAACCGCCTAGAAATGCTCCAAAAACTAAAAACCCTCATACAAAATTTACACCGCAAACACATACTAAATTTAAATTTTCAGGCTGAGGATAGGCCTCTCCACCATGCCCTGCTCCTTTTAGAGCCACATAGCGCACCTGATTAGTCCCAATAGCTTTTTCTAAGACTTTAGCAAAAATAGCGCTTTGCTTAGGAGGTACAAGAGGATCAGAAAGTCCGTGCATGATAAAAAAGGGTACGCTTTTTTTGCAGACATAACTTTGTGGGCTGGAGAAGTCTACAAAATTTTTGATTTTACTAAGGGGTTGGCCTAGATAGCGCGATTCAGGGGAAGTATCTGGATTACGCAAATGCATATGCGCTTCTTGTTTTTGTGTATACATGGTTTTAAAATCAATGGGGCCATAAAAATCTATCACCGCGCTTATATGGCTATTTTCCCTTACATTGCCTAAACTTAAATCCTCAAGCTCAGGATGACCTGCTGTGGTGCCAAGCATGGCGGCTAAATTACCCCCAGCAGAATAGCCCCAAGCGATGATCATATGAGGGTTGAGGTGGTAGGCTGATGCATGGGCTTTAATAAAGCGCACGGCTGCTTTGAGATCAAAAATAGGGGCGGGAAAGGGGGCTTCTTTAGAGAGGCGGTAGTTAACCGAGATCACAGCATAACCTTTTTTAAGAGCTTGCATAGAAGGGTTGACTTCCCCGCTATTTTTATCCCCAAAGGCAAAGCCGCCCCCATGAATGGCTAAAATCACCGGGTAGGGGGCTTTGCCTTGTTTGGGCAAATAAATATCTAGCTTTTGGGCGCTTGATTGGTTGGCATAGGCAATATTTAAATATTTATGCCCCACACCCTCAAGATTAATGGGGTGCTTTTTGCCTATTAAGGGAGGAGGCGGGTTATCTAGAGCTAAAAGGGGAAATGTAAGTGTTATAGCCCATAAAAGAGTTTTAAATATGCGCATAAAATTCCTTTAATTTAGTTTGAGAAAGTGGGTATTCTAACAAAAAAAGTTAACTGGTAAAATAGCCCTTTTAAGAAAGGTTTTAGATGATGCAAGAACAAAGTGTAGAGAGGGTGGATATTGTTATTCCTGTTAAAACAGATATTGTTTCTCTTTTTGTCAACATAACCCTACCCTTTATCTTAAAAAATCTCCCCTGTAAGAAAATTCTTATTCTTACACGGAGGGAAAATTTTTCTAAGATTGTTGGGGCGGGTTTAGAAGTTTTGGATGAAGATCAAATTGATCAAGGTTTGACTTTAAGAAGTGTGCATGACTACTTAGAATCCAGAGGTGCTAATGTTAACCGGAGTGGTTGGTATTTCCAGCAGTTTTTAAAGTTTGCCATAGCACAGACGGATAAAGTGGGCTCTAAATATCTTGTTTGGGACGCTGATTGTGTGCCTCTGTCTAAAATTACAACTTTTGTAGAAAATGGCAAAACTTTAATAGACACAACCACAGAACACCACCAGCCTTATTTTGACACGATGGATAAATTATGGGGTTTGCATAAACAGGTGAATTTTTCCTTTATTGCAGAGCATTTTTTGTTTGAAAAGTCTTTGGTTTTAAAATTACTTGATAATCTGTTCAGAGAGAGAGAGAGAGAGATCGCTTTGGTGGCGTCTTATTCTTGAAGGCATAGCCGATAAAGATTTATCATGTAGTGGGTTTAGTGAGTATGAAACCTATGGTAACTTGCTTAGGAGGTACAAGAGGATCAGAAAGTCCGTGCATGATAAAAAAGGGATACGCTTTTTTTGCAGACATAACTTTGTGGGCTGGAGAAGTCTACAAAATTTTTGATTTTACTAAGGGGTTGGCCTAGATAGCGCGATTCAGGGGAAGTATCTGGATTACGCAAATGCATATGCGCTTCTTGTTTTTGTGTATACATGGTTTTAAAATCAATGGGGCCATAAAAATCTATCACCGCGCTTATATGGCTATTTTCCCTTACATTGCCTAAACTTAAATCCTCAAGCTCAGGATGACCTGCTGTGGTGCCAAGCATGGCGGCTAAATTACCCCCAGCAGAATAGCCCCAAGCGATGATCATATGAGGGTTGAGGTGGTAGGCTGATGCATGGGCTTTAATAAAGCGCACGGCTGCTTTGAGATCAAAAATAGGGGCGGGAAAGGGGGCTTCTTTAGAGAGGCGGTAGTTAACCGAGATCACAGCATAACCTTTTTTAAGAGCTTGCATAGAAGGGTTGACTTCCCCGCTATTTTTATCCCCAAAGGCAAAGTCACAATAGACCCTTTTTCTATTGGTATCAAAGGCGGGACTAAAAAGGTTTTTACTCTCTAAATTATCTTTAGTGTGAATACCCACTAAGGGCAAAAGTGAGTGGATTAGATCATCGCTCATAAAGGGTTTATTTATCGCCTGAGCGATTAGTTTTAGCTTTTCTGGGTGTTTTTGCCTAAAGACATCGGTAACATAGATTATAAAAGGGATCTCTACACCATAAGTAGAGCATTTATGCCCATAAGTAGAGCCACTTTCAAAAATATCTTGGGCGTGATCGGATAGATAGACAATCAGGGCGTCTTTACCTTTGAAAAGTTTGAAAATCTCACTCAAAATATAATCGGTATAATAAAGTGAGTTAGCATAATCTGCTACAATTTGCCTATCGTGATCGCTGTTGGTGTGCAAGTTGGCATAGGGGATTTGTGCAGGAGTGAATTTGGTAAAATTTTTGGGGAAGCGGGTGTTGTAATCGCCATGATTGCCTATTAGATGGAATAAAACAAAATTTTTTGTGCTCAGGTCTGGTTGAACCTTCTCTATAAAGGTGTCAACAACCCATTGATCGGTAGGGGCTAATGCATAATAGCGCTTAGTAAAACGATGCGATAAAACATCATAGATATCTCCGATCACAAACCTTTTTCCGGAAGTAAGCCAAGTGTGAAGACCCTGATTATCAATCCAAAAAGTTTTGTAGCCAGCTGCATTAAAAATATCGCCCAAACTCTTTTGTTCATACCAAGCAATAGAGCGGTTCTCCACATCAGCATAATTTAAAAGAGTCTTAAAAACAGCATAAGTGTGTGCAAAAGCAGAAATCACATCGCTAAAGATAAATAAATTTTGCGATCTCTCTCTCTCTCTCTTGTAAACTACTTAAAAAGGGTGTGTCGGGCACGCTGTAGCCATAAACACCCATGAAATTTTTAGACGCACTTTCACCAATGATCAAAACCACATTGGGCACGCTGTCTTTGTCCGTACTTAAATAATCCTTAGTATAGGGTTTGAAGCCCTTATATTTTATTACAGCACTAGCGTAACTAGCGTAGTCGTGCAAACACGCATAAATAGCAGAGATTTCTTTGATGAGTGGAACTGGTGGTATGTGTGTTAATGCTCCATGTATTCCTCCTCTGAAGTGGACAATCCTAGCAAAATGCAAAGAGAACATGGCAATAAGAACCCCCAATGTATATGCATTAGCTTTGTAACTCAAAGTTAGTTTAAAACGCACCGCATATAAAAAAGCTACACAGAACACCACATAGCCTAAAATAAGCCCGGCATGGGGAAATACCATACTAGTTAAAAACTCATAACTCTCCCTTGCATTAGTGGTTAGCATAGTGCCCACTAAAGAGGGTGTAAAATCCATGTAAAAATAATAAGAGACAAAAAAATCTATAAAAGCCAGGCTTAAACTTAGAATTAGCATCGTATTTTTCAAAAACTTGACTAAACCCGGGTATTTGATAAGACCTAGCAGAGAATAAAACAGGTAAAAAAGCAAAAGGTCGTAAAAGCCAATCCGGAGTATATACCTGTAATCATGAATACTCCGCTCTACCGAAAAAAAGCTAGCCACAATAGGCACTAGCCACATCAGAAAAAAGCGGCTATCTAAAACAAGTCTATTCACAAAACGCCTTTTCTATTTGATCGCAAAGCAAATGAATCATCAAAATATGCATTTCTTGGATTCTAGGGGTATCTGTGCTAGGCACGATGAGATTAAAATCACATAGAGCGCGCATCTTACCTCCCTGATGCCCGCTAATGCCTAAGGTGTTAAGTCCTAATTCTTTGGCCTTTTTAAGCGCTAAAAGCACATTTTCAGAATTACCACTCGTAGAAATACCCACCAAACAATCCCCTTTTTTGCCCAAAGCCTCCACTTGGCGCGCAAAGACAAAATGATAACCATAATCGTTAGCAATAGCTGTGAGTGCGGAAGTATCCGTACTTAGAGCAATGGCAGCTAACCCACCGCGCTCTTTTTTATAGCGTCCGGTGAGCTCGGCTGCAAAATGTTGCGCATCTGCTGCACTCCCGCCATTGCCACAAATTAAAATTTGATGCCCTTGCTTAAGCGTCTCTATTAAAAAGAGTGCAACTTTTTCTATCTCTTGAACTAGGGTTTTTAAAGTTTCTTGAGCCACTTGGATATGGGTTAAAAATTCTTTTTCAATAAAATTTTGCATGGATACCTCCAAAATTTTTATCAGCGTGTTTTGCTTAAGTTTTGATAGATAAAGGGGGACTTTTACTAACAAAAATCAAGGGTAGCACAGGCTAAGGGGAGCATTACCCCACAGCCTTGAACAACTAATTAGAGTTTATTAGCGTGTTCTTTGAGATATTCAGCCACGCCTTCATGGGTGGCTTTCATGCCAGCATCGCCTTTATGCCAGCCTGCAGGACAAACTTCGCCATGTTCTTCAAAGAAAATTAGCGCATCAACCATGCGTAGCATTTCATCTACATTACGGCCTAGTGGGAAATCATTAATCACTGCATGGCGTATTCTTTGGTGTTTATCAATTAGAAAAGATCCCCTCAGTGCGATAGCATTGTTAAATAAAACATCATAGCTCCTAGCAATGTCTTTAGTAACATCTGCTACCATAGGGAAAGAAATCTGTCCAATCCCGCCCTTTTCTACAGGGGTGTTTTTCCAAGCAAAGTGTACCACTTCGGTATCTGTAGAAACCCCAATGACATTAAAACCGCGTTTATGAAATTCTTTCACGCGGTGATCAAAGGCGATGATCTCAGAAGGGCAAACAAAGGTAAAATCTTTAGGCCAAAAGAAAAGCACAGCGCCATTTTGGCCTAAATTTCTAGAAAGCTCAAAATGCTCATCTACTTGGTTATTAGGTAAAATCGCACTGGCCTTAAAATCAGGGGCTAACTTGGTTACTAACATCAAAAACTCCTTCAAATATGATTGGATTTTCGGTAAAACCGAAAGGCGGATTATAGACTAATCTATCTAAATAATCAAGGATCAAGTATAATCCCTGCTATTTCCCATTTAAGGACAATCTTTGAAAAGAAAGCACCCCGGTACTATCAAGGTTTTTTTACGCACCATTTCTCAAATGTTTGCCCTCACCAATAAAAGAGATAAAAAGACATTAACTTGGCTCACCTTAGGCTCCATTCTTTTAAGCATAATAGAAACCTTCTCTATTAGCATGATCATGCCCTTTATCACCCTTGCTAGCTCCCCTGATCTTGTTCTTTCTAACCGCTATGGCCATGCTGTCTATGAAGCGCTACACTTTTCAAGTCCTTTGCATTTTGCTTATCTCTTTGCTTTTATGCTAGTAGGTCTTTATCTTTTCCGCATGGGTTACTCTTTGCTTTTTACCTACCTTTATACCCGCTTTAGCTCCCACAAAGCCCATGATCTAGCCCAACAACTTTTCATGTGTTATTTAAAAATCTCTTATCTGGAACATATCACGATGGATGTTAACCACACCAGAAACACCATTAATAGCAAGAGTTACCAAGTTTTAGAGAGCTTTGGCGCTCTGATTGGTATTTTTACAGAAATCACCACCGTTCTTTTTCTTTATAGCATGCTTGTATTGACTAATTGGAAAATGACTCTTGTTTTGAGTGTGATTTTGATCCTACAGGTGATTTTTATTAGTAAGTATGTTGCTAAGATTATCCAAAAAAAAGGGCAGGCAATCACCACCTCTAACATCGGCGCTGATCAAGTATTTGCTAAATTTTTTGGTAATTTTAAAATCACAAAGCTCAAGGATAAGTATCTACAAGCCCATAGCGACTTTAGCCAAAGCAGTTTAAGCCGCGCTAAAATCCAAACCACCACACAGACCCTGCAAGCTATTCCTACTAAATTTTTAGAGACTGTGGGTTTTAGCTTGCTTATTCTCTCAGTAGTTTATGTGCTACACAAATACGGCGATGCCAAAATGGTTTTGCCCATTATCTCTATGTATGCCCTAGCGCTTTATCGCATGCTCCCCTCTATTAGCAAGATTTTAGGCTGTTTTAACACCATTCTTTATAGCCAGCATGCAATCACTAATATTTATAGAGAACTCAAACGCCCCATTCAAGAGGAGGGGGATTTACCCTTGCGTTTTTCTCAAAATATTATTTTGCAAAATATCTACTTTGCTTACAGAAGAAGCCACCCAATTTTGCAAAATATTAACCTCACTATCAAGAAAGGGCAAAAGGTCGCCTTTATTGGGCCTAGTGGCTGTGGTAAATCCACTCTTGTAGACATCATCATAGGGGTTCTTTACCCTAATAAAGGCACAATTTTTATTGATGAAAAACCCCTTGATTCTCAAAATATCCGCAGTTGGCGGCAAAAAATAGGCTATATCCCACAGAATATCTATCTCTTTGATGGCACTGTAGCAGACAATGTAGCCTGTGGTAGCCCATTAGATGAAAAAAGAGTGATTGAGGTGTGCAAGCGGGCATGTATTTATGACTTTTTGTGTACACATAATGGGATAGAAAGCCGCATAGGTGAGGGGGGGATTAATCTAAGCGGGGGGCAAAAACAGCGTATCGGTATCGCCCGTGCGCTTTATGATGATCCTGAAGTTCTGGTTTTAGACGAGGCCACTTCAGCCCTAGACACCTCTACAGAAACAAAAATCATGGATGAAATTTATGCCATTACACAGGATAAAACCTTGCTAGTCATTGCCCACCGTCTTAGTACCATTGAAAGATGTGATGTTAAAATTGATTTGAGCCAGCCTTTGTAGCTAGAGTCTTTAAATCTAGCCCCTGAAAACTTGTGATATAGGCCTGTGGGAGCATATCTTGTAAAAAGGCGCTGTTATACCCTAAAAAGCTGATGTTATTTACCCGTGCGCTTTCATAATCGCTTTTGCTATCCCCAATTAAAAGCATTTCTTGACTTGTGTAAGCATATGCGGTTTTCAAATTAGCCAAAACTTTAGCCTTAGAGGGAGGGCTACCCTCAATGCTTTTAAAATAGGGCAAGAGACCTAAAAACTCACACAAGATCTGTAACTCGCTATGCAAGGCCGCAGAAGCGATATGAAAAGTGCAGTTTTGATAATGGGCTTTGATAAAATTTAGCACATCTTGATTTAGATGTTCTCTTGAAAAAAGGTCTTTTGTAATGATTTGTCCAAATTCATCTACAAGGGCTTCTATTTGGGCGGCTTTTAGGGGTTGTTTGAGAATATGGTTATAAAAATAGGTAATCTTTTCAGCGCGGCCTATCCCACCACTTGTATAATGATAATCCTCAAAGGCTTTTAAAGCCTCTTGACTTGTTTTTGCATGCCGTTTAAATAGCGTTTTAAAGCCCTCACACTTTAAATGCATGCTATCAAAGATCACCCCATCAAAATCCCAGATAACCACTAACATAGCAATCCTTTCTCACACCCTACCAAATTTGCGTTGCCGCTGGTTAAATAGGGCAATGATTTCTTGTAAATGCGCAGGCGTAAAATCAGGCCATAGCACTGGGCTAAAAAAAAGCTCCGCATAACTAGATTGCCACAATAAAAAATTAGAAAGGCGCATTTCCCCTCCAGTGCGCACCAATAAATCCACATCGGGTAAACCGGCCGTATCTAGGTGTTGCGCGATTAGATGTTGCATATCCCCCTTTGCCCCTTTTTTAATCAGATTAATACATGCCCGGGCAATCTCATCACGGCTACCATAATTAAGCGCTAAAACTTGAGTTAAGGCGTTATTATGCGTCGTCTCTTGTTCTAAATTTAAAATCGTTTTTTGCAAAGAGGGGCTAAATTTCTTCAAATCGCCAATGACTTTAAAACGGATATTATTTTCTAAATAGGTGGCGCGTTCCTCTTTAAGATACTTTTTAAGAATACCCATTAAAAAATCCACTTCCGTTTGGGGGCGACTCCAATTTTCTGTAGAAAAAGCATACAGGGTGAGGTAGCGAATCTGGTTTTGTGCACACCAGACAGTGATATTACGCAAAACCCCCACACCTTTTCTGTGGCCATAGGTGCGAGGCTTACCCTGTTGTTTAGCCCACCTCCCATTGCCATCCATAATAATGGCCAAATGCTCAGGATTGCGCACAAGCATCTACCAAGTACGCGATGTGTTGGAAGGGAATTTTGGCATGTTGGCTTAAGCCCACTTCACAGGTACTTGAACTACAAAACCCGCGCTTTAAATTCTTATCCTCATAAAAACGCGCAAAATCTAAAAGAGCATGCTCATTAAGTTCAGGTGTTAAAAACCCTTTATCCCCCGCAAAGCCACAGCAACCGGTATCAATATGCTCAACCACTTCCCCGCGTGTACAACTTTTGGCTAAGAATCGCATTTGCTCTTGATAGCCTAATCTCTTAGCAGAACACATGGTATAAACCGCCACATTCTCCTCTAAAGGCTGTATTTTTAAAGAGGGGAGTAAAACCTCTTTAATAAAAATGGGTATGTCATAAATTAAAAGCCCTTGATCCTTAAAACTTTCAATGAGATAGGCACTACACGCGCTGTGATCAAGCACAATGGGGACTTCTCCACTTCTGGAGAGAGTGTGTAATAAGTGGGCGTTTTTGGCTTGGTTTTGTATGCTTAAATCCTGATAGTTAATAAAGGCCTTACCACAGCAAAATTTAGGCAACTCTTGAGGATAAATCACGCCATAACCCGCCTTAGTACATAGTGATTCAAAGACTTCTTGTAAACTGCGCTGATCGGGCATGAAAGCAGAGGGTGCAAAAGCGCGGTTAATACAGGTAGAAAAATAAAGCACATTCTTTTTAGCCGGTTTGTCATGCAGTTTATAGGTGTTTTTCTGTGGCATGAATTTTGAAACCGCTGGCGTGCCTAGTTTGGCATGGGCTTTTAAAGCTAGTTTTTGTAAATTAGTAGAACCTAAAACAACTTGACCCATTTTAGCCGTGCTAAGCCCCACTTTAAGCGCGTTTATAGTTGTATCCATATGTTCTAAAATAACCTTAGCTAAACTAGGCGCTTTCACTCTTTGGCGGCTTTTAAGCGCAATAGTGGCGCTATCAATGCCTAGTGGGCAGAGTGTAGAACACATATGACAAGCCGCACAAGTTTCATCGCTTAAAAAATCATAGCCTTCTAATAATTCTTTTAGCATAGCTTGATCGGATACATGCCCATTTTTAACGCGCTCTTGTAAGTGTGCAATCTCTCTTTGTAATACAATGCGCTGTCTTGGGGTGAGGGAGAGATAACGGCTAGGACAAATGCGCTCACAAAACCCACATTCCATACAAGGTTCTAATTCCGGAGCAATGGGGGTGCTTAATTTTAAATTTTTGGTATGGATTTGTGGATCATCTGAGAGAATCACATCTGGATTTAAAAGTTTTTCTGGATCAAACAAGGCTTTAATTTGTTGGCAAATCCCATAAGCCTTTTTACCCCATTCAAGCTCTACAAAGGGAGCAACCATGCGCCCTGTGCCATGCTCGGCTTTGATCGAACCTTGTAAAGAAGCCACCATATGCGCCATGTCTGATACTAAGCCCTCAAAATGTTCTCTTTCAGATTCTTCTGATAAAAGCGGGGTGATTACAAAGTGTACATTGCCACTTAGTGCATGCCCAAAAATCACCCCATTATCTTTAAAGCCATGCTTTTCTAAAAGTTGCTCTAAAGAGGCAATCCCTTCTTTGATATTATCCATTGTAAAACATAGATCTTCAGTGATCACACTTGCCCCTACGCGCCGTCTACCCGTTACAATGGGGAACATACTTTTACGGATTTTCCACCACTTACTATATTCGCTCTCATCAGAACTTTGGGCTATGGGTAAAATTGTAGGGGCGCTAGCTAGCGCCTTAAGAACGGCTTTGGTGTTTTTGTTTAAAATTTTAGGGTCTTTGTGCTCTAACTGCACCAAAATACAGGCATAACCGGGTTTGATTTCTTGGAGCACTTCTGGCATGCCCTCATGCCCTTGTACAGAGGCCAAACACGCAAAATCCATCACCTCAGCCGAACTAATTTTATCCGCATTTTGTGCTAAAATGCGCACCCCGTCTATGGCTAATCCTAAAGTTTCATAAAAGAGTAACAAACAAGTTTTATAGGGTAAATCCGGTACACAAACAAGTTCACAAGAGGCGATAAATCCCAAAGTCCCCTCCGATCCGATGAATAAATGGCTTAAAATATCAATGGGGTCTTCAAAATCAATCAAAGAATTAAGGCCATAACCGGTAGTGTTTTTAATCTGGTATTTTTTGTGGATTAAAGCGTGTAACTCAGCATCGTCTAAAATTTCTTGGCGCAAATTTAAAAGACCTTCTAAAAGTTTGGCATGGCTTTTTCTAAAACTTTCTATACTAGCGCTATCAGAGGTGTCTAAAAGCGTGCCATCGCTTAAGATCACACGGATAGATTTAAGGGTTTGGTAACTATTTTGTTTCACCCCACAACACATACCGCTAGCATTATTGGCTAAAATCCCCCCTATCATCGCTGTGGCAATCGTGGCTGGATCGGGTCCGATTTTTTGCTGGCTTTGTTTAAGCGCATGGTTGGCTTGTTCACCAATCACCCCACAACCCAAACGGATACTCTCACCATTTGGCTTAATTTCTTGCCAGCCCAAACTAGCCATTACCAACACCCCCTCAGAGCAACTTTGCCCTGAAAGCGAGCTACCCGCTGCTCTGAAAGTAAGAGGGGTTTTATATTTGTGAGCTAAAGCATAAATCTTAATGATCTCTGTTTCATTAAGGGCTTTAATCACGATCTGGGGAATGTAGTGATAACATGAGGCATCTGTGCCATAAACTAGGCGGCGCAGATAGTCTTTATAGATTCGATCGCCTAAGAATTGTTGGGCTTCTTCATAAAATTTAGCGTAATTTTCTTGCATGATCAACCTTTATTCTAATATGGGAAAATATTTTACCATATTAAGCACACTTTGGCTCTCATCTATGGGTGCGCTAACATTTTTAATTATTGATAATTTTTTAGCAAAAATCCCATTCTAGCCGATAGAATAAAACCCTCCAATATTATGCTACAATGCGCGCCACTTCACTAAATAAGGATAAACCATGATAAAAGAGGCTAACTACTGCGTGGATTTGCAAGATTTTAACCCCAAGGATTATTGCATTTTAGACATTCGCGATGCAAAATCTTACCAAGAGGCACACCTCAAAGAGGCTAAAAATTTAGAGGATTTAGAGGCCATTAAAGATTTTGCCCTTTCCTCCCCAAAGACAAAAATTTTGTTGCAATGCTGGCATGGAAACACGGCTGCTAGATATGCAGATCTATTACACAGCGCAGGAGTGGAAAATATTTATTTTCTTAAGGCCAATTTTGAAGACTTTAAGGCTTTTGGCTTGGAGGTGGTGGAGGGCTGATGCGCCCTATTGTAGTGGTGGGAATGACCCCCTATGTAGGCGATGTGGCTATCACTAATTTAATTTGTAGTGAAATTATTTACTTGCCTCTTGTCTACAAAGAGGGTTTTTTAAGCTCCACTCTTAGCCCGCCTCTTTTTATTCAAAATATGCAGGCTTTGCTTTTTACCTCCAAACACGCCCCCCTAGCTCTTACCCATTCTTTAGAAACAAAAGCGCTTGATTTTTTAAAAACCCTCCCTGTTTTTGTTTTGGCAGAAAAAAGCGCTCAAGTTGCCAAAGATTTAGGCTTTTGTGTAGCGTTTGTGGGTCAAGGTGGCCATGCTAAAGATTTGGTTCAAGAAATCACCCTCCCTAGAAATACCCTTTTTGTACGCGCTAAAGAGGTGGCCTCTTCTGTTTTTAATCATTTGCCCTCTTTAATTGTTTATGAAAGTAAACCCCTTAAACTTACAGATAAACCAAAGCCTCATTCTGTGCTGATCTTTAGCGCGCCTAGTGCCTATAAAATCTTTTGTTATTGCTTTAGCTGGGATAATTCTTATACTGCCATTGCGCTAGGCGAAAGTACCTTTGAAACTTTTGGACCAAATATCCACGCCCTTAAAAGCCCAAAACCCCGTTTGCAAGATATCATCGCTGTGGCAATCGTGGCTGGATCGGGTCCGATTTTTTGCTGGCTTTGTTTAAGCGCATGGTTGGCTTGTTCACCAATCACCCCACAACCCAAACGGATTCTTTGCGCTACTTTGTGGGTAAAATGATGCCTACGCGTTTTTTAATCTGGGAGAGTTTCCCGCTAGGTACTTTTAGCGTTAATCTCATCGGCTGTTTTGTGATTGGCTTTTTAGGGCATTTGGCCGCTAAATCTTTGCTTAGTGATAAAATGAGCGCGCTTTTAATCACCGGTGTTTTAGGGGGCTTTACAACTTTCTCCTCCTTTGGGCTAGACACGCTTAAATTATTGCAAAAACAGGCGCTTTTAGAAGCCCTTGTGTATGTTTTAGGGAGTAACCTTTTAGGCTTTTTGTGTGTGGCTTTAGGCTGGGGGCTAGCTAAATTTTTTAGCTAAACCTTATGAGCCTTGATCTCTAAAAAGTGGCGGGCTAAAATGATGGTTTGGAGTAAAGTAGCAAAGAAATTAAAAACAGGGATAAGAGAGAAAAGATAGGCTGCGATGGCGATCTTGTGGTTAATCACTTTGTAGTCTATGAGGATTTTTTGGTAGGTTTGTTCGTTGTAAATAGAGCTCCCTACATCAAACAATAGGGTATTTTTGAAAAAGAAGTAGTGCGGAATAAGCGAGATAAACACCCCAATAAAAGGGATAAAATAAAGCGGAATACACACCACCAAAAACAAACATAAATAAGCTAGCTGTTTTAAAAAATGCTGGATATTGCGGCTCAAATCCCCAAAATTTTCTAAGGCTAGATCGCTGTAATAGCGTTTGTGTAAAGAGGTGATCACAAGGGGGTATAAAAAAGAGAGATAAAAAGATTGCCCACTAAACTTAACACCAGCACTAAGAGCACAAGCAAAACATAGGCAAAGAGTTTAAAAGCAAGCAAGAACAAGGCGGGTAGTAAACCGCTAGTGTGGGCGTATTGATACCAACTAGTGGGCAAAAAGCCCTCTAAAATGCGTACTAAGTTTCCCCCAAAATAAAAGAGCAAAATACCCCAAAAGAGCAGGCCAAGTACAACAGGGCCTAAATTAAGGGCTAACATCTTCCAGCTTAAAAAATCTTTCCAGCTTTGTTTAATCGTTTGTAGTGGTGTGTTCATACTTCCTCTTTCTTTAACTACATGGCTTTTATTAAGTTTAGCATGCTAGAATGCCCTATTCATACCTTGCACATGCGAGGTCTCATTTTACAATACTTTGGAGAACTTTATGGTTAAAAAAAGCTTTGTGGGTTTTGTATTAACGGGTATTCTTAGTGTAGGGATTGTTGGGGCTAAAACTTTAGCCACGGTAACTTTCCCAGACACACAAGTAAATAAAAAGAAAGGCAGACATGGAAGACATAGTAGGCCTGAAAAACCCGATGTGGTGAGCATTACAGAGAATGATTTTGATGTTATCAAACAACGCAACCCAAATTTTGACTTCAATAAACTTAAACCTGAACAAAAAAAAGCCTTGCTTGAGCAAGCAATTAATAATCTATTGATTGAAAGAGAAGCTAAAAAAGAAAAATTAGACGATACAGCAGAATTTGCTAAAAGAATGGCTGGCTATAAAAAACAGCTCCTTGTAGAAATTTGGGCTAAACATCAGGCAGAAGCAATTGGCAAAGAGGATATTCCAGAAGATCAACTAAGGAAATATTACCAAGACAATAAAACGCAATTTGTCCAACAAGAAGCCAAAGCAAGACATATTCTTGTCAAAACAGAAGCCGATGCTAAACGGGTGATCTCTGAGCTTAATAAAACCCCTAAAACCCGTATAGAAAAAGAGTTTATTGATATTGCTAACCGCGAATCTATTGATCCAAATACCAAAAACTCTAAGAATGGGGGGGATTTAGGTAAATTCCAAAAAAACCAAATGGCGCCTGAGTTTTCTAATGCTGTTTTTGCTCTCAAACCCGGTAGCTACACCAAAACCCCCGTCAAAACAGAGTTTGGCTACCATGTTATTTATCTGATGAGTAAAAACGAGCCCAAAACACCTACCTTTGAACAAGCTAGACAAACCATTATCGGCATTCTTAAAGAACACCAATTCCAAGAATATGTCAAAGGGGAATTAGAAAAATTGCGTAAAAATGTGCGGATTAATATTGTCCAAGATTAAGAGAGGTTTGAATGCTAGTAAAGGGAAGTGAGATTCTCAACAAAGCTCACAAAGAGGGTTATGGGGTGGGGGCGTTTAATTTTGTCAATGTAGAGATGTTACGGGCTATTTTTGAAGCGGCTGATAGCGCTCAATCGCCTTTGATCGTGCAGGCCAGCGAGGGGGCGATCAAATATTTGGGAATAGACATGGTTTTAAGTCTAGTACACACTATGGCCAAGCGCTACCCACAAATCCCTGTGGCTTTGCATTTAGATCATGGAACGAGTTTTGAGAGCTGTAAAAGGGCTGTAGATGCGGGTTTTACCTCTGTTATGATCGATGCCTCCCACCACCCTTTTAAAGAAAATTTAGAGCTCACTACGCAGGTTGTAAAATACGCCCACGCGCATGGCGTAAGCGTAGAAGCAGAATTAGGCCGTTTAATGGGTATAGAGGATAATATTTCAGTAGATGAAAAAGAAGCGGTGTTGGTTAACCCTAACGAGGCCGAAGAATTTGTCCAAAAAAGCCATGTGGATTATTTAGCCCCAGCCATTGGCACTAGCCATGGGGCGTTTAAATTCAAAGGCGAGCCTAAATTAGATTTTAAACGATTAGTAGAGGTAAAAAAGCGCACCAATATCCCACTTGTACTACACGGGGCAAGTTCTATTCCTGAGAGTGTACGGCAGGCTTTTTTGGCTACTGGTGGGGATTTAAAGGGAAGTAAGGGCGTGCCCTTTAGTTTTCTTGAGGAGGCGATTAAAGGCGGAGTGAATAAAGTTAACATTGATACAGATTTGCGCCTAGCCTTCATCGCTCAGGTGCGCAAAATGGCACGGGAAAACCCTAGCGAATTTGATTTACGCAAGTATTTTAATCCGGGTATAGAGGCAGTGAAGGCTGTAATTGTAGGGCGCATGCAAGTTTTAGGTAGCGCGCATAAAATTTAAGGAGAGTGCATGGCCATTGGAATGGGTGAACTTAAAAAAAATCTAAAAATTGAGATACAAGGCGTTCCTTATCGCATTGTAGAGTACCAACATGTCAAACCGGGCAAGGGAGCGGCCTTTGTACGGGCTAAAATTAAATCTTTTTTAGATGGCAAAGTGATAGAAAAGACTTTCCATGCGGGGGATAAGTGCGAAGAGCCTAATTTATTGCAAAAACCCATGCAGTTTCTCTATTTTGACGGATCGGCTTATCAGTTCATGGATACAGAAAGTTATGAGCAGATTGCATTAAGTAGCGATCAAGTGGGCGAAGCGCCCAAATGGATGTTAGAAGGTTCGCAGGTAGATGTACTCTTTCATAATGAAAAGGCTATTTCGGTAGAGGTAGCTCAGGTGGTGGCATTGAAAATTACGCAGACTCCGCCTAATTTTAGAGGGGATACCTCCAGCGCAAGCAAGAAACCCGCAACTTTAGAAACCGGGGCAGTGGTGCAAGTGCCTTTCCATGTGCTAGAGGGGGAGGTGATTAAAGTTAATACCCAAACTGGGGAGTATTTAGAAAAGCTCAAAGTTTAAAACTCAATTAGGGAAGTTACAAACTGCGCTGTAAAGCCCGTAAGCTTAAGCTAAGCGGATTGGGGCGCATGCTAAATTTGTCGCTCCTAATCAATTCTCTAGCTTAAGAGCGCGGGGAGGTCAAAAACTAAAGGTTTGCTATGTTCCGGAAAAAGGAGTTTTCAGAAAAGACTATTTTTTTAGCGGGCGCAAGCGGTGTTATTGGTTATCCACTAGCAAAAATGTTAGTGGAGGCTGGTTATCCCGTATTTGGCACAACCCGTTTAACTACAAAAGTTGATAGGCTTATTGGCATTGGTGTAAAACCTGTTGTTGTAGATGTATTTGATGTAGACACACTAGAGCAGGCTATTATGGCAATACAGCCTGAGATTGTTATCCACCAACTTACAGACCTGCCAGATGGTTTACCCGCCGATAAAATGCCAGAGGCTTTAGTGCGCAACGCGCGTATTCGTGATGAGGGTACGCGCAATCTCGTGCGTGCAGCAGAAAAAGCCAACGCTAAAAAATTTATTGCACAAAGTATTGCTTTTGTCTATGCTCCAAGTAACCAACCCCACACAGAAGAATCCCCATTGCTTGATTTTAATGACCCGGTTTATGGCCAAACAGCTCAAGCTGTTTATAGCCTTGAACAACAAGTGCTTAATGGCAAGTTTGATACGGCCATTATCTTGCGCAATGGCTGGCTTTATGGCGCAGACTCTGGCTACAAAGCGCCTGTAGAATTTGCCCCCTCCCTCCATGTTGATGCTGCCGTATTTGCCGCATTTCTAGCAGTGAAAAGTGATAAAAGCGGTGTTTATAATGTTGCTGATCAAGATAAACGCTTAGATACTAGTAAATTTTGTAGCACATTTCCAGAATGGGACGCGCGATTTTCTCTACCAATAAAATAACCATTGGTAAAATAAAAGTTATTAATTAAGCAGCTGAGATACCGCTTTACGCAGATTTAATAAGGGTTCTGAGCCACAGGCTAGAGCTTTGATACAGAGGCTGGTATAGCCTTCTGCTAACCTTGCAGGTAATATGCTCACCCCCGCATTAAGCTTAGATTGCTCAATAAGTGTTTTGATATTTTCTAGGGGTAGGCTTTTAGTAAAAAGAATGGCATTGAGATAATGGGTAAAGTCTCCAAACATGCAAGGGTTTTTTAAATCCATGTGCGTAGGTTCTAACAGGGTATTATCTAAAAAAAGAGGTCTTGTAGTGCCATTTTCTTGATAAGAGATATTAAGCGTAGAGTGTAGGCGCTTGAAGGCAAAAGTTTCGCCATGGGCGATACGCCCGGCAGTGATGATTTCGCTATAAAGCAGTTGTGAGTCAGGGTGCAAGATAATAGAGCTGTGGTTTTGGAAATGCGCGTTTTTGAAAGGAATAAGAGGCAGGGGAGAAAAATCTAAAAAAGCGTGGGGCTTTACTTGGATTTGGGTATAACGGCTTGCATAGCCATCTTCTGTATCTTGGATTTTTTCAAAGCTTTGGCTAGAGAGCTTGAGTTGGCAATGCGCGCCTACCTCTATTTTAATATCATGCGCATCACCCTTAAGCATTCCCGGACTCACCGCGATAAGTATAATTTCTGCGCGATTTCCCTCATAAAAGGGGGGCATGAGCTTAAAGGGGGGGGTGAAATAATTATCCTCAATGATACAGCGACCCGCCTGCCCTATCTTGGTTTTCAGATAGAGTTTTGATTCTTGTGGATAACTGCTTATTTGCTCCATTTTAATCTTCTAAAAGCGCGTATTTTTTAATCCAGCCTATGACGCGATCTAAGCCCTCTTTATTGCGGATATTGGTGAATAAAAAGGGTTTTTCTCCGCGCATTTTTTTAGAATCGCGATCCATCACACCCAAATCAGCCCCCACATAGGGCGCTAGATCAATTTTATTAATGATGAGTAGATCAGATCGCGTAATGCCCGGCCCGCCTTTTCTTGGGATTTTATCCCCCTCAGCCACATCAATAACAAAGATTGTAAAGTCTGCTAGCTCTGGGTTAAAGGTGGTAGAAAGATTATCCCCCCCGCTTTCAATAAACATCAATTGAATATCCGGAAATTTATGATGCAACTCCTCTACCGCCTCTAAATTCATAGAAGCATCTTCTCTAATGGCGGTGTGTGGGCAACCTCCGGTCTCTACCCCGATAATGCGCTCTCTTGGCATCACTGAATTTTTACATAAAAATTCGGCATCCTCTTTGGTGTAAATATCATTAGTAACCACCCCGATACTATAATCTGTACTCATCGCGCGGGTGAGTGCCTCAATTAAAGCTGTTTTTCCACTGCCCACAGGCCCACAAACGCCGATTTTAACCATGTTATTCCTTTGAAATGTAAAGATTAAGACATATAAAGTCTGGAGTATAAATCTTCATGCTGCATGGCTCTAATGTCATTAAGAACACTCGCCGCGCATAGATGTGAAATATTTAAAGATTGCAAAGTATTTAAAATATCTTTAAAGCTCTCTTGCAAGGCAAGTAAAATGCGTTGGCCATCGTTTTGGGCTAAGGGAATGGTTTTAACGCAATTAATCACCATGTTAGAACTCTGGGCGTAGAGATAATGTTTTAAGCTAACTTCTAAATCAAATCCCATAGAGGCGCAAAAAACCCCGTAACTAGTGGCATGTGTAGGGGTTGTGGTGGCTTGCGCATAGGCTTTAAAAAAGGGGCTAAAGGGCAAATCTAAAACCAAAAGAGTTTTTAGAAAGCGGCTACCTAGTTTTTGATTGGCTTGGCGCAATTCTAAGGGAGGTGTGGCTAAACACACGCGCTCCTCAATATCTAAAATATGCCCTAAATGGGGTTCTGTACTCTGCCCCCCTTCTTTAGCATGCGTATAAACCAGTTTGAGGCTTAAAAGTTCGGTGTATAGAAATTGGGTGGAGAGATTAGCCTGTAAATAAGCAAGCGCGCTTTGCTTGTCCTTAACTTCTTTTTGTTGGATATAGGTTTCTAGCCCGAAAGAGTGGGTGTAACTGCCAATGGGAAACATGGCATCATTGATCTGGAGCAATAAAAAATCCGCGTGCATGGCTATCCTATTTTTTGATCACAATTTGCAAATCTGTGCTGTCTATAAACTTCATAGGTTTAATATCTAAGGGATCTGCATGGGGAGCGCTTACAGAAATGCGTTTAGAGGCGTCTAGTTTGCTTTTTAAAATGCCATGTCTAACACCCAATTTTTCAAATAATATCTGCATGGGCTTTTCAAATGGAGTTTTAAAACTCAAAGGTTGATCCCCATAATAAAGAGAAGCGTGGCGGTTACCTACTTCATAGCAAATTCTAGCCACTTCATCTGTATTAGAAGCGTAGGCGCAAAGTACCTCTGTGGGGAGAATGTTAATAGCGATGATATTATGGGTGTCTTCAAATAAAATATCCCCATCGCGCAAACCCATTTTAGAAGGGTTACTAAGTTTCATCACCACTTCCACCCCTCCCCTTGAAGCAAAGCGCCCCATGCGTTTTTGGCTATCAAACCACTCCAGATCCACAAAATCCAGCTCTTTAGAGCAATCTCTCTTGTGGATATTGCCTAAAATGGTTTCTACTAGCAAACTCTAGCCTTCTTACACCCAGTGTTCGATAAAGAGAAGCCAAGCAGGAAGCCAAGCGGTTATAATCCCCTCAATGATAGCAAGCCAAGGGACAAAATTACCTAATTTAATTTTAGCCACTTCCTCAATCCAACCAGTTAACCAGAGCACACCCCAAGCCAACCAGATAAAGGCCCACCAATCACCCTCAGTAATGCCTAAAAAGCGGTGGGCTTCAAGCGCATCAGAATAGTGGGATAGAATGGCAGCAGGAATCGTATTGATGGTTACAAACAAGCAGTACCACCCATAAGGACGCCAGTCTAAATTAAAAGTATTGTTAATGGCTGCATACAAGTAAGTAACACCGAATAACAAGCCAGTAGCAGGGCCATAGAAGTTAATTAAGTGCTGTGATACTTGTTGTATATCTTCTGGTCCTGCTACAAGTGGAGCGGCGTGGAAAGTGGAGTAAACGATAGCCACTATATTACAAACAATAGAGATCCCACCTACAAAGTAGTTCATGACGGCTTTACTTTTGGGATCCACACCAGTAAGCCCGCACACACCATTGCTGATCAAAACGATCGCAACATACAATAACACAAGTCCTAGCATTCCTATCCTTTGAACAAACTAGAGATTTTGCCGTTTAAAACGGAAGAATCCTCTGTAACTCCCATTATAAACTAAGAAAGTAAACCCCCCACCCCTTTTAAGTTAGCACAAAATACAGGGCTTTTAAACCCCATTTAAACGCAAGAGTCGGGCACAAAAGCCCCCCTCCTACGGGGACTAAAGAACCAAGAAACTAGAACAAGTTGTAGAGTTGAGCTAAGCTAATTTTATCAGCAGCTTTAGAAGTAACTTCCTGCCCGTCTACTTTGACTTTGTAGGTTTCAGGATTGACCTCAATGTGAGCGGTTACATCGTTGAATTTGAGGTCTTTTTTGGTGATGTTGCGGCAGTTTTTCACAGGCAATACTTTTCTTTGTAAGCCAAGTTCATGTTTAATGCCGTTTTCATAAGCCACTCGAGACACAAAAGTAATATTGGTATCAAATTTGGCTTTACCATGGTGTCCAAACATTTCGCGGTAGTAAACGGGTTGAGGAGTAGGAATAGAAGCATTGGCATCACCCATTTGAGAGAGTGCAATCATACCACCTTTGATAATCATGTTAGGTTTAATGCCAAAGAAAGCAGGACTCCAAAGCACCAAATCTGCATATTTGCCCACTTCTACAGAACCCACATATTCAGAAATGCCATGTGCGATAGCGGGGTTAATGGTGTATTTGGAGATGTAGCGTTTGATGCGGAAATTGTCATTATCGCCTGTTTCTTCCTTCAAGCGACCAAATTCTTTTTTGTTTTTATCCGCAGTTTGCCAAGTGCGGGTAATCACTTCACCCACACGCCCCATAGCTTGAGAGTCAGAGCTTGTAATGGAGAAAATCCCCATGTCATGGAGTTTGTCTTCTGCGGCGATAGTTTGGGGGCGAATCCTAGAGTCAGCAAATTCCACATCCTCTTTAATGTTTTTATCCAAGTGGTGGCAAACCATTAACATATCCATATGTTCGGCTTCGGTGTTTTTGGTAAAGGGGATAGTGGGGTTAGTAGAGGCTGGTAAAACATTAAAAGCTCCAGCCATTTTAATCACATCTGGAGCGTGCCCACCGCCTGCGCCTTCTGTGTGGAA
Organism: Helicobacter suis HS1; assembly: GCF_026000295.1. Taxonomy (NCBI): domain Bacteria; kingdom Pseudomonadati; phylum Campylobacterota; class Epsilonproteobacteria; order Campylobacterales; family Helicobacteraceae; genus Helicobacter; species Helicobacter suis. Next base: position 1,411,193 of record NZ_AP026769.1, on the reverse strand, counting down.
AGTGTGGATAGTGCGCCCTGCAATGGCTTCTAAAGTGTCTTCTACACAGCCAGCTTCATTAAGAGTATCGGTGTGGATAGCCACTTGTACATCATACTCATCAGCAATTTTAAGAGCATGGTGGATAGCTGAAGGTGTGCTGCCCCAGTCTTCATGGATTTTAAAGCCAATAGCCCCAGCTTCAAGTTGTTCAACCAAAGAAGGTTCATAAGAAACATTACCTTTACCCATGTAGCCTAAATTCATGGCGTATTCTTCAGAGGCGCGGAGCATTTCTTTTAAATTCCAGCGGCCTGGAGTGATAGTTGTCGCATTAGTACCATCAGCAGGGCCTGTTCCGCCTCCAAGCATGGTTGTAATGCCGCTAGCAAAAGCGGTGGGGATTTGTTGTGGAGAAATAAAGTGAATGTGGGTATCAATCCCGCCAGCTGTAACAATTAAACCTTCACCAGCTAGTGCTTCTGTAGCAGGACCTACACAAAGGCGGTTGCAAACGCCGTCTTGAATGTCTTTATTGCCGGCTTTACCAATGCCATGGATCTTGCCATCTTTAATGCCAATGTCGGCTTTGTAAATCCCGGTGTAGTCTACAATTAGGGCGTTAGTAATCACTAAATCTAACTCATGGCTGCTGGGGCTATTGGTTTGGCCCATCCCATCGCGGATAGTTTTCCCGCCCCCAAATTTGATTTCTTCGCCATAAGTGGTGCAGTCATGCTCTACTTCTAAAATCAGATCTGTATCGCCTAGTCTGACTTTATCGCCTGTAGTGGGGCCATACATAGAAACATATTCTTTCCTAGAGATTTTTTTCATCGCTTGTCCTTTCCTTATTTATTTTCGTGATCGCAACCGCAATTAACAGTGCCAAAATGTTTTGCTTTTGCGCGTTTGAGAGCTAGTTTTTTGCCATCGTGATCGGCTTGTCTATCTACCAAAGCATTAAAGCCATAGATGCGTTTATTGCCGCCTACATCAATCAAATGCACGGTTTTTTCTTCGCCAGGTTCAAAGCGCACAGCTGTACCAGAGGCGATGTCAAGTCGTTTGCCATAAGCTTTTTCGCGATCAAAGTCTAACAGTTTGTTAACTTCAAAGAAATGGAAGTGAGAGCCTACTTGTACAGGGCGATCGCCTGTGTTTTTTACTTTGAGTTCGATAGCTTCTTTGCCAGCATTTAAAGTGATGTCTTCGTTTTTCAAGATCACTTCCCCGGGGTGGTGTTTGTCGCTTCCAGCTTCTACGGGAGTGTGGATGGTAACAAGTTTAGTTCCATCAGGAAAATTTGCTTCAATGCCCACTTCATGAATCATATGGGCAACACCGGGCATTACATCATCTGCTTTAAGCAAATTCCTACCTTCTTGCATCAAATCTGCCACGCTTTTTTTACCTGCGCGGGCTTCTTCCATTACATAGGCACTAATTAACGCTACTGTTTCTGTGTAGTTTAATTTAATGCCTTTTTCTTTGCGTTTTTTGGCCAATTCGCCCGCATAGTGGAGCATTAACTTGTCCAGCTCTTTGGGTGTTAGTTTCATCCTAAACTCCTCTGTATAAAATATTTATTGGACGGCGTAAACCACCAACGGGGCGTATTCTAGTCTTTTTTGACTAACGAATATTGGTATTCTTGTTACCAAAGATAATATTATTTATTGTAGTTTAGTCTTATCAATGCAATAAACAAGAAAGGGGAAAGATACAGGTTAAAATGGCGGAGAGAAAGGGATTCGAACCCTTGAAGGCTTGCACCTTACACGCGTTCCAGGCGTGCTCCTTCAACCGCTCGGACATCTCTCCAAAAAGCGGTTACTCTAACATATCTTGGCTAACTATGGGGTTAAATGATAAGATTTGGCTAAAGATCACCCCATCTATTCTCATTTTAAGCGCCTCAAGTACCTGCTCCTCATGATCAATCACCCATAAAATCCGCGCGTCTAATAAATAGTCATCTGCCAAGTTTTGGTAGTTTTCCGGCTTCTTATAAACCACTAAATAGGCTGGTTTGAAATTTATCATCCACACAAATTCTTTAAGATTTTCTATACCCACCGCATATTTTACCTGCTGTTTGGTGCAGTGATTTGCTAAATCAAAGGCATATGCACCGGAGGCTTTAAAATAAATGCAGTGTTTAGCGCTAATCTTAGCTATTTGTTCTACTTGTTTTACTCGTACAAACTGCGGGCATGGGATTTTGGGGTGGCCAAAAACTAACATTAAATTCCTCTTTGCAAACAACTTTGGCTACAATACGCGCGCCCATTGCTAAATAAAGCCTCACGGCTAGAAATATAGGTTTTACAGTGAGCACATTCTAAAAGATTTTCAACTTGCTGGGAGTTATTTTCTTTGGGTTTTTTAGATCGCAAGATCCAAAAAATTCCGCCTATAATAGCAAGCAGTAGTAAGAATTTCAACATGACTCTCCTTTATGGTAAAAATAAACCCGTTTGCCATATACAAAGCACTCATGCGGGTTATAGGCGATCTCACCAGCTAGCTGGCTACCCTTATAAAACAAAAAATACCCACCGGATTTTAAAAAAGGCATGCCTAAGGCTAGTAAATCTTGAGTAGGCATTAAGGCTCTAGAGGTGATTAAATCCATTTTTTCAATTTCTAAAGGGTTGAGTGTTTGAATCCGGGTGCGTTTAATCTGCAGATTGTCTAGGGCAAGCGTGTTTTTTACATGGTATAAAAAGGCGCTTTTTTTGATATTGGGCTCTACTAGAATAAAGCGCGCATGGGGGCAAAATACACTTAAGGGTAGGGCTGGAAAACCCGCACCGCTACCAATGTCTAAACATGTATCAAAGGGTTTAATAAAATCTAAAACCTGAATGCTATCATTAATATGTGCTTCTATGTCCTCTAAACTCTTAGCTCCGCTTAAGTTGTGTATACAATTCCACTCTAAAAGCAAAGTCGCAAAGCGTTGTAGTGTGGGATTCATAAGATCAACATTCCATCGCCATAGGAATAAAAGCGGTAGTGGTGTTTAATGGCCTGTTTATAGAGCTCTAAACATTTATCTAGCCCTAACATGGAGGCTACTAGCATGATTAAGGTAGATTGGGGGAGATGAAAATTAGTTAACAAAGCCTGTACATGTTTAACTGGATTGCCCGCGTGCAAGAATAAATTACAATGAGGCGTTTTAAAACCCCTTTTATAGTGTTCTACTGCTCTTAAAGCAGTTGTACCGATACACAAAATACAAGGGGCATGATCTAGGGCTTGTTGTGTGATTAAAGGAATGTCTACAAATTCAGAGTGCATGCCATGCTCTCTAATATCCTCACATTCCACCCCTAAAAAAGTGCCCGCGCCTACATGCAAAGTTAAAAAGGCGTGTTTAAAGTGGGAGAGTAAATACGCCTTAGTGCTTTCTGAAAAATGTAAAGACGCCGTAGGTGCAGCGATAGCCCCTAAATTTTTAGCAAAAACGCTTTGGTAATCTTGTAAATCTTTAATTTCATCAGCGCGTTTAAGATAAGGAGGAATGGGCATATGCCCTAAGATTTCTAGCATATCTAAAACTTCTACCCACTCTAAAAAATGCCCGGATTCTTTGAAAAAGCCCACCAAACGCATGCCATTTGAAAGTACCTCTAGCACTTGGCAAAAATATCCATGATCTAATTGCAAAATTAAGCCTACATGCACTTTGCCCCGGATTTGTACTAAACAAAAGTTATCTTTGGGGTGGTGGATTAAAATTTCTACTAAATGACCGCTCTTCTTGCGCCCAAATAATCTAGCCTTAATCACTTTAGTATCATTTAGTACAATCAACGCATTTTTAGGGAAAAATTCAAAGATATGAGCAAAGGTGGTATGGGTGAGGCGATTTCTAGCGCGCTCATAGATCATAAGCTTTGCCTCCTCTTTGGGTTTAATCGGGTGTGAGGCGATAAGGTGCTTTGGCAAATGATAGGTATAACTAGCGCGTAGAAACTCTTTAGGAATGCTCATTTTCTTCTTCTTTGGAGGCAGGATTAACCCATTTGGCGATCAAAATAGAAAGACCATAAAGGCCCATAAGAGGCAAAGCCATTAAAATTTGGCTCATCACATCTGGGGGCGTGATAATGGCAGCTATAGTAAAGATAAGCACAATGGCGTATTTAAAAAACCCCTTAAGGCTTTCATCGGTGATCAAACCTATTTTGGCTAGAAAAAAGACTAATACGGGCAATTCAAACGCAATACCAAAGCCTAAAATCAGTTGCATAAAAAAACTGACATAACTAGAAGCTGAAATATTGGCCTCAAACATGGCACTTCCAAAGGTGGCTAGGTAGTGGATAACAAAGGGAAAAACCACATAATAAGAAAAACACGCCCCAGCGACAAACATCACGCTCCCAAAAAATACAAAAGGCAACACCATCTTTTTTTCATTCTTATAAAGCCCGGGAGCTATAAAAAGCCACATTTGCCAAAAGATAACAGGCATAGACACCGTTAAAGCCGCAAAAAAACTCACCTTGATAGCCACCATAATGCCCTCAATGGGTGAGATTTGGATTAATTTACCTTGATAAGAAGTTTTGATCCATTCAAAAATGATTTGCCAAAAATGAAAACATAGAGCAAATGCCACAATTAATACAACAATAGAGATCAATAAACGCTTACGCAGGTCCTCTAGGTGGGGTTTGAGATCCTCAAGCATGGGACTTACTTACAGGGGGTTTTTCCAGACTAACTTTAGGTTTTTCATCTACCTCTACTTCTTGAGATAAGGAGTCTAATGGATTTTGTGTAGCAATGCTTGTGAGGGTGCTTTTAAAATCCTGAACTTCTTTGAGTTCTTGCACCTCCTCTAGTTCTTGCTTGAGATTGATAAGAGGTTTAGCGCTTTCCTCAAAGCGCTTTTTATACTCCAGTGATTCTTGTTTGAGTTCTTCAATGTGAATTTCTTTATCTAGGGTTTCTTTGGCTTCATTGAGGGCTTTTTTAACCGCTCTAAAAAACCTAGCCATGTCTAGCATAGCTTGAGGAAATTTTTCAGGCCCTAAAAAAATAATGGCCACCACCACGATCACCACTAACTCAAAAAATCCCATCCCAAACATACACACCTCACTTAATAAACGCCTCCATTATAGCACACCACTCTTTTATATCTTTAATTCTTTTATAAGTTAGATTTTAATAAAATAAGCTTTTCTCTCTAGGCAAAGTTGGTTCCTACTAGGAACTTGGTAAACACAACTCAAGGATACCCAAAATGGAAAACAAAAACCCTAATAAAGCAACCAAAAATAGCATCTCTACTAAGCAGAATTTTCCCCAAGAAAAATTAGAAAAACTTTTCCAAGAACCCCATCCTACCGTCTCTTATGAGCGCATTATTGATGTGATCCAAAAAATCCCCACCACATCTCAGCTCAAAAAAATTAAGGAACTAGTGGCTAAGTATCATAAAACCCTTGTCCACTCCTCTGAGTACGCCCACACTTCCTTATCCTCCCTTGAGCATAAAAATTCGCGCAAGAAATCTAAAGTCTTAGAATACGATATAGAGGAAAACTTAGATTTTATCAAAGAAAAGGAACTACCGGAGTGGTCAAGAAGTGATAGCCCTGTGCGCATGTATTTGCGCGAAATGGGTGAAATCCCACTTCTAAGCAAAGAGGAGGAGGTGTATTTAAGCAAGCAAATTAAGCTAGGCGAAAATATTATTTTAGATGCCATTTGTTCTGTGCCCTATTTGATTGATTTTATCTACAACTACAAAGAGGCTTTAATCAACCGCGAAAGGCGCGTAAAAGAGCTGTTTAGAAATTTTGATAATGAAGGGAGCATGGCTAAAAAAGATGAAGATGTTGAAATAGAGGATAGTGAGGAAGAGGACACACCAGAGATTAAAAGAAATTCCTCTGATAAAGATAAAAAGCGGGTGGAGGAAGTGCTTGAAAGTTTTAAAGCTTTAAACAAGGCTAAAAAAGAATGGCTTAAACTTTTAAACACACCCGTAGAGGAACAAGAAGATCCACTTTTACACGCCTTAACTCTAGCTTATAAATGCCGCGTTCTTAAAGAAAAGCTCTACGATTTAGGGCCCACTAGCAAGCTTATCAATGAGCTAGTTAAGGCTATGGAAACCTCGCTTAAAAGCGATGATGGTTTTGAAAAGGAATTAAAACGGCTAGAATATAAACTCTCTTTATTCAATGAAAGCTTGATTGAAAACCATAAAAATATCCTCAAAAATATCACCACAATGAGCCGTGAGGAAATCATTGCGATGATGCCAGAGGCAACCATGATTGGTGTTTATATGGAGATTAAAAAGCTTTTCCAAACTAAAGAAGCTAGTAAGGACGGGTTTAATTTAGAACCTAGTAAATTAAAAGAAATTTTAAGCCAAATCAAACGGGGCAAATTGATTTCAGACAGGGCTAAAAATAAAATGGCGCGCTCTAATTTGCGCTTGGTGGTGAGCATTGCTAAACGCTACACTTCACGCGGGCTACCCTTTTTAGATCTCATTCAAGAGGGCAATATTGGCCTGATGAAGGCCGTAGATAAGTTTGAGCATGAGAAAAACTACAAGTTTTCTACTTATGCCACTTGGTGGATCAAGCAGGCTATTAGCCGCGCGATTGCCGATCAAGCCCGCACAATCCGCATTCCTATCCATATGATAGACACCATTAACCGCATTAATAAAGTCATGCGCAAATACATGCAAGAAAATGGCAAAGAGCCAGATTTGGATTTAGTGGCTAAGGAGGTGGGTTTGCCTCTGGATAAAGTGAGAAATGTGATTAAAATCACTAAAGAGCCCATTAGTTTAGAATCGCCAGTGGGTAATGACGATGATGGCAAGTTTGGGGATTTTGTGGAGGATAAAAATGTGGTTGGTTCTATGGAGCACATCATGCGCGAAGACTTGAAAGCCCAAATTGATGGCGTGCTTGATCAGCTCAATGAGCGCGAAAAATCAGTGATTCGCATGCGCTTTGGTCTGTTAGAAGATGAGAGCGATCGCACTTTAGAAGAAATTGGTAAAGAGCTCAATGTAACCAGAGAGCGGGTGCGCCAAATTGAAAGCAGCGCGATTAAGAAATTGCGCAGTCCTCAGTATGGCCGTTTGCTTAGAAGTTATTTGCGTATCTGATGACAACCCCGCCCCAGAGTCTTTTATTTTTGTGCTTGGGCAATATTTGCCGCTCCATGTTGGCTCTGGGTATTGCTGAATGCATCATCAGGGCTAAGGGTTTAAATTTAAGAGTAGATGCTGCGGGTATCTCTTCTTTTCATCAGGGTCAACCACCCCACCCACCCATTATCAAGCTCGCTCAAAAACACGGAATCAACATCGCTCACTTTAAAAGCAAGCCTATCACGCAAAGTCTAGCTAATTCTTATGATTGGATCATTGCAATGGATGCTAGTAATATTAAAGCCCTAAGTGATCTCCATATCTCTCATTTACATGTCTATAAACTGGGGGATTTTGGATTAGGTGGTGTGGATATTCCAGACCCCTACACTTTCACTCAAGAGAAAGATTTAGAAGAGGTCTATAAAATGATTGATCTGGGCGTAAAAACCTTGCTTTCTAACTACCATGCTTAGAATAATCCTTCTTGTTTTAGCGTTATGTGTTGGCGTGTCTGCCAAAGAAAAGCCCCTGCTTGATCTTCTTAAACTCCCCCAAAAGGCCACTTATTATTTACCCAAACACAGCCTACCCTCTCCATCTAGAAAAAAACTTAAAACTCTTTATCTAAAACAATGGTATTCCCCTTGGGTGGATATGGCCATAATGCAAGATCAAAAAGAAGTTTTTTGGATGCAAGATACTTTGAATACAATAGGATATAAAGAGGGGGGAGAACCTTATGATCTAAAAACCCTGCAAGATCTTTTTAAGAGTATGGATACTGCCCATTATCCTAGTGTTGCAATTAAGGCCATTGTAGTTACTGATAGCTCTGTACGCGCTGTGCCTACAGATATGGCTTATTACCGTAGCAAAGATGATTATCCCTTTGATCGCTGGCAAAATTCCATGATCTTTGCGGGTACACCGGTGCTTATCACCCATTACAATACCACTAAAACCTACGCGCATATCCAAAGTAGTTTTGTTTATGGGTGGGTCAAAGTAGAAAATCTAGCCCGCATTGCCCCTGATACAATTAAAGAAATTTTAAACTTTAAAAACTACCTCACTCCCACCCAAGATAAGATCCCCTTACACGATTCTTATGGGCATTTTGTAAGCTATGCACACATGGGCGAAATTTTTGCCCAAGTACCCCATATGCTTACACAGGTTTATACCTACGCTAAAGATACAAATGGATTTGTTAAACTTGTCCCCACTTACATGGACTCTAAAAAATTCACAACTTTCCCCAGACCTCTTAATACTAGAGTAATGGCAGCTGTGATTGATACCATGCTAGGCCAAAAATATGGCTGGGGGGGAGCCAATCAAAACCGCGATTGTTCAGCCTTTACTAGAGATAGTTTTGCTAATTTTGGTATTTTACTACCCAGAAATTCCCTTGCTCAGGTGCGTTATGCAAATAACATGGTGGATTTAAGCCATATGAAAGCAAGGAATAAAGAAGCCTACATTATCAAACATGCTACCCCCTTTGCTACTATCCTTTGGCTCAAGGGGCATATTATGCTTTATTTAGGCGTACGCCACAGAAGAGCCATTGTTGCGCATAATGTGTGGGCTATCTCTGTTTCTAGGCTATCTAAAAAACACACTTATAATATTGGTAAAGCGGTGATCACAACCCTTAAACTAGGTAAAGAACACCAAGGGTTATTAGCCCATTCAAATTTACTCATTGATCGCATACGAGGCATGTCAGATTTATATAACTATGCCATTAATTTACCCGATACACCCCAAAGTCTTTAATGGTTAAATTGTTTGGGTATAAAACATGCTAAAATCCGCCATTCTGCGTAAAAGGGAAAGCGATGAATAATGAGTTTGATGTGGTGATTGTGGGGGGTGGTGTTTCTGGGTGTGCAGCCTTTTGGGTGTTAAGTCAATACACCGATCTTAAAAGAATTGCGATTGTAGAAAGAAATGGGGCGTTGGCTAAAGTTAGCTCTAATGCTAAAGCCAATTCACAAACTATCCATGATGGCTCTATTGAAACCAACTACACAGCACAAAAGGCGCGCAAGGTCAAACTAGCCGCTTATAAAGTGCGCCATTATGCACTCAATAAAGAGTTACAAAACAAGGTAATTTTTGAAATGCAAAAGATGGCTATTGGAGTGGGCGATAAAGAATGTGCCTTTATTGCTAAGCGGTATGAAGAATTTCAAGAAATTTATCCCGGACTAACTTTTTTTGATAAGGCTAATGTAAAGGAAATTGAACCTAATGTGATTGTTGAAGATCACGGTCTAGATCGCCCCGAAAATGTGGTGGGAAGTGGGTTTGAAAAAGATTGGTGTGCGATGAATTTTGCTCTTTTAAGCCAAAGTTTTGTTGAAGAGGCCATGCAAATTAAGCCTCAAAACCATGTATTTTTTAACTTCAAGGTCAAAAAAATTGAAAAACGCTTAGGCGATTGGGCGCTTATCTCCCATGAATCTGATGAAATCTATGCTAAGTTTGTACTCGTCAATGCCGGTTCTTACTCTTTGCCCCTAGCCCAGTCTATGGGTTATGGTCTGGATTTGGGTTGTTTACCTGTGGCGGGGAGTTTTTACTTTGTCCCTGATTTACTACGCGGTAAGGTTTATACCGTGCAAAACCCTAAACTCCCCTTTGCTGCTTTGCATGGCGATCCAGATGTGGTGATTAAAGGAAAAACCCGCATTGGACCCACTGCTTTAGCCATGCCCAAGTTAGAGCGCAATAAATGCCTTTTAGGGGGAATTAGTTGGGAACTTTTCAAAATGGATTGTAATAAAGATGTTTTAGGTATTGTCTTTGATCTTTTTTCTGAAAAAGATATTAGAAATTATGTGTTTAAAAACATGGTTTTTGAAATCCCTTATGTTGGTAAACGCAAATTCTTACACGATGCGCGCAAGATCATTCCTTCTTTGTCTTTAAGCGATTTACATTATGCGCATGGATTTGGTGAAGTACGCCCTCAGGTGTTGGATCGCACCAAGAAAAAATTAGAATTAGGTGAAAAAAAGGTAATGACTCATCAGGGCATTACTTTTAACATGACTCCCTCCCCGGGCGCAACTAGTTGTTTAGAAAATGCATTAGTGGACTCTCAAGAAATTACGAAATATTTAGGCGTTGATTTTCATTTGGAGCGTTTTTATCAAGATTTATCGCCTGAAGAATTAGAGACACTTAATTAGAGGAATTTTAAAGCCCCACTATACACACTTCTTCTTCTAAGATGATGCCAAAGGCGTTTAAAACGCGCTCTTTGGCTAAGGCAATGAGTTTTATCGCTTCCTCAAAGTGAGCGCCCCCTAGATTAATTAAAAAGTTAGCATGGGTGCTTGCAAAACCCACATGCTCTAAATTAAAACCTCTTAACCCGGTCATTTCTAGTAACCGCCCCGCAAAATCTCCGGGTGGATTTTTAAAACAACTCCCAAAACTAGGCTTTTTAGGGTGGTTTTTACGCATGATCATGCATGCTTTAAGCACTTCTATACGAAACCCCGGGATCTTTTTCAGGCGCACTTTAAAAATAACACCTACAATCTGGCTAGAACGGTAAGTTAGATGTAAATCCTCTACCACTAACCATTTGCCATTACTACACAGCACAAAAGGCGCGCAAGGTCAAACTAGCCGCTTATAAAGTGCGCCATTATGCACTCAATAAAGAGTTACAAAACAAGGTAATTTTTGAAATGCAAAAGATGGCTATTGGAGTGGGCGATAAAGAATGTGCCTTTATTGCTAAGCGGTATGAAGAATTTCAAGAAATTTAACCACAATCTACAATGTAATCAAAACAAGTATCTAACATAGCCAAATTTTTAGCGCTAGAAGAGACTAAAAGGTTATTGGCTAAACCTATGATGAATAAGCCCGCATAATCCCCACATTGCTTAATCACCCTCACTTTAACCTTTCCAAAGTTTTGTTGAAGAGGCCATGCAAATTAAGCCTCAAAACCATGTATTTTTTAACTTCAAGGTCAAAAAAATTGAAAAACGCTTAGGTGGAGGTGTAGTCTAAGAGCATGTTTAACATCCAAGGCATTGTTAAAATAATCACGGCAATCACGGCTAAAATCTTAGGCACAAAAGAAAGAGTCATTTCATTAATTTGGGTAGTGGCTTGAAAAATGCTTACAAGTAGCCCCACCACTAGGCCTACTAGCAAGACGGGTAAAGAAGTCATCAAGGTAATTTTGTAGGTTTCAATGGCTAGTTTCATTAACTGGGCTTCCATAATAACTCCTACATGAATTCTTGTAATTTGTTAGCACATGCCATCCACTCTTGCATGGCCTCATAATCTTGTTTCTCTAACATAGATTTAGCGTGGTTGATCTCTTTAATAAAAATCTCCATAGCCTCTAAAATATGCTGTTGGTTTTGTTTAAATACGCTTTTCCACATGATAGGCGAACTTTTAGAAAGCCTACTCATGTCTTTAAATCCGCCTGCAGCTAAAGATAAAATAGTCTGTGGGCTTTTTTGAGAGAGTACAACATTAGCAAGCGCATAACTAATTACATGGGGTAAGTGGCTTACAAAAGAAATATGGCTATCATGAGATTGCGCATCCATTTCTACCATTTGCATGCCAATGGCGCTAAAAATATCCTTAGCCCGTTCTAAGTGTTTGGCTTCATTTTGCTCACAATCTACTAAGATGACAATTTTATGGCGGTATAACCCTTTTAATGCGGCTTTGGGGCCATAAAACTCCGTTCCACACATAGGGTGGCTAGTGATAACCTGTGAGCGGATTTTAGGCGGAATAGATTTAATAATTTGCATCTTAGCCCCGCCTAGCTCAATTACAGTTGTTTCTTGACTAATTTCTAATTGTTGCAAGCTTTGAATAATCCCATCTAAAGGAATGGCCAAAAAGAGTACTTGGCATGCTCTTATGCTTACTAAGTCCACACACTCCTCTACTAGCCCGAGATTAAGCGCCATTTGTGCATGTAAGGGATTATTATCATAGCCTAAAATGCGCTTGATACCTAGTTGTGCGCGCACCTCTTGCAAGGCCAGCCCCATCGATCCCCCCATTAAGCCTAGCCCGATAATACCAACTTGCATTAATGATTGATCAAAGCAACGCTTAAAACATCTTCAATTGTCTGCACCGCTTTAATTTCCATGTGATCTTGGACTTCTTGTGGAATATCTTTAAGGTCTCTTTTGTAGTTTTTCTCAGGAATCAAGGCAGTTTTAATACCAGCCTTAAAACTAGCAATGAGTTTTTCTTTAAGCCCACCAATAGGTAGTACCCGCCCGCTTAAAGTTAATTCTCCTGTCATTGCCACATCTGAGCGTACCTTTTTTTCACACAAGATAGAAGCAATACTAGTAGCCATTGTAATACCCGCACTAGGGCCATCTTTAGGGGTTGCACCCTCTGGTACATGCAAATGAATATCATAGAGATTATAAATCTTGCTCTCTTTAGCTTTTTTCTTCTTAGCGTTGATCACTTCCTCATCTAAAAGCAACTTAACCACAGAATGCGCGATATAAGCCGATTCTTTCATCACTTCGCCTAAACTCCCTGTTAGTTTTAAATTACCCTTGCCCTTGATTTTAATCGCTTCAATCTTTAGCACATCTCCGCCTACACTTGTCCATGCTAAACCATTGACAATTCCTATCGCGTCCTCTTTATCTATCGGATCGATTTCAAAAACAATTTTGTCTAGGAATTCAGGGATATTTTCCTCCGTGATTGTAATTTTTCTGCTTCTTTTCTTTTCATCTTCTTGTTTGGTGTGTAAAATCTTTTTAGCACATTTACGCATGATTGTAGCAATCGTGCGCCGCAAACCTCTTACCCCAGCCTCGCGGGTGTATTTTTCAATCAAAAGCTTGATAGCCTCCGGTTTAAACACCACCTCAGTTGGTTTAAGCGCATGTTTTTTAAGCTCTTGAGGAATGAGGTAGTTAGCCGCAATTTGTTCTTTTTCCTGTGGTGTGTAGCTAGAGACACTGATAAATTCTAAGCGATCGCGCAGCGGAGCGGGGATAGTAGCAATATCATTAGCCGTAGCGATAAAAATAACTTTAGAGAGATCTACATTAAAATTCGTGTAATAATCTCTAAAGTTGGTGTTTTGTTCTGGATCTAAAATTTCTAAAAGCGCGCTAGCTGGATCGCCTCGTATACTTCTATCTACCTTATCAATTTCATCTAAAACCATCACACAATCCATCTTTTTGCTTCAATCAAACCCTGTACAATACGCCCGGGCATAGAACCCAAATAAGTACGCCGGTGCCCTCTTAACTCATTAACATCTTCTAACCCTCCTAAGGCAATGCGCACAAGTGGGCGACCAATGGCCTTCGCAATGGAATTAGCTAAGCTTGTTTTACCCACACCAGGGGGGCCATAAAAACATAAAATCGTACCCTTAATATCTTTATTTTCCTGTTTTCTTAAGCGCAATAATTCCATTGTGGCAAAGTATTCCACGATGCGCTCTTTGGGTTTTTCTAAGCTATAGTGATCAATATTGAGTTGTTTTTCTACCTCCTTAATAGAGAGCTTTTTTTGGCTATATTGCCCAAAGGGAATATCCAGTACCCATTCAATGTAATTTTGCAAAATCCCTACATCTGAACTGTCTTGGTGGATACGGCTGAGTCGTTCAATTTGTTTTTTAATTTCCTTGTGTATTTCTTTAGTGATAAAAGGTTCAATAGCGTTGAGCTTTTGGGTGTACTCTTGGATTTCCTCATCGCGTTGCTTATCAATGCCCAATTCTTTTTGGATTTGTTTGAGCTGTTCTTTAAGAAAATACTCCTTATTAACCTGCTCCATTTTGCTATGCACCTTGCTTTTAATCTCTTTTTGTAATTTTTGGGTTTTAATCTCCTCCATCACTAAATCAATGAGATTTAACAAACGCCACTCTGTATCATCGTTGGCAAAAAGGGCATAGGATTGATCGCGTTTTAGCCGCAAGGCAGAGGCTACTAAATCCACAATGCGGTTTGGATCGCTATTATCATCAATGGCCTTGAGTAAATCTGGTGGAAAAAACTGGCTGATATTAGCTAGATTAGCCACTTTTTCTTTTAAAATATCAACCATTGCGTTAATTTTATCGGTGTCGTATTCTTTATAAGTGATCACATCTACCATTGCCTCTAAAGGGTCTTGAGACTCAATGGCTAACACTTTTCCTTTACAAATCCCTTGAAACAAAATTTTCATGCGATTATCTGGTAAAACCACTTTACGCACAATCGAGCCAATCACCCCCACATCATAAAACTTATTTTGATCTAAGCCATCGTGATTAGCTTTCACACAACTTACAAAGACAAGATCGTTTTTTTCTTGAGTCGCTTTATTAGCTGCTTTAATATTAGCTTCACTATGGATAAAAATAGGTGCAATCATGAAAGGATACATGAAAGTATCCTCTTCAATGATCACAGGTACAACGCTGGGAAACTTATCTGTCATTTTCACCCTTACCAGTTAAATATTGCCACATACCAAGGCATGTAAGATTTCTTGGGATGTGTTTCTTTTTCTAAAACCTCATCTACGCGTTCCATATAACGCTTGACTCCTTCTTTTTGGTGGCGCTTGCGATACACATTAGCAATTGCGCGGTTAAGCTCATTTTGCCCTAAAATAAACTTAACTTGCATGTATTCTACCTGGTTAAGAAAACGGCTATGGGGGTATTTATCCACAAAGTCATTTAACATACCAAGTGTATTAGACATGAATTCTTGATCTTTGCTGTGGTTTTTAAAGGCATAGTAGCGCGCCTGCAACTTTAAAAACTTCAGATAATCAATATTACTTTGGTTGCCAAATCTCTTGATGTATTCATCAAAATAGTACTCAGCCAATACAAACTCTTTCTTTTTCAAATGGGCTTGCCCTAAGGCAATCATGGCATCTGGCACTAGGGGCGAATTAATATGCTCGCTTTGTAAAGACGAGTAGTAATTATCCGCTGTTTCTAAGTTTAAGAATAAAATTTCACGCAAAATACCCTGATACCAAAAGATTGCCGGGCGGTTATAGATGGATTCTTTAGCCTTTTTAGCACACCCTAAAAATAGGATTGTAAAAGCCAGTGAACACCAAAATATACGCATTTCATTCCTTAATCTGCTTAGAAACCACCATTATACCAAAAATCCCATAGGTTACTAATTGATTTTTCGGTGTGGATTGTAGTAAAATCCTTAATAAACCAAGCGCATAAATTATTTCAAGGACTGGGATGCATTTTAGTGTAAAATCCCCTATTTTGGGTTTTGAACATGTTCATACAATGGACTTAGAAAAAATTGATGAAATTTTCATGCGCTTGCGTAATACAGATGCACCCACGCCAACTTTTACTTTAGTTAATCCCTTTGCCCTGCGCGCTTATGAATTTGAAATCCCCCTAGCCTTGCAACTTCTACTTAATTTAGATAAAGCTAAAAATATTTTGATCGCTAATATCATGGTCATTAAAACCCCCCTTAAAGAATCTACCATTAATTTCTTAGCGCCTTTAGTCTTTAATTTTGATCACCAACTCATGGCTCAAGTCATTTTAGATAGCACCAAATACCCCCGGTATCAAATTTCTGAAAAAATTTCTAACTTCTACCAAGAAAAGCAACCCGTCCATGAATAATTTACTCTTTATTGGTTATGGCCACATGACTCAAGCGATTTTAAAAGGCATGCGCGCTTTCTTAAACCCGCAACAAAACATCATAATAGCCGGTAGAAACCCCGCTAACATTGAACTCTTTTTAAAACAAGAAGGTTTAGATTTTATCAAACTCAAAGCCTGTAATACCATTTGTGTAGATGATATGGTGGTTTTTTTAACCCTTAAACCTTATGCTTTTAACCAGTTCACCTATACCGGTGTAGCCAATGCTGTTTTAAGCGCCTTAGCCGGTGTTAGCATTGCAACACTTAAACAACATCTTACTGCTAATGTGTTTGTGCGCTTTATGCCCAATATTGCCGCTTCTATGGGTTTATCTGCAACAACCATGTACTTAGAACCTGCTAACACCCCACAAACCCCACACCTAGTAACCCTTTTAGAATGTTTTGGCTCAGTTGTTAGCGTAGATAAAGAACACCTCATTGATGCTTCTATGGCGACTAATGGGAGTTCTTTAGCTTTTTTAAGTCTAGTAGCCCAAGGTCTTATTGATGCAGGAGTTAGAGAAGGGCTTTCTTATAAACAGGCATTTAGACTTGTACAGAGAAGTTTTGAAGGCTTTGCCTCTTTACTAACCACACAAAGCCCCCAAGACATCACCACCGCTATTTGTACTCCCGGAGGGGCAAGTATTGAGGGTCTAAGCGTGCTAGAAGATAGAGGGGTGAGAGGAGCGCTAATGCAAGCCTGCCATGCTGCTGTTAACAAGTACCGCTAAAATCTATTAGAAAATAGCCTATACTTTTTATCATTAACCAAACTTTGTTACCTCTCTATACTATAATATTACACTTTGATATAGAAAGGCAGACATGCAAGAGGTTTATATTTATGGCGCCAAGCGTTCACCCATTGGATCACTAGGGGGCACTCTATCTAGCATACCTGCCACCACTCTAGCAAGTTTAGTTGCTAAAGAGGCACTTAAGGAAAGTGGGTTTAATGGTAGTTTAGTAGATACTTGCATTGTAGGCAATGTCATTAGTGCTGGACTCAAACAAGCCCCAGCTAGACAGGTGGCCTTGCATGCGAATTTGCCTAAATCTGTAGCGTGCATGTTAGTCAATGAGGTTTGTGGATCGGGTTTGCGATCGGTGATGCTAGGGGCTGATAGCATTACTCTGGGGCGATCACGGGCGGCTTTAGTGGGGGGAATGGAAAACATGAGTTTAGCCCCGCATTTGTTAATGGGTAGTAGGAGTGGGTTTAAATTGGGGATACTAAATTAGAGGATAGCCTATTTAAGACGGTCTTGTAGATGCCTATCAAGATGTCTTTATGGGTAATTTTGCTGAAGGCTGTGCTAAAAATCACCAACTAAACCGCGCAGAACAAGATGCCTTTGCTAAACAAAGCTATGTAAAAGCCCTTAAAGCCATAGAGAATAACGCCTTTAACGCTGAAATGGTGCCCATTTCTGTTAAAACTAAAAAGAGGGAGGTGCTAGTTAGCGTAGATGAGGAGCCGGGTAGAGCAGATTTTGAAAAAGCTTTAAAACTCAAACCAGCCTTTGAGAAAGAGGGGGACAATTACCGCCTTTAATGCTAGCAAGATTAGCGATGGGGCACATGCTTATATTGGCAAGCAAGGAGCTAGAAAAAGACACTTCTAGTAAGCCCTAGCAAAAATCATAGACTACAATTCTTTTAGCCACGATCCTCATCTCTTCCCCGTTGCTCCAGCTCCAGCTATCAAAAATCTTTTAGAAAAAAAATCATAAGAAACCTAGCGATATTGATTTGTATGAAATTAGCGAGGCTTTTGCTGTGGTAGGGATTTTGACCCAAAGAGAGTTGGGATTAAAAGATGAACAGGTTAATGTGCATGGTGGGGCGATTGCTTTAGGACACCCCCTTGGAGCTAGCGGGGCACGGCTACTCACCACTTTAGTACACGCATTGCACAGACATGATAAGCATTTGGGGTTGGCATGCCTATGTATAGGCGGGGGCGAAGCGGTTGCTATGCTTGTACAACGACTTTAAATCAAGGGAAGCGCATGAATAAGGTAGTGAGCAGTATTGAGGAGGCAGTTGCCGGGGTAAAAGATGGCATGACGATTATGTTTGGAGGGTTTGGGCTGTGTGGCATTCCAGAAAATTCCATTTTAGCTTTGAGTCAAACAGGGATCAAGGACACTACATGCATTTCTAATAACGCAGGGGTAGATGATTTTGGATTAGGATTACTCCTAAAAAACAAGCAGGTCAAAAAGATGATTGCTAGTTATGTGGGTGAGAATGCTATCTTTGAGCGGCAATTTTTAGATGGAGAAATGGAGGTAGAATTTAACCCACAGGGCACTTTAGCCGAGCGCATCCGCGCGGGTGGGGCTGGTATCCCGGGTTTTTATACGCCTACGGGAGTGGGAACTCTTGTTGCAGAGGGCAAGGAACATAAGGAGTTTGAGGGGCGTACCTACATCTTAGAAAGAGTACTCAAGGCAGACTTTGCTTTTATCAAGGCTAAAAAGGCAGATGTGTATGGGAATTTGATCTTTAATAAAACAGCGATGAATTTTAATCCTATGATGGCTAAGGCAGCTAAAATAACCGTTGTAGAAGTGGAGGAAGTGGTTGAGGTAGGAGAACTTGATCCTAACTTTATCCATGTGTCTGGGGTGTATGTGGATCGCATTTTCAAGGGTATTTTTGAAAAGCGCATTGAACAATTGACGCTTAAAAAGGGAGAATAAGTGGATCACAGTAACATAGGTTGGAGCCGTGAGCAGATGGCACAAAAGGCAGTGGAGGATATTAAGGACGGGTATTCTATCAATTTAGGCATTGGTATCCCCACTTTAGTCGCAGACTTCATTCCTAAAGATATTAGCGTGATGTTGCAAAGTGAAAATGGAATGCTAGGCATGGGGCCTTTTCCTACAAGAGAACAAGCCGATGCAGATTTGATCAATGCGGGCAAACAGACCATTACAGAGAGTGTTGGGGCAAGCTACTTTAGCTCAGCAGAGAGTTTTGCAATGATTAGAGGAGGGCACATTGATTTAACTATTTTAGGAGCTATGGAGGTTTCTACTCAGGGGGATTTGGCTAGCTGGATGATACCGGGTAAATTGGTTAAGGGCATGGGAGGAGCAATGGATTTGGTTGCGAGTGCTAAAAAAGTGATTGTGATCATGCAACACACAGATAAAAAAGGCAATTTGAAGTTAGTCAAGCAATGCACACTCCCTTTAACAGGTCCTAAATGCGTCTCAAAAGTCATCACCAATTTGGGGGTGTTTGAAATTAAAGATGGGAAGTTTATCACTTTAGAATTGGCACAGGGCGTGGGAAATGTACCCTTGCCATAAGGAGGTATTAGCCAAATCATCGCATTTTAAAAATCTTAACATAAGGAGTTACATTGAAGTATTTAGTCAATTTAGATAATGGCGGGACGCTGACTGATATTTGCGTGGTGAGTGGTTCAGAGGTGCGCTTTACAAAAACTCTAACCACACCGGTAGATTTATCAGAATGTTTTTTTAAGGGCATTACTAAGGCAAGTGAAGAAATTTATGGCGAAGGTGGTTTTACTAAATTATTGCACAGTACCGAGCTTATCCGCTACTCTTCTACACAAGGCACTAACGCTCTAGTGGAAAGAAAAGGGCCAAAACTAGGCCTAATCACAGATGATACACATCTCTCAGGCAATCTTACCAAAACCCCCCACCAACAAGATTTGTTTGATAGTCTTGTAGGTACTCGTGTAGTGGTTTTACAGCATATCCGCGATTCTAATAAAATTGAAAGCGAGCTAGTGGCTGCGGTGAATACCCTCACAAACAAAGGAGCGGAGCGCTTAGTGGTGGCTATCAAGGATAAAGACACAGAAAAAGCCTTTAAACATGTGTTTTTATTGCAGTTTCCTAGACATTTATTAGGGTCTGTGCCCGTGCTATTTTCTTGGGAATTTACCAACGATACCAGCCGCGTTAGGCGCATTTGGTCAGCCATTTTAAATAGCTTTTTACACCCAACTATGGAGCGCTTTTTATACTCCGCTGAGCACCGCCTCAAAGCTCATAAAGTTAAAAATCCCCTGTTAATTTATCGCAATGACGGGGCCTCTTCGCGGGTGGCTAAATCTGTGGCTTTAAAAACCTATTCTTCTGGCCCCAGGGGAGGCATTGAGGGTACAAAAGCCCTAGCTAAAGCCTATGGTTTTGAACATGTCTTAATGGTAGATGTGGGGGGAACTACTTCAGATGTAGGCGAGGTAGAGGCTCATAAAATTAAAACAGAGCGGCGCGGGTCTGTAGAAGGCATTCAAATTTCTTTTGAACTTAGCGATGTAAAGTCCTTTGGTGTGGGCGGGGGCTCTATTTTACGCGTCAATAATAAGGGCGCTATCACAGTAGGGCCTGATAGCGTAGGGGCAGCCCCTGGACCTGCTTGCTTTGGTTTTGGGGGTACAGAGGCGACTATAACTGATGTCAATGTAGCCTTAGGTGTGATTGATCCAGATATTTATTTAAACGGACAACAAAGATTAGATAAAGAACGCGCGATTTCTACCATTACCGAAAAAATCGCTAAACCTTTGGGCATGAGCTTATAAAAGGCTTTATTTGCCCTAGAGCAAGCCTACGCAGAACAGCTAGCGGCGTGCTTAAAAAAAACATGTGCAAAAAGACACCGTATTAGCTGCCTTTGGAGGTGGAGGACCTATGAGTGCGTGTTTAGCGGCTAAAAAAGCGGGCATTAAACGCGTGATTGTGCCTAAACTGGCTGCGGTATTCTCTGCTTATGGAATTAGTTTTTCAGATGTAGCCCAAACTTTTGAGCGCGACATTACAGATTTGAGTAAATCTGAAGTTGAAAAGATTCAAGAACAAATGCGCGAACAGGCTAAAAGGCATATGTTTCAAGAGGGCTATGATTATAATGAGTGCAAGCATGAATGGAAAGTGGTGATAGAAAATGCTGACGGGTCTGAATGCCGCGTTTGTGATCTAAAAGATACGATCCAACTAGATAAAGATCAAAAACGCATCTTAGCTTACAATGTGCGTTATGAGCTCTCACACTCTAGTTTGCGCGCTAGTTTGCCCAAACACACAACCCCGGCTAAAGTAGATCATAGTCGTGAAGTGCTTGAAGAGGGAGGGTTGCGCTATAACCCTGTAGTGGTTTTAGCTGAACAAAAAACCGGGGCGCATATGGAAGGCCCAGCAATTGTAGAAGGCCCTTTTTTCACCGCTAAGGTGCCTGAAGGGTGGAGTTTATTTGTAACCGATAACGGCGATTTAATTTTACAAGACACCAAAGCTTAAGGAGTAAACATGCGCGTTCCAATGACAGAATATTTAATGATCGATCTCAATACTGAAAGATGGCTGTGCCGCATTTGTGGGCATGATTTTGGCAATGCTAGAGACACCTACAAAAAAGGCACACTCATTTATGATAGAAATCTCCAAGAGATTCACCCGCCCATCTTAGACCCCAAACGCTACCAATACACCTTTTCACCCGATCCAAAGTTTTGCCGCATTTATGAATACTACTGCCCCACTTGTGGGACTCAAATTGAAACCGAATATGTCCCACCCAACTACCCCCCACCATAGACATGTTATGGGACATTGATGATCTTAAAAGGCGTTGGAAAGAAATTGGCAAGGATCCAGAAACTTCTATACACTATGGCCCTGGTGAAAACGCACAAGCAGATTTACGCGCTAAATTTGACAAAAAATAAGGAGTGCCTATGAAGAGAATTTCAGTAGACATCGGCGGGACATTCACAGATTGTTTTTTTGCATGGGATGGAAAGTACATTGAGTCTAAATCCCTAACCACCCACCACAATTTGTCTTTAGGCTTTAATGCAGCCCTAGATAATGCCTGTAAAATAGCTGGATTAAGCAGAGAACAGGTACTCAAAGAGGTAGATTCGGTGCGCTATGCCACCACTTTGGGTACAAATGCGCTAATTGAATAAAAAACTCAAGGAAGCCATGTACAGGCCCACAAACACCCCAATGCCCACAGCCACCATGAGCACTCCCACAAAAAAGAATTGAGTGCTGAGGAGCAAGCGTGGGTAGATGACTTCATGAATGAAACCACGCTATTTTTAGGCCCTGATCCAGAAATTATGCGCCACCATGCTATTGCCAAACGCACATCGCTAGAAGAACAAGTGCTTTCTAAGGGGAGTGATCCCCTGCTTTATGATCGCATCCGTAGGCGTTTGGGCGGATCACTAGATGAAGCCTTTGAAATGTGTGAGAGCATGGGGCAGCTCCGGGGGCTAAGTGGGCGGATTTGTCTGTGGCGGTTTATACGGCTAGTGGAGATGTGTGCTACATGTCTAATCGTGGCGTGATAGCCTTCTCAGCCGTACTGCACCACCCTATCCGCTACATCATGAAATACTGGAAGGACGAACCCACCGTGGGTATCCACGAGGGTGATGGGTTTTTCCACAACGATGCGCGTTTTGGGTGTGTGCACAACACCGATCAATCCATGCTCACTCCTGTAATTAGAAATGGTGAGATCATCGCTTGGGTGGGTGCGACTATCCATGAGGGCGAGAATGGTGCGTGTGAGCCGGGTGGAATGCCCTCAGGCTCAGAAACCCCCTTTGATGATGGCTTGCGCGGTATTCCTATGAAGATTGTAGAGAGGGGTAAACTTAGAAGAGATCTTCTTACCTTTTTGCAACACTCCACACGCGATCCAAAGTTAATGTTGGCTGATATCAAGGTTAAAATGGGGGCGGTGCGCCGGGTGATGGACATTGTAGATCGCATGATTGATGAGTACGGTGTTGATGCCTTTGTAGGGGCGATTAGAATGACGGTGGAGGATGTGGAAAATGAAGTACGCTGCCGCATTGAGGCAATGCCAGATGGCATGGTTACTGTGCAACAATTTGTGGACTCTACACTCAAAGAAAATATCTTGATCAAATTTGCATGCAAGATC
Organism: Helicobacter suis HS1; assembly: GCF_026000295.1. Classification (NCBI taxonomy): domain Bacteria; kingdom Pseudomonadati; phylum Campylobacterota; class Epsilonproteobacteria; order Campylobacterales; family Helicobacteraceae; genus Helicobacter; species Helicobacter suis. The sequence goes on along the minus strand of NZ_AP026769.1, from coordinate 1,388,404 downwards.
ACAGTCAAGGGCGATCACATGACCGTGGATTTAAGAGGCTCTGGCAAAGAGATCATCAACCGCGCTATTAACTCGCCACTGGCCTCAACTAAAGCCTTTTTCTCTCAGGCTGTGCTTTCTTACTGGTGGCCTGATCTGCCAAGGTGTACAGGGGCTTTTTCTCCTATTGAAGTGATCTCAGATGAGGGCACTTGGGGGGATTGCTCCTATGATGCGCCCAATGGACAGAATTTACAAGCCTCCTTTAGAGCCTTTAGTGCCTTGCAAATTGCCTATGCCAAGTTACAATTTTCTATGCATACCAAATATGCCAATGTGATCGCCACTTGGTTTAACCAAATCAATGACTTTTTATGGGGTGGAGAAACCCAGCATGGCGAACAGGTGGGGAATTTGTGTGCGGATTTAAATGGCATGGGTGGGGGCGCAAAGGCCTTTAGAGATGGTGAGGACGCGGTAGCCCCCTTGTTTTGTGCGATGGCAGATATTGGCGAACAGGAGGTAATGGAGGAGGAAGTGCCTTTTTTACAACTGGTGAGTAAAAGAGTGGTGCGCGATAATCAAGGCTTTGGCAAATTCCGTGGTGGCATGGGCTATGAGATGATCGTTGCGGCGCGCAATACACCAGAATGGGGCTTTATGACGGTTACCTCTGGGGCAAAGTTTTCTAGCGTGTGCGGGTTGTTTGGAGGCTATGGGTGTGCAACCTATCCTTTAGAGCTATGGTCAAGGGCATTAACATTTTTGAAATCGTTAAAAAAGACCCCGAACAATTTGATCTATCTATGGAAAGAGTGATGAATGAGCGCCCCTTTGAGGAAGGCGTTTACACCACTTATCATATGGGCTTGCAGTTTGATAGGTCTCGAGAGGGCGAGCTTTATATGATTGCGCAGGGCTGTGGCGGGGGTTATGGCGATGTTTTAGAGAGAGACCCTGAGTTAGTTATGGAGGATTTGCAGGTGGGTAGGATTTCTGAACATGTGGCCTCTGAGATTTATAAGGTGGTGTGGGATAAAGAAACCTTTGTGGTAGATGAGCATGCCACTAAACAAAAACGCGAGAATGAGAGAAAAGCGCGTTTAAAAAGGGGCTTGCCCTACGATGAATTTGTAAAAAAACATGTGAAAGATGAGCCGCCTAAGGATTTATACTACTATGGCTCTTGGGGTGAGGAAAATCCAGAAGAGCTCATGGCCACTGTTTGGGATCACCATGGGCCAAAACGCGTTAAGGGCAAACTCAAAGATATTCCCTTAGTGGTGATGCCCAATCGCCATGTGGTCAAAATTGCCCAGCTAGAAAAAAGGGTAGAGGAATTAGAAATTAAGTATGAGGGTGGAATAAGACCTAAATTAGTGTAATGGGGGAGTGAGGAGGGGGTGGGGGAATTTCTTGCCCCACTTTAAAATCTAAGCTATAAAGAATCACTTTAGAGCAAACCTTATAAGATATATATGTGTATAATCCTCACTTGATTATAATCACTATTAAAGAACTCAAAGGAAAATAATGAATTTTATTGAAGATGTACTCAAGCAGGGTAAAAATAAGCTGGTAGTAGATGCTAGAAGTTATGCCCATAAGGTTTTAATGCAACACAAGCCCTACCCATGGCATGATGCTGTGCTTTATAGCAATTACATGAAACAGGTGGTATCCTTGCTTAAAGCAGATGCTTTAGTTCTTCGTTTTGATAAAATGTTAGAGGAAGAACTCACAAACAACAAGGATTTAGTGGAAAAAATGGGCGAGAAAAAGCGTAGTGGCTATGCTCTTAAAATTTTTATGCAAGATGAGGGCTTAAGAGAAATCACAAGTTCTTTGATCAATACCGCTACAAATACGCTACACATGCACATTCTTACCCAACTCCCAAATCCTTTAGAACTACTTAAGATGACGGCTAAGGCTGTAGGGGCAAGCGAAGAGTTTGAAAACGAAACTATAGAAAATGCCGCTGTATATTGTGCAGATTGGCTACGCTCCTATAAAGATTCTAAAGTAAGCGGGCTTTTATTTGATGAGCGCAACCAATCCTTGCCACCTGAAACTTATGCCCCTATTAGCAATGTTGCCACAAATTATGGTTGGAGTGTAGGTTTTAGGCATGAAAAGAAATTACAATTTGGGGATTTTGCTGTTCCGGTTTTAGATTCAGAGTTTTGGTGCAACAAAGAGGCCATAGCTCCTGATTTTAAACAGAGTTTTTTTACTGAGATTGATCAAGACGCTATCCCTGAGGTGGTTTTAGAAAAATTAAGTACACTTCTTAAGGGTTAATCACACTACCATTTGCCAGATAAATTATCTTGAAGGCTTTGAATAAAAAAGGCACTTCCTCTTTAGAGAAAAATCCTTGTGCTAGTAGCGGTGCTGACTTCCGCTCTGTAATCCATTCTGACTACAGCTAGACTCTGATTTGCTTGTTACCTATACACCCTAATCTCTTTATAGTTTAGAGAAGATCAGGGTGTCTTTCGTAAAAATAGGGGTTAAACCAGTAGGTTTTTCTATACTCTTCAATATCAAAAAGACTCTCTTTGTGCAAGGCTAGTATATCGTAGTAGGGAATACATCTTTGTTTATATCTGGTGTAATCCATGAGGGTTGAAAGATTGGAAGTGTCTTGAGTAGAAAGTACACAGAGCAAATGGCCATAATTATCAAAAATAACCAACTTGTTATAGCCCAAATTAGAGAGGAAAGGAAAGATGCTTAAAGCCATTTCGGATTGATTAGCAAGATGGACATAGTCCCACTCAAAGAAAAGTACAGGTTTATTATCTCTTAGAGTCTTATAAGCACCGCGGAGTATCTTAAAGTCAAAGCCATCAGTATCAATCTTAATAAAATTAGGAACAAAGCTACATTCTGCTAAGAGGCTATCAAGCGTGTGTTGTTGTGTTGTTGTGTTGTTGTGTTGTTGTGTTGTTGTGTTGTTGTGTTGTTGTGTTGTTGTGTTGTTGTGTTGCGATTGATGAGTTTGGCGCTCCCATTTTCTAAGAGTTGCAACTGATAGTTTGACAAATCCCCTTCTCCTAAAAATATTCCACCATAAACTAAAAAACTTTGATCCTCTTGACCCTCATAATCTTTAGTGTAATACCTTTTAGCTAAGTGGGGCGGGTTGGCATCTGTATAAAGACGGGTTTTAACATTGTGGCGTAAGTTGCTCTCAATCAAAGTAGCATACTCTAAAGCTCCTTCTACAAGCAAGTAAGAACCCCCTTTAATTAGAGAAAAGATAGCTGAATCACCAATATTAGCCCCTACATCTACCATAGAGAGTTTGCCGTATTTATCACAGATATGGGCAACAATCCCTTCTAAAATGCGCTCATAGAAAGGGCATTCTCTTAGAATAATGAATAAAGGGTGAGAGAGAGGCCTAGTGAGTGTGATATTTTGAAATTTAGTGGTGATGATAGGGTTTTTGTAGCGGATGAGTAATGATAATACGCTACACATGCACATTCTTACCCAACTCCCAAATCCTTTAGAACTACTTAAGATGACGGCTAAGGCTGTAGGGGCAAGCGAAGAGTTTGAAAACGAAACTATAGAAAATGCCGCTGTATATTGTGCAGATTGGCTACGCTCCTATAAAGATTCTAAAGTAAGCGGGAAGGCAAATGTGAGATAATAAAGCCTTTGAGGAGATAAAATGGAGGCGTTGACTCAGTTTGTCCGTTGTGCGGGTTGAGCGGCTAAGGTAGGTCTGGCAGATCTCAAACAAATCACAGCCCCTCTCAAACAGCCCCGCACTCCGGGTGTACTGTTAGATTTTAGCGATAGTGATGATTGTGGCGCTTTGCAGGTTGGGGGATCTTTGCTCGTGCAAAGTGTAGATGTGATCCCACCGGTGGTAGATGATCCTTACTTATATGGGCAAATAGCCACAGCCAACGCTTTAAGCGATGTATTTGCTAAGGGTGCGCGCGCTTTAAGTGCGCTTAGTATTTTAGCTTGGGATCAAGAACGGGTGAGCAAAGAAAGTGTACAGGCAATTTTGCAGGGCTCTTTAGATAAATTAAATGAGTGTGGCTGTTCTCTTTTGGGGGGGCATAGTTTAAGCGATTTAGAGCAAAAATTTGGTTTGAGTGTTACGGGGGTGGTTTTAAAAGAGCTTTGGCGCAATAATACAGCAGAAATAGGCGATGTGCTGATTTTAACCAAACCTCTAGGCAGTGGGATCATCACCACCGCCTTAAAAAGAAGGGTAATTGCTAACGCCCCTCATGCCCTTATTAGCATGGCAACTTTAAATGTTAAGGCGATGGAGGTTTTGCAAAAATTTAGTATACACGCTTGCACAGATGTAACCGGATTTGGATTACTTGGGCATGTAAGCCAAATGTTAAACCCCTCTATCTCTATAGAAATAGAAAGCGCCTCTATTTTACTTTTAGAGGGGGCGCTAGAATTAGCTAGGCAGGGGGTGTATCCGGGGGGCAGTGTAGCCAATCAAAAAGCTTTAAGCAATCAAGTTTTAAGCCACACTTCTTTACCCGAGATTCTTTTTTATGATGCCCAAACCTCTGGGGGATTATTAGCCACTTTAAAAGAAAACGAGGCTAAAGAATGCGTACAAATTTTAAAAGATGAAGGGATAGAGGCGCAGATAATAGGGCAATGTGTGCCCAGAAAAAGCCCCCCCCTTATACTTTTTTAACTCCAATCTGAGGGGCTTTTACCTTCTTTGATTTTTTGGATTTTGGCTTCATAACGGCGGATAGAAGTGAGGGTATTGTTATGGGTACGGCGAAATTTTTCAAAGGACTCACGAATAGATTGCATGCTAATTTTACAGCGCTTAGACACAAGTCTTAAACTCATGTAAACATCATTGAGGGGTTTATAAGCTTGGCAACGATTAACAAAAAATTTGTAGCGGGCTGAAATATCCTTACAGCCATAAAGCTGTTTCTTACTCTTTTTTAGATAAGTCGCATAAGTTGCCTCTTGTTGCAAATACTCAGCCTTCAGTTTGTTAAATTCCTGATGCAGATCCAGATTCTCTTTTAGTTTCATGCTCATTCTCCATTTATGTATATCTAGGTAGCGGATGAGTAATGATTGTATTAAATTATAAAACCTAACCAAACGGCTATTAGGGTTCTTTATTTCAAAATAATACTAGATTGATCGCTAATCGCCACTCTCTAGGGCGATTTTTTGTTGTACAATGGAAGTGTCTGCCAAATGGCTGATGAGTAACTCATTAGAAGCAGTCATATCCAAGAGTTTTTCAATGGCGTAGCGGCGGTGGTTATAAGCAATAATGGTGATCACATCATCTTGCTTTAAAAAGTTTTCTTGTCCAAAGGGCATGTAAGGAGTAGCGCCAATGGCCACTAGCATTTTAGAAGGGTAATTACAAGAGCCTAACACCTCTTTAAGATTTTCTAAACTTCCCACATCTTCTTGCGTGTTAAGCATCTCTACAATCCAATTTAAAAGTTTTTCATAAAAGTACTCGTATTTAGTGAGTTTGGAATTTTCGCCATACATATGGGTTTGCCCATCTCGTGTTAAAAAGGAGGCAATGGAGTAATCATTACACACCCCACCATAAACAAAACGATCAATGGGCAATCTAGCCCCCACGCCTTTAGAAGCCCTAGAAAAATTCTTTTTAGCTGAAAGTCTGGTGGATTTGAGATTGCGGATTGAAGCGTCGTTAAAAGCCATGAAATAATGCGGGATAATTTTTTCTACCTCTTGCTCTTTACCATACACCACCTCACACTCTAGCGCGATTTCTGGCTCTGCTTGGGCATTTAGGCTTAAATCATCTGGTAAAATCACCCATTTATTATCTAAACAATAACGCCCCAAATACCCCTTTGCATGCGGGATATAAAAAGGGAAAAGCCCTTTAGGCGCGTCTTTTTCTACATGTTTCATGCGGATATTTGTAAAATTATCCGACTCGCCTGCTTGTTCTAAGTGTCCTGCAAAATTGCCCACCACCCCCAAACCAATAAAATCTTGCATCCATGCTCCTTTCAGTGTAAAAATAAATATTGTTGGGCTTTCTTGCGACTCAAGGGGGACACTTCAAAAGCCAGATTGCCTACTTGTACCTCATAAACCTGATTAGGTGTACTTTTGCCATAGCCAAGAACAATCTGAGCTGCTAAAATTTTTTCCTCTGTACTGGCGCATTTTTCTATTAAACCAAGTGGCCCCTTGCAACTGCGTAGCTCTATTTTATCCATTAAGGGGTGTTGCGTGTCTAGTTTGCTATTTTCTATCTCATTTCTAGCCACAATCACCCGCGTATTGCCCACCACCATATAACGGCCTACCTTGACTAATACGCTATCTTGAACCACCATTTCTTGCTTGGTAGCTTGGCGGTGGGCTTGCAAATCTTTGAGTTTTTGACTCACGCTTAAATCGGTGAGCAAACACCCCCCACCGGGTTTTTCATAATATTTTAAGCCTAGTTCTTGCACCCTCTCAAGCTGGTATACACGGCTACGCCCCTGCACATCTAAAAGCCTATTACGATCCACCCACCCTTGTTTCTCCATAAAACTAGGCTCTAAGAGTTTAGCGCTCATGGGTCTTAAAAGCAGTTGATCTAAAAATTGGGGTTTATTTATATTCTGACCACTGCGATCGAGCAATGCATCAAAACAGCTTTGTTCTCCAAAGGCGCGTACCAGCTTTTTAACTTGATCCATAGCTTCTCTGCGCTGGCTTTTAGGTCTTTGCCCTAAAACCTCACCACTGATCACAAAATCTGCCCTGAGTTCTAAAAGTTTATAAAAAGCCTGTTTAAACATATTGGCATGGCAATCAATACAAGGGTTAAAATATTTCCCATAACCGTATTTTGGGCTAAACAACACCTCGTTAAAAAACTGCTCGCGAATATCACAAAGCAACAATTCTACCCCAATCTGCTTAGTGGCATTTTGTAAATATTCTAATTTATCCTTATTGCCTCCAAAGCCAATATTAAAGTGCAAGGCAATCACTTCTATTCCCTGTGAGGCCACTAGGTGCATAGAGAGTAAACTATCCAATCCTCCGCTAAAAAGGGCTAATGCTTTCATATCTGAACTAACTCTCCTTTGTTGATCTGTTGTAATTTAGTCCGCCATTTTACTAGAATTTCTAACCTTTCTTGCGGGTTAAGCTCTTTGTTGAGGTGATTAGTCTCTTCAATCCTTCTTTGGCAATGGCGCTTGATAAATAAAAGAAGTTGGGCTTTAAAATCCTGCTCAAAGTTTTCAGAAAGGGTAGGTAGACGATTATCTAACTTGATATTTAAAATTTGCACATTCTCCTCTCCTAAGCAAAGGGTGTTAAATTCCTGCGCGCAGTGCTCAAAAGTTTCAGGGTGGATATAATTTTTGGCTTGCGTTAAAAGCTCTGGGTGTAAGGCCATGTATTTAATTAAAATCTCCTCAAGCGGATTTTTAATAAGCCGTTCTGCTGCTTGCATCTGGGGTAGGGGGTTTTTTTTCAAAGTAAGGGCATTTCTTGGGAGTTTTAAAAGAGAGGCTGCCATAGGCCTATATTCCTCCTGCAACACTTGAGGCAAGCTATGTAAAAAGGTTTGCGCTTCTTTAAAAGCCTTTTGTTTCTGTAAGGCATCGCTTAAAGAATAGGGTTTTACAAGACCTTTTAGGACAAATTCAATAAAAGGGATAGGTTTTTGCAAAAGCGCTTTAAGTTCGGCACTTTTACCCTGAGTAATCATGTCGGCTGGATCGAGTGCATTGTTTAAAAGTACCACACCCCCTCTTTTAAGCTCCAAAGAGAGGATTTTACTCGCCCTTAAAGCCGCTAAATATCCCGCTTCATCGCCATCATAAAGCAAGATCACAGATGGATCGCCCCGGTTTAAAATGGGAATATGTGTTTCTGTTAAAGCCGTTCCTAAAGTAGCCACAGCCGTTTTAAAACCAGCCTGTTGGAGTAAGATCACATCTAAATAGCCCTCTGTGAGAATAATTTGTTTGGTTTTAAAAATAGCCTCGCGGGCTTGGAAGTAACCATAAAGTAGTTTAGATTTATTAAACAGCACGGTTTGAGGAGAATTAATGTACTTAGCCGCGCCGGAATTATCTTGTAAAATCCGCCCGCCAAAGCCCACCATTTTACCATTAGGGTTATGGATAGGAAAAATTAGTCGCTGCTTAAGGCGCACAAAACTCTTATTATCCTCCTCCCCTAATACCCCTAATTCAAGTAGGGCTTGGCGGTCTAATTTTTCTTGGTTTATAAAATCTAAAACACTTTGGGGGGCACAAAACCCTAAATTAAAAGCCTTGATAGACTCTTCTTTAAGCCCTCTTTGTTTTAAATAATCCAAAACCAAAGGGTGTTTTTTAAGTTGAATCTGGTAACACTGGGCGATTTTTTCTAATAAATCTGTGGAGGGCAGGGTTTGTTTTTGCTCTGTAGTGTATTGCAAGGGCAAGTTAAACATATGGGCTAGTTTTTGCACCGCGCTTATAAAATCTAACTTTTCATATTCCATCACAAAGGTGATGGCATTACCCGCTTTAGAGCAACCATAACACTTAAAAGAGTTGCGGGAGGGGTTGATCATAAAACTAGGGGTTTTTTCATCATGGAAAGGGCAGATAGCCCGGTAATTGCTACCCACTCTTTTTAAATCAATGTAACTTTGCACCACTTCTACAATGTCTGCTACTTGTTTGAGTTGTTCTAAAGACTCTTGGCTGATCATAATTTGGAATGTAGCACATAAAACTTTGATTTTAACTAATGCCTTTCTTGCGGGTTAAGCTCTTTGTTGAGGTGATTAGTCTCTTCAATCCTTCTTTGGCAATGGCGCTTGATAAATAAAAGAAGTTGGGCTTTAAAATCCTGCTCAAACTTGACTTTTTGGCAATATTTAGCTAAAATCGTGGCACTTAAATTTTTTAAGTGCTAATTTTTGCAAAAAAGGAGTTTCCATGTTTAAGCCACTTGGCGAAAGAGTGCTAGTTGAAAGACTAGAAGAAGAAAAGAAAACACCCTCTGGCATTATCATTCCAGATAACGCCAAAGAAAAACCCCAAATGGGTGTAGTGAAGGCTGTTAGCCACAAAGTTAGCGAGGAACATAAATACCTCAAAGAGGGCGATGTAGTGGCCTTTGGCAAATACAAAGGTAGCGAAATTGTTTTAGGCGATAAAGAATTTATCGTTTTAGACTTAGAAGATGTCTTAGGCATAGTAGATTCGCATCACCACGGACATGGAGAACATAAGGGCAATAAGCACGAGGGCCATAGCCACCACAACCATTAGTTTTTTTCTACGCACAAAAGTGTTATCACATTAAAATTTTAAAAAGGACAAACCATGGCAACTAAAGAGATCAAGTTTTCAGACAGCGCACGCAGTAAACTTTTTGAAGGCGTAAAACAACTTAACGACGCTGTTAAAGTTACAATGGGCCCCCGCGGGCGTAATGTGCTCATTCAAAAAAGCTATGGCGCGCCTAGCATCACAAAAGACGGCGTGAGCGTGGCTAAAGAAATTGAGCTATCCTGCCCTGTGGCTAATATGGGCGCACAACTAGTTAAAGAAGTGGCTAGTAAAACCGCCGATGCTGCTGGAGATGGCACCACTACAGCTACCGTGCTAGCTTATAGCATTTTTAAAGAGGGCTTGCGCAATATCACAGCGGGGGCTAATCCTATTGAAGTTAAACGAGGCATGGATAAAGCCAGCGAGGCTATCATTGCTGAACTTAAAAAGGCAAGCAAAAAAGTAGGCGGGAAAGAGGAAATCACCCAAGTAGCTACTATTTCGGCTAACTCTGATGAAAAAATTGGCAAACTCATTGCCGATGCGATGGAAAAAGTGGGCAAAGACGGGGTGATCACCGTAGAGGAAGCAAAAGGAATTGAGGACGAATTAGATGTGGTGGAGGGCATGCAATTTGATCGCGGCTATCTCTCCCCTTATTTTGTAACCAATGCGGAAAAAATGACCACCCAACTAGAAAACGCCTACATTCTTTTAACTGATAAGAAAATTTCTAGCATGAAAGATATTTTACCTCTGTTAGAGCGCACCATGAAAGAGGGTAAACCCCTATTAATTATCGCTGAAGACATTGAGGGCGAAGCGCTTACAACTTTGGTTGTGAATAAACTTAGAGGTGTGCTTAATGTAGCCGCTGTTAAAGCCCCCGGATTTGGCGATCGCAGAAAAGAAATGCTTAAAGACATTGCTATTTTAACCGGCGGAGAAGTTATTTCTGAGGAACTGGGCAAAACTTTAGAAAATGCTAGCGTAGAGGATCTAGGTGTAGCGGCAAGAATTGTTATTGATAAAGATAACACCACGATCGTAGATGGCAAAGGTAAAGCCCATGCGGTTAAAGATCGCATCGCTCAAATTAAAACCCAAATTGAGGCTACAACTAGCGATTATGATCGCGAAAAACTCCAAGAAAGGCTAGCTAAGCTTAGCGGAGGCGTGGCTGTGATTAAAGTGGGCGCGGCTTCTGAGGTGGAAATGAAAGAGAAAAAAGATCGCGTAGACGATGCGCTTTCTGCGACTAAAGCTGCTGTTGAAGAAGGCATTGTTATTGGCGGGGGTGCGGCTTTAATCCGTGCAGCCCAAAAAGTGCATTTAGAATTACAAGAAGATGAAAAAGTGGGCTATGAAATCATTAAACGCGCGATTAAGGCCCCTTTAGCCCAGATTGCAGCCAATGCCGGTTATGATCGTGGGGTGGTGGTTAATGAGGTAGAAAAACACAAAGAAGCGCATTTTGGTTTTAATGCAAGCAATGGCGAATATGTAGACATGTTTAAGGCCGGTATTATTGATCCGCTTAAAGTAGCCCGCATTGCTTTACAAAACGCGGTTTCTGTTTCTAGTTTGCTTCTTACAACTGAGGCCACTGTGCATGAAGTTAAAGAAGAAAAACCCGCTACTCCGGCCGTACCTGATATGGGCGGCATGGGTGGTATGGGAGGTATGGGCGGCTCAAGTTTTCAGACAGCGCACGCAGTAAACTTTTTGAAGGCGTAAAACAACTTAACGACGCTGTTAAAGTTACAATGGGCCCCCGCGGGCGTAATGTGCTCATTCAAAAAAGCTATGGCGCGCCTAGCATCACAAAAGACGGCGTGAGCGTGGCTAAAGAAATTGAGCTATGCGTAGTGATGCCCCCAATGGTACAATACATCGCTCAAGATGGTTATGTGAATGAGTGGCATACCCAGCACTATATCAGCCGTGCTATTGGGCAGGTAGGGTTAATTATTGTGGAGGCATCAGCAATTAATGCCTCTGCTAGAATTTCTGAGGGTGATTTAGGGATTTATGAAGAAGGGCATATCAAGGGTCTAACCCACATTGTAGAAAAATGCCACCAATACGGCTCTAAAATAGCCATACAACTTGCCCATGCGGGTAGAAAAGTTGAGCTTAAAAACACAACCCTTTTAGCCCCCTCAGCCTTGCGTTTTAATGATCGCCATGCCATGCCTAAAGAGATGGACAAAGAAGACATCAGGGCCGTTATTGCAGATTTTAAGAAAGCAGCTCTAAGAGCCAAACAGGCGGGTTTTGATGCCATAGAAGTACACGGCGCGCATGGTTATTTGATCAGCAGTTTTCTCTCTCCTCTTAGCAACCAACGCACCGATGCTTATGGTAGAAACCGCGCGCTTTTTCTACAAGAAGTTTTAGAGGCTGTTGGCAGCGCAGTTGATCTGCCCATTTTATTACGCGTTTCGGCTAGAGACTATCACAAAGATGGCAATACACCCGAGAAAATAGCCACACTTCTTACACCTCTTGATCATCTCTACGATGCTTTAGATGTGAGCAGTGGGGGGGTGGTAGAAGCGCCTATTAAAGTGTATCCGGGCTATCAGATCGCAGCAGCAGAATTTCTTAAAGAAGCGCTAGACAAACCCACAATCGGGGGTGGTTTGCTTGAAGAACCTAAAATGGTACAAAGAATTATTGGGAGTCAAACCACCGATGCGATCTATTTAGCCCGTGCGCTTTTAAAAAATCCGTTTTGGTGCTTTAATGCAGCTTTGCAACTTGGACAAGAGATAGATATTCCTAAACCTTACGAGCGCATCAAGTATTTATAATTTTTATATGGGGGGGTGTATTTTTTAATTCATGCAAAAGGGCGCATTTTTAAAAAGTCTTTATTCACAAAAGCTACGGTATAAACGCTATAGCAAAAGCCCCTTGCGTTATGGTGGGGGTAAATCTTTAGCCGTTGGGTTGATCTTAGAACACATGCCAGATGTTAAGAGAGTAATTAGCCCTTTTATGGGTGGGGGCAGGCCCCTTTAGCCCAGATTGCAGCCAATGCCGGTTATGATCGTGGGGTGGTGGTTAATGAGGTAGAAAAACACAAAGAAGCGCATTTTGGTTTTAATGCAAGCAATGGCGAATATGGCTTTACTTGCACTAGAGCCTTCATTAGAGGTTTATAACACCATTAAAGCCGAATTAAAAGCGCATTATAAAAAAGAATGCTGCTTCGTACAACTGAGGCCACTTGTGCATGAAGTTAAAGAAGAAAAACCCGCTACTCCGGCCATACCTGATATGGGCGGCATGGGTGGTATGGGAGGTATGGGCGGCATGATGTAGCCCTAAGGGAACTTAAAAATTTTCTTATCAATATACCTTTCGTGAGCTATTATTTTTTACAAACGATAAACTATGCTCTTATAACCCATAAAGAAAGGAACTTTACGCCTTATTTTTTAGAGGGGGATTCAAAGATGTTTAGAGGGATTTATCCGATGCGCAATTTTCCTATCCATCATAATGGTTTTGCGCATGAAAAACTAGCACAACTACTTAAAAAGCGCCCGGGTCCCTTTATCTTAAGTTATAACGATTGTTCCTTTGTGCGTGAGGGTGGAGGCATCAGCAATTAATGCCTCTGCTAGAATTTCTGAGGGTGATTTAGAGGATTATGAAGAAGGGCATATCAAGGGTCTAACCCACATTGTAGAAAAATGCCACCAATACGGCTCTAAAATAGCCATACAACTTGCCCATGCGGGTAGAAAAGTTGAGCTTAAAAACACAACCCTTTTAGCCCCCTCAGCCTTGCGTTTTAATGATCGCCATGCCATGCCTAAAGAGATGGACAAAGAAGACATCAGGGCCGTTATTGCAGATTTTATTTTAACCAAGAATGTAGCGCGGGTGTATTTAATTGTTGTAGATGGAGTGGTTAAAAAGATTGGAGGTTCTCAAGCACAAGGTGGGATTAAAAAGACTTTAGAAATTTATAGAGATGGTGGTGTGAATGGGCGGCCTAGTATTAGAAGTTTTGGGATTTGGTATTTTCTTTACCATAGCATTCTTGCGGGCAAAAATATAGAGTTTTATCAGTTATTTTAAAGACGCCTTATATTTAACGCTTTTTACGAGTATTTTAAAGAATGGATCGAGCAGTATGAAAAAGATTTGAATTTTTTTTGCATACGCATGTACGCGCTATATCTCTGTCTTTAGCATTAAAAATGGTTAGGATTTCTTGCTACTAACTCTTTACCTGTGAAGTGCCCAAATGCTAAAGACATTTGGGCTTCCTAGGCTGATGTTGCCCGTAGGGAGAGTTTGGTTCTCACTCTGTGTCCCTATAGTAGGGATTTTACAGAGTTTGAGCTCCAACGCATTCCCTACAGGTCTCACACATCATATCTCCAAAGGCATAACTTCCGACACTTCCTGCCGTAGATACGAATGTATGGGGGCATTATACCACAAATTAGTGGCATTCATCCCACCCGCTAAAGACGAGTGGGATTTCTGCCGGAGAGTTTTAAAATAAGCCAAACTTCTGGCCATTTGCATAACTGGTAAATTAGAATCTGTGAAAAAGTAAGAAAAACTATCCAACTCAATTCTTTAATTGACAGAGCTCATTTTTTAGAATTGTAGTTGGCAGTGTAGAGATTGCCTGTGCAATGGAGCTAGGAATAGAAGTATTTGCTTTTGATATTTTTGATATTTTAATTAATTTCTGGCAAGTGCTTTTAAAAGATAAAGAGCGCCTTTATTTAAACAAAGCGACACTAGATACCAACTAACCCCCAAAAGCATTTTAGCCACAGAGAATTAAAGAGAAGGTCTAAAATATAGAAGGATTTTTAGGGTACACAAAAAAGCAAAAACCTTTTTGTTTGCTATGTGTTTGCCATGTCCGCCTAGTATGGACGATCTGATCCATGCTTTTTTAAGCAGAATCTGGAACACTATTAGCTTATGTGTTTCTATCTTAAAAATAAGGAGTTTTTTATGAGTCTCAAGCGCACTTTTAAAAGCTTAACCCTTTCTAGTCTGGTAGCTGTTAGTGCCATGTCTGTAGCCCAAGCAGATGAAAAAAATGGGTTTTTCTTAGGTCTAGGTTACCAGCAAGGTAGAGCAGGAGAGAATGCGTATAGAGTTCCTCTTACCTCTGGCATGCACCTTTATGGTTTAGGGGCACAGATTGGTGGCGTTGGGTTTGTCAATAAATGGTTTGGTGGCCAAATTTATGGCTTCTTTGATTACCAAAATTCCCCCCGAATTGGCGCTAATTCTAATGACAAATATAATGTGTACACCTATGGCGGTGCTGCTGACATGATTGTTAACTTCATCGCTACAAGTCCTTTTTCTATGGGTCTGGTGGGTGGTATCCAGCTTGCGGGTACTACTTGGGATTATAAAGACTGGACACTACACACCGGTTTTCAATTCCTCTTTAATGTAGGTGGCCGTATCCGTATTGGTGATCACTCCGCTATCCAAGCAGGTATTAAATTCCCTATGATTCCTCAGAATACTAACCATAATAAAAATATGATGACGAGGTACTATGCTTGGTATGTGAATTATGTCTTTACATTCTAACCTTCACGCGTAGTTTACTAGCTCCCTTCCGGGAGCAATTCTTACTCTTATTTACCACACGCCGCTATAATTAGATTTTTGAAAGGGTCTAATGTTCCATGTGCTGTGGGATTTTTTATACAATAAAACCCTAGATTTATTAGTAGGTGCTTTGCCAAAAGTACATTGCATGACTGAGGAAAATAATATTCTAGGGCTATATGATGCGCGCTTTTTACTCACTAAGAGCGAACAGTTAGTAGGAATGCTACAAATTGAGGGCTTGAGTGCAAATGCGATGGCCAAAGAGGAGCTACAAGGGTATTTTCAAAGTAAGCAAAATGCTTTAGATCAGTTGCAAGGGGTTGTTTTGCGCGTACACACTAAACGCCGTAAATTACAACTCAAACATGACCACCATTTGAGTAACCCTTATGCCCAATCCATCCTTAATCAATTTGAAAACAAAACTATTTATGAAAACACCTACACTCTTATTTTTGAAACCACTAAAAGCCCTATTAAAGATTTTTTAGAACAAAAGAAGCTAGAGATCACTACAAGTGCCTCCAAACAGCTGTATGAACACCAAGCTAAACTGCTCTCTGATTGCATGTCTAAAATAACCCATGCACTCCAGCCCTTTAAACCAAAACCCCTCACCGCCACGCAAGCCCTAAATTTCTACGCAGAATTTATCAACGGCTTTTTTATGCCTCTTAAGCCTACTTTGGGTTTTTTAGAAGATAGTTACATTGCGACTAATGTACATTTTAAAAAAGATTATTATATTCAAGAATATCATGAATCGCGCGTGCATAACCGCATTTTGGGGATTAAGGCCTATGCTAGTAAAACTCTAAGCTCTTTAGTCTTTACAAACTTATTACACCAAGAAAAAGAATTAGACATTATTTTTTCTATAGAGCCTTTAGAGACGCAAAAAGCCCTGTCCTTTATCCAAGAAAAAATCCGTTTGACCATTAGCTCACTAGTCAAGCAAGAGTTACAAGAATATTATGAGCGTATCCAAGCCAAACAGCTTTGTTTACAAAAAATTGCCTGTAATCTTATTCTTAGACACCCCCATTTAGAAACACTCAACCAAGAAACCCAAGAGGTTTTAAGCCTTTTATCTAATGGACATCTAGTAGGCGTTGTAGAAACCTTAGGACTTAGACCCGCTTATTTTTCCTTCTTTCCCGGGCGTTTGCATTTAAACCCTCGTTTGCGTTGCCAAAGTTCTCAAGCCCTAGCTTGTTTACTCGTCTTTGAAAAGCCAAATCGTGGTTTTAAATCAAACTCTTGGGGAAACATGCCCCTTAGTGTGTTTAAAAACCTCGATCATTCGCCCTATCTTTTTAATTTCCATAACCAAGAAGTACCACACAATACAGCACAACATAGTTTACATAGGGCTAATGGGCATACCATGATTATTGGCGCTACAGGAACGGGTAAGACGACTTTAATGAGTTTTTTAATGATGAGTGCGCTTAAATACGATCGGCTTAATATTCTAGCTTTAGATCGCGCCTATGGGTTGTTTTCCTACACCCATTATTTTAGCGGCACTTACAACTCAGGTACGCATTTTAAAATCAACCCCCTATCTCTTAAAAACTCCAAATATATGAATTATGTCTTTACATTTTTTTATTCGGCTATGCTAAATATCCCCCTAAAGCCACAAAACCAGCTAGATATTCAAGCCAGTAACGCCATTTCTAACACCCTTAAAACTTTATACGCTACCTTGCCCCCTCAAAGTTTTTCTTTGCAAGATTTTAAAGACGCATTCATTCATACCCAAGCTTTAAACCTAGAACCCTATTTACATAACCCGCTT
Organism: Helicobacter suis HS1; assembly: GCF_026000295.1. Lineage (NCBI taxonomy): Bacteria > Pseudomonadati > Campylobacterota > Epsilonproteobacteria > Campylobacterales > Helicobacteraceae > Helicobacter > Helicobacter suis. The sequence goes on along the minus strand of NZ_AP026769.1, from coordinate 1,371,700 downwards.
TTTAACGCCTTAGAAGATAGCCTAGAATTTAAAACGCCTATCACAACTATTAACATGGACGCTATTAGTACTAATCCTAAAGATTTAGGGCTTTTGGCTTACTATATTTTCTATAAGATTTTACACCAAGCCCTAGAATACAACCGCGGCTTTTTACTCTTTATAGATGAATTTAAAAGTTATGCGCAAAATTCTATCCTAAACACACATATTAACACTTTAATCACCCAAGCTAGAAAGGCTAATGGGGTGGTGGTTTTGGCCTTGCAAGATACAAACCAACTTAACTCTATCCAAGATGCGGCTAGTTTTATTAAAAACATGGGTACTTTGATCTTTTATCCACAAAAACACATTGATAGTACAGCCCTTAGCCGTGATTTTGGAATCAAACTTAGCCACATGGAACAACACTTTTTAGAAAACACCCCCATGCATGCCCACCAAATTCTAGTTAAAAACATGGGCGATGGTAGTTCTAGTATTATTGATGTTAATTTACAATCTCTAGGCCCTTATTTACATATTTTTAATTCCAATGCAGGCTTAGCCAAACATTTACAGTAAAAAAGATTATTATATTCAAGAATATCATGAATCGCGCGTTTGCAATCTCATTTTGGGGATTTTGCAATTTGCTAGTGGAGTTTTGCATGGATAGTTGGCATCTGATTTTACAATTAATCGCGCTTTTAGAGACATTATTTTTTCTATAGAGCCTTTAGAGACGCAAAAAGCCCTGTCCTTTATCCAAGAAAAAATCCGTTTGACCATTAGGGCTTGGCATGCACCCTGGGGTTATTCCTTGGGATGTGATTTTAATTATTATGTCAGTAATTGGGGCAATTTCATGCATGCAATTGGCTGGGGGGTTAGATTATTTAGTACAAATTGCAGAAAAAGTTTTGCGTTCCAATCCTAAATACATCAATTATCTAGCGCCTTTAGTTACTTATACCCTCACTATCTTAGCCGGCACAGGACACACCTCTTTTTCGGTATTACCTGTTATTGTAGAGGTTTCTAAGGGACAAAATATCCGCCCCTGTCGCCCACTATCTTTAGCCGTAGTGGCTAGCCAAATTGCCATTACAGCTAGCCCTGTTTCTGCGGCTGTAATTACCATGAGTGCGTTTTTAGAACCCCTTGGGGTATCCTATCCCATTCTTTTAGTCATTTGTATTTCCACCACACTTTTAGCCTGCATGCTCACCGCATTCATCGTTAGCACCTTTCTACCCAATGCGCTTAATGCACAAGCACAGGTACAAACCGCCACTAAACAAGCTAGTACATTGCCCAAAAGTGCCAAACTTTCAGTTTATATTTTTCTTATAGGGATTTTAGCCGTCGTGTTATATGCAACGGCTATTTCTAAAAATGTTGGGTGGATTCATCCGGTTGTATTACCACGCGATGCGGCTATTGTAAGTTTTATGCTCACCATTGCTACTTGTATTGTCCTTTTTTGTAAACTCAAATGTAACGACTTAGTACAAACCAGTACTTTTAAAGCGGGCTTGAGTGCGTGTGTATGCGTACTAGGGGTAGCATGGCTTGGAGATACCTTTGTTAAGGGCTATATTGCACCTATTAAAGTTTTAGCCTCCTCTTTGCTTGGCCATTATCCTTTTTTATTAGCTATAGGCTTATTTTTCACTAGCATGCTTCTTTACTCTCAAGCAGCTACAACTAAAGCTTTAATTCCTAGCGTAATTTTAGCCTTAGGCCTCACACCTGAAAACCACCACGGGGTTTATATGGTAGTGGCTTCTTTTGCAGCCACATCAGCGCTTTTTGTGTTGCCTACTTATCCGACCTTATTAGGGGCTGTGCAAATGGATGATACGGGGAGTACTAAAATTGGCGCTTATATCTTTAACCACCCCTTCCTTTTTCCCGGTGTACTCGTGGTTACTTTTTCTGTGTGTTTTAGTTTTATACTATCACCTATGTTACTCTAGCCCACTTAGGGGGTATCTTTGGGAGGTTTGGCAAAAAGAGATTCAAGCATGCTCAAGCCTACCTTTTGATCTTTGGGCATGTTTTCTTTAGATTCAAGAACTTCAAAGTCAATATTATAACCAGTGAGCATGCAAGCTAGGCGCACATTGACCCCATTTTTACCAATGGCTTTACTTTTTTGATCGCCATAAAGGGTAACAAGTGCTCTTTTTTCTCCTTGTTCTTCACTTAGTTTAATGCGAATTGTTTGAGCAGGTGAAAGGGTATTTGCAATATAAATCTCTGGAATATCATTATAATGCACACAGTCAATGCTTTCATTGCACAATTCTTTACTAATTGCATTGATACGCACACCCTTAACACCCACAGTTGCCCCGATCGGATCAATTTGGCTATTATGCGAGCGCAAGGCTAATTTAGCCCGGTCCCCCGGAATTCTAGCAATGCCCATCACTTCAATTTCTTCATCAGCAATTTCAGGCACTTCTAAGCGCAAGAGGGCTTCTAAAAATTTAGGAGTCGTTCTTGAAAGTTCTAAGACTAAACCTTGTTTGCTAAAACGCACATTTTTTAAAATAGCCCGCACACTATTGCCTACTTTAAAGCTTTCCCCTTTAATACGATTTTTTAGGGCTAAGATTGCTTGTAATCCATCAATTTCAATATAAGTATTTTGATTAGCATCAATATCTAAAACAACCCCTGTAACAATGGTATTAAGCATGCTTTTATACTTCTGAAAATACTGATCCTCTAAACTTCTTTGGATATTGTATTCTAAGTCTTTAAAAAGCGTATTGACCGCGCCGCGTTTCATGTCTTTTAAACTGATTTCATAGTGCAACAAATCATTAGGCTTTAAAGAAGGATCGCTTTTATGGGCTTCTTTTAAAGACAGTGTATTTTTAGGGTCTTGCTCTAATTTAGGATCGCCATCAGCACACACCTCAACGACATGCAAGAGGGCTAGATCTTTATTTGAATCATCAATGACAAAATTAGCCTCTGTATCTAAACAACTCTGTGCAACTTTTAAAATGCTATTCTTCACAACATCTTTAATCGTCTCTAAACTCAAACCTTTTTCATAGGCAATCAATTCTACAATATCTAATATTTTCTCCACTTTTATCCTTTGGAATTTACACGGGGGAATAAGACCATTATAACAAAATTAATCTTTGTTACTCTTACAGGCTAAAATTTAAGTGTGGGTGCGCTGTAGGCAAAATTAAAAGTAATCGTCCCTAAACCTTCCAAATCCATTTCTAATTTGGCTTCCTCTTGAGAGAGGTAATCTAACTTAGGGAAGGCAACTAAATACGCTTTGGCGTATTTGTTGGTGGTGTAAAATATCGAGTCAAATTCATCTTTACTAATTGGCCGTACCCACATGGGTGTGTAGCTATTTTTCAGAGCATAGAGTTTATAAGTCATCACATCATTTTCAAAAACACTAGAATCTTGGGCAAATATCTCAATAAAGAAAAATTCGCGTTGGTGATAGGATGCGTGGTCTACTTCGTTTAAATGGGTTGCAAACACACTCACTACAGGGCGTAGATTTTTGATAATCTCGCCTTTTCTAGTGGCTTGGGTGCGTTTTTCAGCTAGAAATCCGGGCATATAAGCTGTATCTATGCGGTTAGTACAACCCGCAAGAAAAACTAGTAAGCCTAAAATAAACAAAGCTCGCATGCTATAATTTTAACATCTTTGTTATAAGCGATGCCCATGCTAAAACACCTCATCAGCACAAAAGACCTAAACAATGCACAGGTTCTAACACTTTTAAAACGCGCCAACACTCTATTAGATCAAAATCTACAAGGCGCGCTTTCTCTAGGAAATAAAGTTATTTTGGCGCTTTTTTTTGAACACTCCACCCGTACCATTGCTAGTTTTCAAACTGCAAGTTGCCGTTTAAATGCCCATTTTAATGTCTTTAATGTACAGAGTAGTTCTACTAAAAAGGGCGAAACTTTATTAGACACTCTTTTAAATTTGCAAGCCATGCAAGTAGATTTAATCATCACCCGCCACCATTACTCTAGTGCAGCCCTCTTTTTTGCTAAACACCTCACATGTGCGCTCATTAATGCCGGTAGTGGCTCTCTAGCCCACCCCACCCAAGCGCTTTTAGATTTACTCACCCTTTATAACCACTTTAAAGGGAATTTAAAGGGCAAAAAAATAGCCATTGTAGGCGATATAAAAAACTCGCGGGTGGCCAATAGCAACATGGAATTATTGCCCCGCTTTGGATTAGAAATTATGCTTGTCTCTCCGCCTCATTTTCTCCCACAAACCTCTTTTGCACACACCCACAATTTAAACGAAGCTTTAAAAGAAGTAGATATTGTGATGTGTTTGCGCACCCAAACTGAACGGCATTCTTTACAAACCTATGGCTCTTTACAAGACTATGCGTATCACTATTGCCTTAAGGCCTCTATGTTACAAGATAAAGAGATCATCATTCTACACCCCGGCCCCGTACACCACAATATTGATATTGAGGATAAATTACTCAATGATTCGCGCTGTAAAATCTTGCAACAGGTTAAGTTAGGCGTTGCTATACGCATGGCTTTAATAGAATCTATGCTAGGCTAGTGATTTAAGTAATTCCTCAAAGGCGCTTTTAAAAGCACTCAAACCCTCATCTAAAAGTTGTTTATAGGCTAAATTTAAATTTTGTAGATTGATTTCTTCTTTTTTGATAAAGGGGGAGCTAGGGCTATTATAATAGGCATCTAGCGCATCTAGTGGGGCGGTGCTAATGCTATGCTCTAGTTTAAGAGCTTGGAGGTAGTAATCTTTGGGTAGGGTTAAATCTTTAACCCCTGTGCTAGCAAAAAGCGGATAGATTTGATCACTTACGGCGCGCACTTTATCATAACAAGCTAAGGCATTAGCAATCCCTACTTGGTTTTTTAAATGCGCCTGCGAAGCAGAAAGTTTATGATTGGCTAGAGTATCGATCCTAGAGACAAAAATACTCACAACAGCCGTCTTTGTTTTTAAAAGCGCTAGGGTACAATCTTGTGCCTGTTTGGGATCAAATACTAAAGTCGCATTTAAAGGGATATTGTGGCTTGCTAGATGTTGCATTATCTCTAAGCCAGATTGTGTGGCCGGTACTTTAATCATCACATTAGGCATATTGATTCGTTTAAATAAAGAAAGGGCTTCTTTAATACTTGCCTGTACTTGATCAGCTAAAAAAGGATCAATCTCTAAACTAATATAGCCCGTAGCCTTATTTTGTTCCCATAAAGGAAGTAAAATTTGAGCGCACCTTTTAATATCTGTAATCACTAAATTTTCATAAATATCCTTAGCCGTACTTTTAGTACTCTTAAGCTTAGCAATGTCTCCTCTATAGGCGGGTTTACTAAGGGCTTTGGCAAATAAAACCGGGTTAGAAGTTGCGCCAAAAACATGCCGCTTTTCTACAAGGGTTAAAAATTGATCCTCTAAAAAACTGCGTTCAATAAAATCACACCACAAATAACAATCTTTCATAGACCTCGATCCTTAAAATAAGTTTTAACAACCTCTGTATCATCAAAAGGGATAGTTTTATCACCAATGATTTGTACACTTTCATCACCCTTACCCAAAATGAGTAAAATCTCATCGCTTTTAAGTTCTTGCAGAGCCAAACAAATTGCCTTGTAGCGATCGATCTCTAAAATCACCTTGTCGCGTTTTTCTACAGCAATGCCCACTAAAATATCTTGCATAATAGCCATTGGCTCCTCATAGCGCGGGTTATCAGAGGTGATATAGACTTTAGAGGCGTATTTGCAAGCAATTGCTCCCATTAAGGGGCGTTTGCTTTTATCGCGATTGCCCCCCGCTCCAAAAAGGGCTTTGATCTTTCTTGTCTTAAAGCTATTAAAAATTTGTTCAAATCCATCAGCAGTATGGGCAAAATCTACAATCACTAAAGGCTGCTCATGCACCACTTCCATACGCCCCTTTACCCCTAGGAAATGTGGGATTAAATCACAAAGTGTTTTGAGAGATTTTTTAGTTAATAGTTTGACACATAAAATTCCAGCTAAGAGATTATAAAGATTATGCCTTCCTACAAGAGGCGAGTATAATAAGCCCTCTTCAAATTCAGAATTTTGATAACGGCCGGGTTTTTCAGTAAAACAAATATGCGCACTCAGACCCTGCAAACTATAGGCATTCACGCTTAAATGGGTTTTATGTTCAATGGCATAGCCATAGGCATTTTTAGGGTTAAAGCGCACAAAGGCATCATCGCGGTTAATGATTTTTAAACTCTCATCGCTTAAAAATGCATTTTTCACGCGGCGATACTCTTCTAAGTTGCCATGGTAGTCTAAATGATCGCTAGTGATATTTGTAATCACTTTGGCGCTAAAATCTAACCCCAAAATGCGCTCTTGATTAATGGCATGAGAACTCACCTCCATCACAAAATAATGCGCCCCTCTATTTGTGGCTTGTTCTATATTGGCATAGACTTCTAAGAGGCTAGGTGTGGTCAAACCCTTTTGTTTTAAACAAGAATCGTTGAAAAAAAACCCCCGCGTGCCTAAGAGCGCACATGAATAACCCAAATCTAAAAGCAAGGAATAAATCAAACTAGCCGTTGTGGTTTTTCCATTAGTACCCGTAATGCCAATGATTCTAACATCTGTATTAAAATATTTTTTAAGCTCTTTAGCATGGATACAAGGCACGCGGTGCTCTTGTAAATATTGCTGTACAAATCGCGTATTAGTGGGGGTTTGTACTAATAAGGTATCTTGATCTAATTCTCTTGTATCATCGCTAAGATGTGTAAAACACCGCCCAATCTGGATTTCTTTAGAAATTTTCACTTCTTGTGTGCTTTTGGGGATTGTTTTTCTAGCATGAGAGCTTTTTGTAAAATGGCAGAAATTCTTGAGTCATACCATAAAAGTTCGCGCATGTTTTCAATGTAAGAAATAGACATGTCATAAAAGGCATTTTCAACCAAACTGTCTAAAAACTCGTAAAAATCCTCCCTTTTATCAAAGATCACCTTCGTGCTAAACATGAGATTTTCAAACACTTCTTTAAAATCCTTACCCACACACATAGCTTTAAAATCTGCGTATAAAATTCCGTCTAAACCTTCTGTTTTGAGTTGGTTTTCCTCCCCAAAAGCCTGAGCCATTCTGCTTAAACTCTCATCAAAGGAAGAAATAAGGTCTAGGATTTGGTGTTGGATACTGATTTTGTGACGGCGCGGTTGGGAATCTAGTAAATTTTTATAAAGCTCGTAAAAACTATGGGCTTCTTTTGGAAAATCTAAAGCAATATCGCTAAGAAGTAGCCCAATCTTGGCATGGCCATCTGTGGAGTCTAAAAATAACGCCTGCCCAAACAAAAAAATAGCTCTAAAATACTGCTTTTGTAAAAAAGCCTCATAACCCTGCGCATTGAGCGTCCGCTTTTTCGGGTCATTGGTCATAAATCCGGTAACCTTTAAGAAAAAAGTCGCGCATATTGTTCCTTAGAGACATGTACAACCTCCATATCTGGGTGGATTTCCTCTTGCAAACAACGCTCAATGCCAAATTTAAGGGTGTTAGCACTGCTAGAACAACCCTTACATGCCCCCTCTAAACTCACATAAACCTTAGCCTCTTTAATCCCTAAAAGCACCACATCACCCCCGTCTCTAAGCAGCACAGGGCGGATTTTTTCTAAAGCCCTTTGTACAGGTTTTTGTAATTCTTGATCGCTAAATACCATTTTGCGCCTCCATTAAGAAGTCTTATTATAACTTATAACCCTAAAAATGCCAATGGATAGTAACTACAACTAGGGTTAATTTAAGCATTTTTTAGAGATTTTTGTATTAAAATAAGCCCCTCAATGAAATCCAAAAGCGCTACTTCATTCCAAAAAGCCTTTAGAAAACTCCAGCGCGACAATGTCAAGATCACTTTAGCCATTGTCTTTGTCGTAATTATCGCCGGTATGGCGCTTTTCTTCGGGCATGCCAATTTACACATGCCTTTATTAGCTTTAGCCACCGTTGTAGGCGGTTACATGGCAATGAATATTGGCGCTAATGATGTGGCTAATAATGTAGGTCCCTTAGTGGGTTCACAAACCATTACTCTAAGCATGGCTATTTTAATTGCGGCTATTTGTGAGGTATTAGGGGCGGTGCTAGCTGGTTCTGAGGTAGTACAAAGCATTAAGGGTAAAATCATCAATCCAGCTCATATCCAAAGTACTACGGTGTTTGTAGGTATGATGTTCTCTGCTTTGCTTTCCGGAGCAATTTGGTTACACCTAGCTACAGCCATTGGCGCACCTGTATCTACCACACACTCCATTGTAGGTGGGATTTTAGGGGCAGGTCTAGTAGCTGGAGGCTTAGGGGCTGTTAACTGGTCTTTTTTAGGGGGGATTGTAGGCAGTTGGATTATTTCTCCTTTAATGGGCGGGGGAATTGCTATGGGCTTATTGGTGCTTTTTAAATACATCTTAAGCGATAGGGAGGATAAAAAGGCGGCTGCTTTAAAATCCATGTCTGCAATTGTTGGGGGAATGGGGTTATCTTTTAGCTGGTTTATGCTGGCCAAAGTATTACATTTGACTTTAGCAATGTGGCAGGAATTAGGTTTAAGTGTGGGGGTGGGTTTTCTGGCTTATATAGGTTTTAGAAGTTATGTTAAGAAAAAATTACCCAGTTTAGAAAACACAAGAGAGAGCATACATACCCTTTTTACTTGGCCTTTAATTTTTAGCGCAGCCCTTTTAAGTTTTGCTCATGGAACCAATGATGTAGCCAATGCCGTAGGCCCTCTAGCCGCCATTGTACAAAGCCTGCAAGAGTGGGGTAACCATGCCATTCCTACTAAAGCCTATGCGCCTGCATGGATTATGCTCATTGGTGGGCTAGGGATTGCTACAGGTTTGAGTTTATATGGGCCAAGGCTGATTAAAACCGTGGGTAGTGAGATCACGGAGTTAGATAAAATGCAGGCCTTTTGTATTGCTATGGCCACAGTGGTTACGGTTTTATTAGCCTCTAAATTAGGTCTTCCTGTAAGCTCTACACACATCACTATCGGGGCGGTTTTTGGAGTGGGTTTTTTACGCGAATTCTTACAAAAGCGTTTGTTTGAGATGAAACAGATGATCTTAGACGCCCACCACGGAGAAGATGAAGCGGTTGTTAAAAATTTCTTAGATCGTTTTGAAAAAGCCAATCCCAGACAAAAAAAAGAGATGTTAGCCTATCTTAAGGCCTTGCAAAAAGAAAACAATACCCTAGAGTATACGGTGGGTCTGAGTAAAAAGGAGCGCAAATCTCTTAAAAAGGCTTATAAAAGCGAGTTAGTGAAGCGTTCTGTGATCAAAAAGATCATCACGGCATGGCTAGTTACCGTGCCTATCTCGGCATTGTTAGGTGCTTTAGGGTATTATTTAGTAGATTTTTTTAGAATTGTAGAAAGGCTATAGTTTTTATAGTTGCCACCGTTATTAAATCTACCCTAAAATTTTAAGGAGAGCGATTGGATTACGAACCGATTTTGATGTTCACCCTTGCGCTCCTTTTGATTTTGCTTAATGCATTTTTTGTTCTTTCAGAATTTGCAATTGTAAAGGTTAGGCGCTCCAAATTAGAGGAATTGAGTTTGCAGAATAATAAAAACGCTGTTTTGGCTTTAAAAATCAATGCTTCAATCAACACTTACCTAAGCGCTACCCAACTAGGCGTAACCCTCTCTTCTCTGGGTTTAGGTTGGCTAGGCGAACCAGCCATTGCCCATTTTATCACCCTCTTTATCCAAAAATGGGTGCGCTTTGAAAGTTTACACGGGATAATCCATGGGATAAGCGTTGTGATCGCCTTTAGTTTGATTACGCTTTTACATGTGATTTTAGGTGAAATTGTACCTAAATCTATTGCCATTGTGCGCTCAGAAAGTGTTGTACTTTGGATTGCTAGGCCTTTGCATGCGTTTTGGTTGGTTTCTTACCCCATTGTTAATCTCTTTGATTTTTTAGCTAGACTTGTTTTAAAACCCTTTAGCATTGAACCAGAACAAACCACCGCCCATTCTGAGGAGGAGATTAAAATCATTGTAGGGGAGAGCTTGCGCGGAGGGGTGATTGATTATGTGGAGGAGGAGATCATTAAAAACGCGGTGGATTTTTCAGACACCAGCGCTAAAGAGATCATGACTCCGCGTAATGATATGGTGTGTTTAGATGTACAACACTCTTATGAGGAAAACATGCGTACTATTCTGAAACACCCCTTTACCCGTTATCCTTGCTGTGAGGAACATAAAGACAATATTTTAGGTATGGTACATATCAGAGATATTTTATCTGTTTCTCTAGCCGATCAAAAAGAGCCGGATTTGCGTTGCATGTTAAAAGAAATGCTAATTGTGCCAGAAAGTGCCTCTATTTCACAAATTTTAATTAAAATGAATCAACAGCAGCGGCATACCGCCCTTGTGGTAGATGAATACGGGGGGACTTCTGGATTACTCACGATGGATGATATTATTGAGGAAATTATGGGTAATATTTATGAAGAACACGATCTGAGTAAAGAAGGGATTAAAAGATTAGACGAACACACTTTTGAATGCGATGGTATGGTAGACTTAGAGGATATTGAAGAGCTTTTAGGATTTCGCTTTGATCAGAATTATAAACAAGTAACTTTGGGGGGGTATGTTTTTAGTTTGCTAGAGCGCTTGCCTGAAGTAGGCGATGTGGTAGGCGATGCAAAATGCATTTTTGAAGTACTAGATATGGACAAGGCACGCATTAGAAAACTTAAGCTTATGAAGAAGGATATTTGATGCGGTTGAAAGGGATACAATGGATTATGTGTATGGGGTTATTAGTTGGATTAATGCAAGCAATACCTTCGGAGGGAAAGAGTACAACAGATTTTAATACGCTTGAGACGATTAAATCCTCTCCAAAAGTGTTTTCAGACCACCCTTCGCTAATCTCTCTTAAACAGGCTTGGGGGATTGTGCTGGCTAATTATGAGGGGATTAAAGCCCAAGATTATGCCGAGAAAAAGGCTAAAAAATTAAGTACAGCGGCTAAACTTTCTTTTTTACCCGAAATTGATTTAAGCGCCTTTTATGTCCATTTGGGTAAACAAATTGAAATTTCTCCTTTAAATGCCAATACTCAAGGGCAAATTAGAAATTTAGCCGGAGGGGCGGAGCGTTTTTTAAATAACCCAGCCTTAGCTCAGGGTATGGGGGGCATGGTCAATACTCTTACCCAACCCTTTTTATTTTCAAAACAAAATATTGTCATGGGGGCTTTGAGTATCATTTATCCACTCTACATGGGCGGAGCACGGTTTTATATGAGTAAACTAGCCTCTTTAGCGCATAAAGAATCTGTGGAAGTTTCAAGACTTAAAAGGCTTTCTACTTTCCAAGAGTTGGTTAAAATTTACTATGGTTTGGTACTAGATATGGAAGTTTTAGATGTGCTTAAAGGCGTAGAACAAGGGCATTTAAAACATTACCAAAACGCCCTTAAACGCCAAAGGGCTGGACAGATTGCTAAAGTAGAGGTGTTGAGTGCTTCAGTGGCTTATGAAAAAAGCAAGATTAAAACCATGCAGGCCAGAGACGCGCTAGAAGTAGCAGCCTTAGCTTTTAATACCATTTTATCTAGCCAAAGCATGCCCGTCTCACAAGCTCATTTTGCCCCCACAGCCCATTTAAATATCCGTTTAAAAGCCCTGCCTAATCTTAGTTTTTTTGTACAAGAAACCCTAAATTCCTACCCCGTTCTTAGAAGCCTAGCGATTAAAAAACAAAGCGCACACCAAATGACTAATTTACAAGTTTCTAAATTCCTACCCCACTTTAATTTCTTTGGAGCTTACTTGATGAAAGAAAATAATTCCATGTTTATGAATATGATTCCTGAATGGTTTGTGGGTGTGGGGGCAAGACTACCCATTTTAACCCCCAATGGCCGCATCATGCACTACCAAGCAGCTAAAATTGATGAGTTACAAACCGCAGCTTTACAAAGCCAAGCCAAAAAGGATATGGAGCTTTTAGTACACAAGACTTATTTACAGTGCCAAGCGCTATTTAAAGAGTATAAAAGTTTAGACTCTAGCATTGCATTAGCTAAGGAAAATTTAAAACTCCAAGAGGAGGCTTTTAATCAGGGAATGGGCACAAATGCTTCAGTAGTAGATGCGCGCAATTCCTTAGCCGGGATTTTAGTAGAACAAAAAACCAGTGCCTTTAAATACATCAGTGCCCTTGTGGATTTAATGGTACTCAGTGATCACACCGACTTATTTTATGACTTTGTTTATTAAGGATAGCCATGAAGTCATCTAAAACACCTGTTATTTTGGCCGGTTTTATCGCACTAGGGATTTTATTTTGGCTTTTTAAACTCTATTATCAAGCCTATAACCACAAACAACAGCGCTTACAAGGTTTTATTGAGGCAAGAGAATATAGTGTGAGCTCCAAACTAGCCGGACGCGTAGAGAATGTATTAGTCAAAAAGGGAGATTTTATTAAAAAAGGTTCTTTGGTTTTTACCATTAATAGCCCTGAGGCAGAGGCCAAACTTTTACAAGCTAGCTCTAGCCACAAGGCCGCTAAAGCCATGCGTAATGAAGTGTTGCGGGGTACGCGTAGCCAAACGATTCAAAGCGCTAAAGATGTTTATCAAGCGGCTAAAGCCCAAAGCGATTTGGCTGAGGAAACTTATAAACGCATCCAAAGTCTTTATGATAAAGGCGTGGCTAGCTTACAAAAGCGCGATGAGGCTTATGCGGCTTTTCAAAGCGCTTCGTTTAATAAAAGTGCTGCTTATCAACACTATAAACTAGCCCTAGAGGGGGCATCTTCGGATACTAAGATTGCCGCTCAAGAAAAAGAGCAAGCAGCCTTAGGCCAACTTAATGAAGTACAGGCTTTTTTACAAGATAAGAATGCTTATAGCCCCATTGATGGAGAGGTGAGTAATGTTTTGCTTTATAGTGGAGAACTTAGCCCAAAGGGCTTTCCTGTAGTTTTAGTGATAGATACAGCCAATGCTTGGCTTAGCTTGAGCATACCTGAAAAATACCTGAGTCGTTTTGCTGTGGGTTCTACCTTTAAGGGTTATGTGCCGGCTTTAAAAGAAAATGTAGACTTTAAAATCACCCATATTGCCGTGATGGGGGATTTTGCAACTTGGAAAAGTACAAATGCTAGCCAAAGCTATGATATGAAAAGTTTTAATATTGAAGCCACCCCCTTGAAAGATATGCAACATTTACGGGTGGGCATGAGTGTACTTATAGATATTCCGCAAGAATAAAATGTGGGCTAAGTTTTTAAACGATCGCTTTAATTGGGCAATTTGTACCATGCCACTCTTTTTAGGGCTTTTAATGGCATGGATTTTTTACCAGCAAATCCCTACGCGGCTTAATGTGGGGTTAATAGATTTAGATAAAAGCCATTTAAGCCAAGAGATCATTAGTAGCCTAAATGCTAATAGCGCTTTGAATATCAAATATTTTTATAGTAGTTTAAGAGAAGCTAAGCCGGCAATTGCTTCTAAAGAAATTTATGCCGTAGTGGTTTTACCCCATAACTTAGAGCGCCATGTTAAACTAGGGATTAAAACCCCACTAGCTCTTTATTACAATGCTGAATATGTGTTAGTGGGTAAAACCCTTGCTAATGCTTTTTTACAAACCCTAGTTACGATAGATGTAAAACAAGATGTGGCGCGCAATTTAAGTATCCACCATGATCTGCTCATGGCTAAGGCTCTAGCTTTCCCTTTGCATGTCAATTTACACCCCCTCTACAACGAGCATAATAACTATTCTCAATTCTTACTCACCGCTATTTTGCCCTGTATGTGGCAGATATTAGTCGCTCTTGGCATGCTTAATTTTTTACAACACTGCGTACATATCCGAGAAGTTTTAGCAGCTCTAGGGCTTAATACCCTTATTTTTAGCCTTTGGGGTACTTTATTGGTGGCTTATCTTAAACCTTATAATGCGCACTGGGGGGTGTTAGCTCTAGCGGTGGTTTTATTGGTTTTAGGGGTTTCTAGTGTGGTGATGTTTTTCCATGCTCTCATTAAAGACCCAGTACGCATAGCTTCTTTTGTTGCAGCCTATACCGCCCCCTCTTTAGCCTTTGTAGGGGTAACTTATCCGGTAACTAACATGTCTACTTTAGGAGAATTTTGGAGTTCTTTACTCCCCATTAGTTATTTTGTTAAATGCTACATCGCCCTAGCGCATTATCAAGAAGGTTTGCGCTTAGCTTTAAACTCTTTAAGCCAAATGCTCTTTTTCCTACTCTTTTTACCCTTAAGCTTATTGATTCTACAAAAAAAAGGGGTGGCATGATAAAGGCATTGGCTCAAGAATTTAAAGCTATTTTTACTAATTTTGCCGTGCTTTTTATCATCATAGGCGGGCCTTTATTCTATGCCTTTCTCTATCCTCTCCCTTATAAAAACGATATTGTAACCCACCAAAAAATCGCTTTAGTAGATAAAGATCAAAGCTTTTTATCTTACAAACTCACCCAACTACTAGAAGCAACCCAAGAAATGAGTATTGCTTACTTTCCTAGTTCTCTGCAAGAGGCCAAAAAACTTTTAGAAGAAGAAAAAGTCTATGGCATTGTGTTTATCCCCGAGTTTTTTGAAAAGCATGTCTATACCGGTGTACCGGCTAGTGTTGAGCTTTATGCCAATGCTAATTATTTTTTAATTTATGGTGCGATCGCCCAAGCCACTCTAAGTACAATCCAAGACCTGAGCCATAAAATTAAGATAGATAGAGAACGCTTTTTAACTAATCAGTCTGGAGAGCATGAACTCTTTTCCTTACAAACAATTCCTTTATATAACTACTCCTTAGGTTATCTTAACTATGCCCTATCCCATGTTTTGCTCTTTATTTTGCACCAAACCCTTTTAATTGGCACAGGGATTTTAACCACCACCACCCCTAAGTGTTTCCCAAACTTATTAGAATCTTTGAATTTTGTTCTTATCCGTTGTTTTTGTTTTAGCTTTATCTATTTATTCTTAGTCTTGTTGTATTTAGGGGTTCTTTTTACCTATTATGGTATCCACACCCATGCCAACCCTCTAGCGCTACTCATCTTTGCTATGATCTTTATCTTCTCTACAGCTAGCTGTGGGGTGTTATTAGGTACTTTTCTTTCCAAACCCGTCCAAGCCACTCAAATTGTACTTCTTTCTTCTTTGCCCTTAATTTTTATGATGGGCTTTATCTGGCCTGCTGAACTCATGCCCTCTTTTTTACAAATACTTTTACAAGTAGTCCCAGCCACCCATGCTCTCTCAGGCATGGTCATGCTTAATCAAATGGGGGCTAGCTTAAGCATGGTGATCAAACATATTGGCGCTTTAATGGCCATTTCTCTAGTGGCTTTAAGCTGGAGTGCTTGGCGTTTAAGAGGGATTAAACATGCCTAAAAGGGCTTTTTTACTAGCCATTCAAGAAGCTTTCCCGCACACTTTACCTATTTGTCTGGGCTATACACTTATGGGAATTACTTGGGGGATTTTGTGCAAACAAGATGGGCATGGCCTCTTATTTATCTTGGGGGTTAGTTTATTTATCTATGCAGGGGCTGTGCAGTTTATGCTAGTAGCTCTTATGGAAATTAAGGCTAGTTTACTCAATATTTTTTTGCTCGTACTTCTAGTTAATATCCGCCAAATGTGCTATGCCATCTCCATGCTCGAGCCTTTTGCCTCTATGCAAAAAAAACGCATTCTTTACATGGCCCATACCCTAAGCGATGAAACTTTTATGCTTTTAAATCTTATTAAGCCCCAAAAATCTAGTAGCCAAGATTTCATGTTTGCCATTGCCCTACTTAACCATGTATACTGGGTTTTTGGGTGTGTTGCTGGAGGATTACTAGGCGGTAGTTTTAATCTAAATGTGGCGGGCATGTCTTTTATTATGGTGGCTATTTTTGTGGTGATTTTTATAGAACAATGGAAGAGTACAAATCGCCATGCAAGTGCCCTTATTGGTCTATTCTCTAGCATTATCTGTTTTTTACTCTTTGGCAAGGCGCATTTTCTATTGCCTACTTTGATTCTTATGGGGCTTATTTTTCTTTGTTTTAGACGCCAACTTGAGTAAACGCATGGATTTGTATTTATATTTAGCATTAGCCATCACCGGTCTTACAACATATGTTATGAAAGCTTGGCTTTTTGTGTTTTTTAGCGGGAAAAAAAGCGCGCCCATTTTACTTTATTTGGGGCGGGTTTTGGGGAGTGCTGTTGTTAGCATGCTTATTATTTATGGATTAAAAGATAGCCCTTTAAATAGCGCACCTTATGGGCTTAATGAGCTAGTGGCGCTATTAAGTGTGGTGGGGTTACATTTATACTTGCGGATCTTTGTTTTAAGCATTGTGGGAGGAACGGGGGTGTATATGTACTTGGTTCAAAGCGCCATAAAATTAAGATAGATAGAGAACGCTTTTTAACTAATCAGTCTGGAGAGCATGAACTCTTTTCCTTACAAACAATTCCTTTATATAACTACTCCTTAGGTTATCTTAACTATGCCCTATCCCATGTTTTGCTCTTTATTTTGCACCAAACCCTTTTAATTGGCACAGGGATTTTAACCACCACCACCCCTAAGTGTTTCCCAAACTTATTAGAATCTTTGAATTTTGTTCTTATCCGTTGTTTTTGTTTTAGCTTTATCTATTTATTCTTAGGCGGGTTAAACTAAATTCAATAGGAAGAGATAGCCCGGCAGAGACCATTCCAAAAAAAGAATGCGTTCTAGGGTTATTAAACTGCCAATTAGCCTCAGAAGTGGCTAAATCTAGCGCAGCAAAAACCTTAAGCCCTATAGAGTTATTAAAATAGCTTTGAAAACCCCCCTTAAAACTCAATACAATGGGAAAATTCTGTGATGGGCTATTACTCGTACCTGCCTTAATACTAAGAGTGCCAAGCCCCATGCCAAAAAATCCGCCATTTTTAGCCTTGAGTTGCTTTTGTTTGTTATACAAGCTAGTAAATCTGTTTCGCTCTTTAGACAAAGATTTTAGAAGTTTATTAGAATGGCTCTTTGCCCCTAGAAAGCTTAGAGCCAACACAACAACAGCTAGCAACTTAAGCTGTAGAGCAAAGTATGTACCCAATGTTTTATTTTTTCCCGCACTTGTATAATTCTACCATAACATAAACGGCGGTGGATATGTCAGTGTCTCTTACTAAGGGGGGTTTTTTTTGGTAAGTTCTGCCTATATCCAGTCGCGCACCCTTGTTTTACAAGGAAGTTGGGATTTTAAAACTTCTGCGAAAGCTTTAACCCATTTAAAAACCATTCTTAAAGACGCCCCTCCCATAGAAGCCATTGATTTTAAAGGGGTGGCTAGTTTGGATTTTGTGTTTTTAATGTTGCTTTATGATTTATTAGGCCGCCGTAAACCTGAATTTCTCAACCCTAGCGCTTATAATGCAAAAGTCTTAGAAGTGGTAGAAACTTGGATTCGGGCTAATCCTAGCATTTTAAAACAAGAACATGTTTCCCGCGTCTTTATCAACCCTTTAGAAAAATTAGGGCGCGGAGTTGTCTCCTTTTATAACACTTTGCTCAATACTTTTAATTTCTGTGGCATGATTATTTATTATGTAGGTTTGGCCTTTATACGCCCTAAATCTGTATGCTGGACGCCTTTAATCCACCATATCCATGAAAGCGGGTTTAAAGTTTTACCCGTGAGTATTTTAACCGTCTTTGTAGTGGGTTTTGCTATTGCTTTAGAGGGAGCGGTGCAGCTACAAGAACTAGGCTTTCCGATGATGAGTATTGAGATGACGGCTAAACTTGCCCTAAGAGAGATGGGTCCTTTTATTTTAGCACTTGTAGTAGCCGGGCGGAGTGCTTCTAGTTTTACCGCCCAAATTGGGGCTATGAAGATTACAGAAGAATTAGACGCTATGGAAACAATGGGGCTTAACCCTTTTGCTTTTTTAGTTTTACCCAGAGTTGTGGCCTTAGTCATTGCCATGCCCTTATTGGTGTTCTTAGCCGATGCTTTTGCACTCTTAGGAGCGATGATTGCTATTAAATACCAACTAGGGATAGGCTTTGCCCACTATGTTGCGCGCTTGCATGAAAATGTCGGCTTATCGCATTTTTTTATCGGACTCATTAAAGCCCCTTTTTGGGGATTTGCCATTGCTTTAGTGGGTTGTATGCGCGGGTTTGAGGTTAAGGGCAATACAGAATCTATTGGGCAACTCACCACTATTAGCGTGGTCAATTCCTTATTTTGGATCATCTTTTTAGACGCCCTTTTTTCGGTGATCTTTAGTAGACTTGATGTCTAATATCACTTACTCTCAAAAACTCATTGTAGTGGATAATGTCTATAATGCCTATGGGGAGCGCTTGATTCACCGGGGCGTGAGTTTTGAGGTGTTTAAAGGGGAGATATTAGCTATTCTAGGGGGAAGTGGGAGTGGGAAGAGTACCTTACTGCGCAGTTTAATTTTACTTAACCGCCCTATTAAAGGCGTAATTAATGTTTTTGGGACAGATATTTGGAAACTTAAGGATCGCCAAAGAGATCAAATTTTACAGCGTATAGGGGTATTATTCCAATTTGGAGCGCTTTATAGCTCGCTTACGGTTTTAGAAAATGTAGGGGTGATGTTGGAGGAATATAGTTTTTATCCCAAACAAAATATTCTTGAAATTTCTAAAATGTGGCTGGATCGAGTCGGATTAGATCCAAGTGTGTACTATCTATATCCTTATGAACTTAGCGGGGGCATGAAAAAGCGTGTGGGATTAGCCCGTGCTATGGCGACTAATCCTGAGATTTTATTTTTAGACGAACCTACAAGTGGTTTAGACCCCTATTCGGCCGATACATTTGATGAATTGCTTTTATCGCTTAAAGAAGCGTTGCATTTAACCGTGGTGATGATCACCCACGATCTAGACTCGGTTAAAAACACGGTGGATCGTTTTATCATGCTCAAAGACGGGCTAATTGATTTTGATGGTACGTTTAAGGATTTTATTGAGCGCATTAAAACCCACCCCTTAGAAGAGGGTAATTTATTTAATTCCACACGAGGAGAGAAGTTTTGGAAAGGCATGTAAACTACACTCTCATTGGCGGCATTTTCTTAGCTTGCATGGTGTGTATGGTGGTCTTTATTTTATGGCTTGGGCATTTTGATTTAGAAGATAAAGATTATATGGGTTATGTGATGTATACGGATAAAGATTTAAATGGGATAGGGGCTAATACACCCATTAATTATAAAGGGATTCAAATTGGTTCTGTTAGGCATGTGGCTTTTGATAAGGGGCATTTGGGAATGGTGAAGTTAGATTTGCGTATCCAAAGCCGCGTACCCATTCATAAAGACTCTTCATTAAAAGTTGAATCTCAGGGTTTGGTGGGGTTAAAATATTTAAGCCTCATACAAAGCGACTCTAAAGAGTTTTATAGTAAAAATGATAGTGAGCGCGTGCTACGCTACGAACAAAGCTTTTTAGAAAAACTCACCAGTAGCGCGGGGCATATTTCTAATGAAGTCCTCTACATCATTAAAAGCATCGAACAAATTTTAAGCCCCCAAAATATTGATAATATCAGCAAAACCATCGCCTCTATCCAAAAGGTTACGGGGGGACTAGATAATACCCGTTTAGCCCTAGAACGCCTATTAGATAAAGCAACCCAAACAGCAGAACAAGCCACAAAGACGCTAAAAAAAGGCGATGGTTTTCTTGAAAGTGGCCGTACTTTAGCCGAGCATGGCGATCAACTTGTAGTCAACATTAATAAGAAAGTTGAGGATAAACAATATGATTTTAAAACCATGCTCACCCCTTTAATCATGCAAATGGAATTGAGTCTACGCAACATTGATAATTTTGTACAAAAAGGTTCTAGCTTGATTGATAAATTTGATGCCAACCCTTATAAAACAATTTTTGGAGATAGAAAATGAAAAAACACATCGGGTTGGTGTGTTGTTTTTCTGTACTTTTTTCAGGTTGTTTGAATCTTAATCTTAAGCAAATGTTGCCAGATGTGAAAGATTATGATCTTAATACAATAGGGTTTACAACCCCCACTTGTTCTCAAGTCCATGATATAGGCCTTGTTGGGATTCAAAGCGCAGATTTATACGATACTAAACAAATTGTCTTTAAAAATGCGCAGGGGCAAGTTTATTATGCTAAACATACAAAGTTTATTGATCTCCCTAAAAACATGCTTAAAAACATGCTCCTTTTACAAGCAGCCAAACACTGCCTTTTTGTCTCGCGCCCTCCCCACATCACAACCCCCTATGCCACTATCAAATTAGATATTCTCTCCCTTGCCATTTTAGAGCAAAATGGGCAGTATCAAGCACAGCTAGTGCTAGATTATTCTTTAAACACGCCATCAGGTAGCCAGTATAGACGCATCACCCAAAGCCAAACAATCACCGCTAAAGAATCTGATGAGATTTTAGAAATCAAGGCGCTACAGCATGTCAGCCTTAAAGCCATTACTGAAATTTTAGAACAAATCAAAAATTTAGATGAAACTAAGCATTAAGCGGTTTAGTCTGGGCTAAGCTTGGAGGAAAGCACACCTTAAAAGTGTTTTGATAATAGCGCGAGGAGGGGATAGGCTCACTACTAATTTCTAATCTAAGATCGTACCGTTCACAAATCTTATGCACCAGATCCAAACCAATCCCATAACCTTTTTTATGGACATCTAAACGGCTATAGCGTTTTCTAAGGGCTTCTATTTTAGCTGTAGGAATAGCCTGCCCACTATTACACACACTCAAATCTTGATTTAAAACTACTTGAATAAAACCTTGCGGGTGGTTGTATTTGATTGCATTCATGAGTAAATTACTCACTAGAGTAACCATATCCTCCTCGCACGCTTCAAAGGTTTTGGGTTCTAAATGGCCTTTGAGTTCTAATTGGTAAAAGGTAGCCATTTGATCTAAAGAGGCGATTTGCTGGGCTACTAGTGTTTTTAAATCTAAAAGCTGGGTATCTAGGTTTAAATCCTGCGTTGAGATATAAGCAAGGCGGTAGTAGAGGTGAGAAATGCGCTGGGCGCTGGCTAGAATGCCTAAAAGTTTGGGGTTATTCTCTTGTTTAAACAGGGCTTTAGCAGCAATGAGTAAAGCAGCAATAGGGGTGTTTAACTCATGGGCAAGGTCTTGGCTAAAGGCGCTAATGCGCGATCGTTCATCGGCTAAGGGTTTTAAAAATAGCCGTGCTAGAAAGAAAGACATCGCCCCCATACAGATAAACACACCCGAAAAGATCAATAACACGCGCCGGTATAACGATGCAAATAAATGGTGGGGGTGATTTTCCTCTATTAACACTAAATCCACTCCCAAATGCCCAAAAGTTTTATTATCCACCAAATAAAAAGCATCTTTTTGATCTAAAAACAAAGGAAAGGAAGTGGCATGCCCAAAAAAGGCTAGACTTGTAGCGTTACCAAAATTATGGTTATAAAGCACATGGCGCTCTCCATCTAGCAGTACAAAATGCAGATAACTATACCTACGGGCTAGAGTTTTAAAAGGTTCGTCCCAATGGTGCATGTGGGCTTCTATAATGTCTTGGGTGATCTCATTACTCTGGGCTTGCAAACGCACTTGGGTATTTTCTAAAATAAGGCTTTTGGCATTGTGTAAAAATAAAAGCGCGATGAGGGTGATGAGTACAAAGGAAAAACCTAGCAATAGCGCAAAAAAACGCCTTAAAGATTGTTTTTCATACATGTTAAGTTTCATGGAATCCTCAAACAATAGCCTAAACCCTTGATATTCTGGATATGATCCTTACCCAAGAGTTTACGCAAGTTTTTAATATGGCTGCGCAAAGTAGAATCATCTACCTCGTTTTCATAATGCCACACATTAGCCATGATCTGCTCATGCCCTAAGATTTGGTTTTTATGTTTGAGAAAAAATTCTAACAAGCATTTCTCCTTGGGGGTTAAAAAATAGTTTTGATCGGCCTTTTGTAAAACTCCATTTTCATAAAAACAATCTGAATTAATCTGTACTCTAGGGGGGGTTAATAAACGCTCCATGCGTAAATACAATTCCTCTAAATCAAAGGGTTTTTTAAGATAGTCGCTAGCTCCAGCATGGAAAGCCTGCCGCAAAGTTTGCATATCACTGCAGACACTGATAAAAATGGCCGGAGTGGCGATGTTTAAATCCCTTAGAATCTGTAAAATTTGAAAACTATTGCCCTCAGGTACTTGCACATCTAGTAATAATAGATCAAAATGCTGTTGGCTTAAAATATCCATTGCTGGTGTTTTATCATAAGCGCTTACGACTACAAACCCCGCGTGCTTTAAAAATTCCTCTAGCATGCGGTGCAATAAAACATCATCTTCTAAGAGAAAAAGTTTTTTCATCTTTATATTGTAGCATTTTGACTACAAATACACTTGTAAAATTTTTAACAAAAACCACTACAATAACTTAAAAACCATCGCTAGGGAGATTCATGCTAGCACGCGTTGCCTTAAGTTGCGGGAATGGGGGTAAGCAGAGTTTAGAACTCATTGAACAGGTCTTTAAACCTTATTTAGGGGAGTTTTTATGCGCTGATGGAGAAGATGGGGGTGTGTTTAAGGCAGAGGGTGCATGGGCAATGAGTACAGATAGCTTTGTAGTTGATCCACTTATCTTTGCTGGGGGCGATATAGGTAAACTTAGTGTGTGTGGGAGTGTGAATGATGTATGCATGGTAGGATCAAAGCCTACTTATTTGAGTGTGGGTTTTATGTTAGAAGAGGGGCTTGAAATTACACTGTTAGAGCAAATTTTAGCCTCTATGCGCACAGAATTAACATTAGGCAAACTCAAGCTTTTATCCTTAGATACAAAGGTACTACCCAAAAATAGCATGGATAAAATCTTTATTAACACCACCGCACTAGGCCCTACTATTTATCCTAATTTGAGTGCTAAAAATCTTAAAGAGGGGCAGAGTATTATTATTAGCGATTTTATTGGCAGCCACGGGGCCTTGCTCTTTGCTTTGCGCTCTGAGATCCAGCTAGGCGTATCCTTACAAAGCGACTGTAAACAACTTTTCTCTATTTTAAAGCCACTTTTTGCGAGCCAATACCCCATTTATGCCTTGCGCGATGCAACAAGGGGTGGATTAGCTGCTGTACTCAATGAGTGGGCGCGCGCTTCTTTAGTAGATATTGAAATCGAGGAAGCTAGTATTCCAGTATTAGAGGAGGTGCGGGGGGTGTGTGAAATCTTAGGGTTAGAACCCTATGTTTTGGCTAATGAGGGGGTATGTGTACTTAGTGTTGGTAGTGTGCATGCAACTAGTGTATGTGAAATTTTAGCTAAGAGTGGAGCAAACCCGGCCATTATAGGGGCTGTGTGCAAACAAAGCCAAACCCCCCGGGTGTTTTTAAAAAATGCGTGGGGGTCTAGGCGTTATTTAGAAATGCCAGAGGGTGAGTTATTGCCGCGGATTTGTTAAAAGGGGTGGGGTTTTGTATTAATAAAGCGATGAGGGCACAACAATAGATGAGGTTGAAATTTTTGACTCTTTTAAATTGATAGCGTTTAGGATTTTATGCTGGCATTGTGCTCTCTTACTGCAATTTGTGGGCAAAAAGCTTTGTAGCATTGGTCGGGGGTTTGTACGCTTTTTGATATTAAGGGGGTAAGAGAAAAGATTTTGGGGTTTTAAGGGGCTAAGTTTATTTATTTTTTATATTTTTAGGTATGTTAGAACGCCACCTAGAATTTTTAACGGAGGGTCTTATGCCAAAGTTTTCTCCAGTTATGGGGGCACTAATGAGCGCCCTTTTGATTGGCTGTACAACCAAGATTGATAGCATTAATCCAGGCCAGCCTCTTAAAAGCGGCAATGTACATCCTGTTTATGGGCGTGCCTGTAATTATTTTACTTTGCTCTATGGTAAAAGTGGGCTTGCTAGTCTCAGACAAAAGGCCATGGCACAGGTACAGACCCAAGCCAACAGCTATGTGAAGACTTTAGGTAAGAGTAAGTGGGAACTTATCAACACTACCGTAAGTAAAGAGGCTTGGCCATACTTGCCATGGGTTCTCTCTTTGTTCCTTGGCACTAAATGCGTGAAAATAAAGGGCTATGTGCGCCCTAAGGAAAATTAAGCTACTTTTCTAGAATCTAACACTTCTAGATATTTTTAGCGCGCAAAATATAGGTAAAATTACCGGTGCTAGCTTTCAATAAATTTTACAAAAGCAAAGGATTTTAAAATGGGCAAACAAATCCAATTTAACCAAACAGGCGGTTTTGATGTATTAGAAATTGTTGGAGTTGATATACCTGCGCCACAGGTAGATGAAGTACAAGTTGCCTTCCATGCATGGGGGCTTAATTGTGCAGAGATCAAGTATTACAGTGAGCAATATACAAATTCGATTCCTGTTAGGTTGGGTTATGATGGCGCGGGTGTGGTGCGCGCTGTGGGTGAACATGTTAGCCATGTTAAAGTAGGCGATAAGGTGAGTGTGATTTCAGACTTTCTGCTAACTAACACTTATATTGAAGTGGCTAATTTACCTGCCAATGCGGTTATTGAATATTTTGAAAATCTTTCTTTTGAACAAGCAGCAGCTAGCTGGATGGCATTTGTTAAAGCTTATAAGACATTAATTGAGCTGGCTAACTTACAAGCAGGCGAATATGTTGTGTTGAGGATAGCAAGTAGAAGAGTGAGCTTGGCTACTATACAGATTGCTAAAATGCAGGGAGCTACCGTTATTGCGCTTAGCCGTACCCATGCTGAAGGGGATATTTTATTAACAAAAGGGGCGGATTTTGTATTGACCACCCAAGATGACATTACAGTCCGCCTTCTTGAAATCACAAAAGGGCAAGGCGTAGATATGGTGTTTGATCCTTTTTGTGGAGAAGACGCATACGCGATTTTTAGAGCTATGGCTTTAAACGGACGCTACTTTATTTATGCGGCATTAAGCCATGAGGATATGAGCGTTCCTACATCTGAAATTCTTAGCAAAAACCTTACTCTACGCGGTTATGGATTGTCTAGAATCACCGCAGATGCAGGAAGTCTTAAGCGTGCTAAGGCCTATATTTGCGAGGAGTTAGCCAGTGGCAGATTACACCCTGAAATTGATCGTGTGTTTGCCTTTGCAGACATTAGACAAGCCCATGACTATATAGAAAATAGCGCACAAATTGGTAAGGTGGTGCTTACACTTTAAAAAAAGCTAGCTTTGTATTTTTTGTTTAGTAAAAGTAAGGTAGCTTTAAGTAGCAACCAACCACTCAAGCGCGTTTTGATAGCTTTTAATGCTTGCCTTATTTTGATAGGCAATATCAAAGGCACAACCATGATCTACAGAGGCGCGTTTGATAGGCAAATTAAGCGAAACATTGATACTTTGCTCAAAGTAGAGGGCTTTAAGTGGGGTTAACCCTACATCATGATAGAGCGCGACAAAATAGCGGTATTTATCTCTAAAATGAGGGGCAAAGGCACTATCTGCACTAATAGGCCCTAAAAATTTGGGTGTTTTTAAAGACAAATTAGCCTGCTTAATGGCCTCTTGTACTTCTTGATCTTGTGTCCCTATAGCACCTCCATCGCCGCAGTGTGGATCGAGTCCTAAAACTACAATTTGATTGGCCTGTGGGAGGGCATGGCTTAAAGTGATTAAAAATTTGACTAAAGGCTCTCTTTGCACACGCGTACTTACTTGGGCTAAGGGAATATGATCGCTAAAAAGGGCGACCCATAAAGAAGGACAACCTAACATCATAATTGCTTCTTGTTTGTAGCGTTCTCTTAAAATTGCGGTGTGCCCGGGGGCATTAATCCCGGCTAATTGCCATGCTTTTTTATGAATAGGCAGGGTACAAACTCCTTTAACCTCTTTAGTATCCGCTAAATTAAGAGCATGTAGAAAACTGGCATAACTATAAAACCCGCTTTCTGCTTGTATTTTTCCGGGCTCAAGTATTGGAATAGGGGCATTTATTTCTAAACAAGACATGTTTTTAAGTGTATCTGTGTAGCGGTGATTTAACAGTACATTGGCTTTTTCTAGTACTTCTAAATGTACACAATAAAGCGGATCACAAATTTGGCTAATCTGGTGGTGTGTTTTAAGGGCGATCTCAGGGCCTATTCCTTGCACATCGCCAATAGAGATGGCAATCTTAGCGCGCATGTTTGAGTATCTCTTGCATGTCTTTAATGGCGCGCTCTAGCCCCACAATAATAGCCCTAGTCATGATTGCATGCCCGATATTAAGTTCTTTTAAACTTTTAATGCGTGCGATTAAGCTAGCATTAAAATAATTCAAGCCATGCCCAGCGCACATTTCTAAGCCCATCTTTTCCCCTTGTAATGCGCTTTGTTCTAATACATTTAAACTTTGATCTAACATGTTTTTTAAAGCGGCGTTGCTGCTTGGTAAATTTTTAAGGCGGTTTTTATGGTGTTTGAAGTTGGAATAAAGGGTGTTGTATAGATTACTAAATTGACCCGTGTGTAACTCCACCACCCGCACACCTAAATCTAAGGCGCGTTTTAAATTTGTTAAGCCCGGATCTATAAAAAGTGCGACTTCTATTTCTTGATCTAAATAGGTTTGAATGGTCTGGGCTAATTTAGGGTGATTCAAATTAAGCCCCCCTTCTGTGGTGATTTCAGCGCGCTTTTCAGGTACTAAAGTAACTTTAAAGGGGCGTAATTTACAAAGAATTTTGGTGATTTTTGAATCAATGGCGCATTCTACATTAACCGGCATAGGCGCGTGTTTGAGGATACTGCTTAGATCGTCTTCATGGATATGGCGTCGATCTTCTCTTAAATGCAAGGTGATTAGATCCACTCCCGCGTTTTTAGCAATAAAAATGGCCTCTAATACATCGGGTTCGTGGATTTTGCGCGCTTCTCTGAGTGTAGCGATGTGATCAATATTTAAACCTAAACGCATGGGTGTTCCTTATGGTAATTTAAAAGCCACTGATAAAAGAATAAATAAGCGCATACAAATACCCCAATGAGGCTTAAGAGTAAAAGGGGCTGGTGGCGAAAAATAAAACTAATGAGCATAAAGGGTAGATTTAAACCCACCACAACAAGCCCGGTTAGAGCGTTGGAGTTTAGGAGGGTGGTTTTTAAAGATAGGGATTTAAAAATCAAGGTGTGTAGGTGCAGCGCATCGGGTAAAGTGGCCTTTTTGCGCTTATATTTGCGCCTAGCAATAGAAAAAAGTACCTCTGTTACCGGATAAATCATTAAGGCTAATCCAAACCACACGCTAACAACCCCCCTTAAGGCTAAATCCATCAAATGCACCCCACACATTAAGCCTAGAAAATAAGCCCCTCCATCGCCTAAGAAAATATAGCCTTTAGGGAAATTAAGCACCAAAAAGCCTAGTACGCCTAGTAATAATGCTAAAAGGGTATCATTTGGCTCAATCATGTAAAGAATGGCTAAGATCATAGCGCTTAACCCTCCAGCTAGCCCGTTAAAACCATCAATGATATTGATCGCATTAGAAATACCCACTAACATGAACACGCTAAAGGGTAAAGCTAATACAAAGGGTAAACTAAAAAAGGGGGTAAAATGGGTGATTACTAGGTGATCTGTATAAATCACACAAATCACCCCTAAAGCCTGCAATAATAAACGCTTTTTAGGGCTTAAAGACATGCTTAAATCTTCTAAAAACCCACTTAAAAACACAAAAGAGAGGCCTAAGAGTTTTAATAAGGGGAGTTTAAAGCCCACCCCTAGAAAGGCTAAAAAAATCCCAAGCCCTCCAGCGCGCGGGGTTTTCTTGGTGTGAAAACCTTGGGGTTTATTAGCATTATCTACAAATAATGAGCTATATTTTGAAATAAGCACGATTATTAAACCACTTAAAAAACTCACGCATGTCTTTAACACAACCGCGCCTATTTTTTAAAAAGCATTATACCTTAACAAAATGTTATAATAAGCACCCATGCTAAAAAAAATGTCCCGTATTGGATTGGTGTTTTTGTTGTGTACGCGGCTGCTGCAAGCTGAGATTTCAGAAGGGGCTAAGGTTTTAGAGGATATTGGCGATGTGCTGCGTTTAATGCCTATTTTTGTAGGAGTGGTGAGTTTAGGCATGCGCGATTATCGCGGAATGGGAGAGCTAGCGGTAGGGAGTTTAGTAACTCAAGGGGTGATCTATGGGATTAAAAATGCCTTCCAAAGTGCCCATGATAGAGGGGCGCATGTGCCCTTTGCTAAACGGCCGTGTTGTGATAGTTGGCGCGGCATGCCTAGCGGGCATGCAGGCGGGGCATGGAGTGCGGCCGGGTTTGTTTATTATCGCTACGGGTGGAAACCAGCTTTGCCTGTAATTGCTCTAGCTATTCTAACCGATGCAAGCCGCGTAGTCTCTTATGAACACAGCATTTTACAGGTGGTGGTGGGGAGTTTGATTGGTTGGGGTTTTGCTTATTTATTCACTTCAAAATATCGCCGTAACTGGGAACTTTACCCAGAAATTTCTGTGAATGAAAGGGGCAAAACGCGTTATGGGCTGCATTTTCATTACCGCTTTTAGCCAAATATTAATATTGTTTTGTAAAAATGCCACACGACCTTTATTTTGTCAGTTTAGCTATGATTTTTAGGATTTAGGATTCTTCTATGCGTGTTAGTATTAAAATTCTGCTCAATATCTTTCTCTCTTTGATCGTGGTAGGCGTGGTTGTTGTTTTTCTCACCAATTTCAAACAACATGATTTAATTAAAGATTTAATCAAAACTACAGAGGAAAATGGGACTAAAAAGAAAGAGGAAACTTTGCGTTATATGCTAAAACTTATTGAACATGGGATTCACCGCTATTATCGTATCCAACCCTCTAAAGAACAAGCCCTACTCTACTCTTTAGATTATCTTAAGGCCATTAATAACGATCGCGCAATTATTTATATGGTGGCTGTAGATAAAGAAGGTAAAGTACTCTTTGATCCAGTTAATCCTAACACTGTTGGCAAAAGCGGGCTAGATTTAAAAAGTGTAGATGGGGTTTATTATGTGCGCGGGTATTTGGAGGCGGCTCAAAAAGGGGGCGGTTTTACCCGTTATAAAATGCCTAAATTTGAAGGGGGAGTTCCTGAGTCTAAAGTGGCCTATAGTGAGTATGATCCGGTGAGTGATATGGTGTTAGTTACCACTTCTTATTATAGCGATATGCTAAAAGATTTAGATAGCGTAGAGAGAGAGGCTAAAAAAGATGTTTTAGAGAGTTCAAAGATTTTAGTACTCTGGATTAGCGGGACAATGGTGTTTATGATTTTATTCTCTGGCTTTTCGATTAATTTAACTGTGATTCGGCGCATTAAAGAGGTGGTGGATCAAATTTATAATTTTGGGCAGGGGGATAGAGATTTAACAAAGCGTTTGTGTGCGGGCAGAGGGCAAGATGAGCTAAGTAAAATGAGTGTCGGGTTAAATACCTTTATAGAACATATCCAAAAGATCATGTTATCTATCAAGGATAATAGCACGCATAACCGGTCTTTATCAGACAAATTACAGCAATTTATTTCAAATAGTAGTACCCATATTAAAAGCAATGCAGATACAATCCATGCACTATACCAGCAATCTAGTAATTTGACTTCCTCAGTACAACATTCCATAGAGGCGGCTAAAGAAGTGGGCGATAAATTAGCCCAAACCCAAACTTCTATTGAAGAATCTAACACCTCTTTAAGTGCCATGTTAGAGCAAATCTTAGAGGCAGCTAAGACTGAAGAAGAACTAGCTAGCAAAGTAGAACAACTCAGTAAAAACGCTGATAGTGTTAAAAGCATTTTGCATATCATTAATGATATTGCCGATCAAACTAATTTATTAGCCCTGAATGCTGCTATTGAGGCCGCACGCGCGGGCGAACATGGTAGAGGTTTTGCTGTGGTGGCTGATGAGGTAAGAAATTTAGCAGCACGAACGCAAAAAAGCTTAGCTGAAATTAATTCAACAATTGGGGTAATTGTTCAAGAAATTAATGATGTGAGTAACCAGATGAATTTAAATTCTAAAAAGATTGAGGAGTTAAGCACGGGTAGTTTAGAAGTTCAAGAGCGCTTTAAGGCCATGAGTGCTGATGTGGGTCTTGTGGTGCAAAATACCCATACTTTCATCGCCGATTATGCTAAAACTGGCCAAACAATCCACTCTATGGTCTCTTCACTCACTCAGGTAGAAAATGTAACCCATAAAATCTTAAATGAAACAACTGAAGTTGGTAATCTAGCTGATTCGCTAAACACTTCTACATTAGAATTAGACACACAGATTAACCAATTTAAAACTTAGTGATTAGCTTAGCTTAGGCTTGTAGGCTTTTAGCGCTAGTGTGGGTGTTTTGTTAGTTTAAAACAACCCTATCAAGTGTTTTACCAATCACTCTAGCCAAATGAGGAATATCTTGATCAAAAAGAGCATAAACATCTAAGATCACTCCGTTATGATGTAATATCCCCGCTACCCCTTGCAAATGAAGCGCCTTATATAAACTTTCTACGCTACAAGATTTTAGGGCTAATTGTACCCCAAAACTTTCTATTTCTTGGTGCTCCACCCCTCCACCTATTAAAGCTTTTGTAGGAATGATCACACATTTAAGAGGCTTAAGAGGAGTTAGGGCATGGAAAAGCTTGAGCGCTTTATTGAGTAGTGTATCTTTATCTTGTTCTAAAAACTCTTGGGTAGGGGTTTTCTGGCCACAAATAAGCCCTTGTAAACTTTTTACTAGTAAAAATAACTGGGTTTTATCCACTCTAAAGGCGCGATAAAGTGGGTGGGCACGCAGGGCTTGTATGTATTCTTGATGGCCTAGCACAATGCCACCTTGTACACTCCCTAGTAATTTATCCGCGCTAAAACTTAGTAAATGTGCACTTCTAAGCGCTTTTTGTACTTCCCCTATACTTTGCATGCTCCCTAAATCTTCATAAAAAATCACATCTCTTTCTTGCGCTAATTTAAACAAATCTTTAGAAGATGCAGAAGCCACAAAGCCATTCATAGAAAAATTACTCCGGTGGATACGCGTAATCAGTGTACTAGAAGTACTTAACGCGTGTTTATAATCGCTTAAATAAGTTTTATTAGTGCTACCCACTAATTTAAGGTTAGTAACACTCTCTAAGAGTTCATGCGCTCTAAATCCCCCCCCAATTTCTACAAGTTCTCCAAAGGAAAGCAAAGTTTGGTTGCTTTTAGGGGCAAAAACACTAGCAATTAGCACTAGGGCACTCGCATTATTATTAAGCACTAAGGCATCTTGAGCTTGGAAGATCACTTTAAGCAATTCTTGAACTTGGCTACAACGATTAGCCCGCTTGCCTGTGTGTAAATCAACTTCTAAATTAACATACCCGCTTAAAAGGGATAATTCTTTAAGGGCTTTTAAATCTAGCACAGCGCGCCCTAGATTGGTGGAGAGTAAAACACCTGTAGCGTTGTAAATGGGTTTAAGCGGTGGGGACATTAAGGCATTGTAGCGTTCTAATAATAACTCTACCCACTGGTTAAAATGGGTGAAAGCAAAGGGTTCTTGGTGGTGTTTGGCTAGTAGATTTGTCGCTAGGGATTTAAGAATATCTCTAGGATAGGGAGCTAGAGAGGGGGCGTTTAAAAGGCGATGCATAGCGGGGGGTTTATTTTGCATGGGAGGCATTCTAACACAAAGAGGTTATTTTTAGTTATACTTTAACCTCATCTGGATTTAAGGCGCGTACATGCAAACTTATGGATTGAGTTATTGGGGTAAAGAGGATTTCATCATTGAGGATGGAATGGTAAAGGTCAATGTGGGGAGTAAACCTAGTCTAATGGAAATGGTTTTAGACATGCGCGAACAAGGGTTTAAAGGCCCTTTATTACTGCGCTTCCCCCATTTGATTGAAAAGCAGGTTAAAAAGCTCTTTAACATGTTTTCTAGTGCCATTGAACAGTACCATTATAGCGGTGCGTTTAGAGCGGTCTTTCCTTTAAAGGTTAATCACATGCCTTATTTTGTACTCCCCTTAGTAGAAATTTCTAAACATTTTGAGGGGCATTATGGGTTAGAAGCAGGGAGCAAGGCAGAATTGATCTTAGCTATGAGTTATATCCACGAGGGCGCGCCTATTACGGTTAATGGGTTTAAAGATAAGGAAATGATCGAACTAGGTTTTATTGCTGCTAGCATGGGAGCTGATATTACACTCACCATTGAAGGGCTTAGCGAGCTTAAAAGCATTTTAGAAGTTGCGCTTGAGAATAATACCACCGGTGAGAACACTAGACTTTGCCCTAAAATTGGGATTAGGGTGCGCTTGCACAGTTCTGGGGTGGGGGTTTGGGCTAAGAGTACGGGTATCCATGCTAAATTTGGGCTAGCTAGCACCGAACTTTTAGAGGCCATGCATTTATTAGAAGCCCATGGCCTTTTAGAACAACTTAGCATGATTCATTTCCACATTGGTAGCCAAATTAGCGATATTACTCCCTTAAAAAAAGCGCTTAAAGAGGCGGGTAATATCTATGCAGAATTACGCAAAATGGGGGCGTTTAATTTAAATAGCATTAATATTGGCGGGGGGTTAGCTATTGAATATTCCCAGCACAAACACCGATGTGGGCGCAATTACACTTTAGAGGAATTTGCCGGAGATGTGGTGTTTTTGCTTAAAGAGATTGTGAAAAATAAAAAGGAATTAGAACCCAATATTTTTATTGAATCGGGTCGTTTTATTAGCGCAAGCCATGCCGTACTAGTTGCCCCCGTTTTGGAATTATTCTCTCAAGATTATGATGAAAGTATTTTGCGCTTAAAAGAGAGTAACCCGCCTTTAGTAGCCGAAATGGAAGATCTCTACCATAACATCAACACCAAAAACGCCATTGAATACTTGCATGACAGTTTAGATCATATGGAGTCTCTTTTTACTCTTTTTGATCTAGGCTATATTGACTTACAAGATCGAAGCAATGCTGAGGTTTTAGGGCATTTAATTATCAAAAAAGCCATTGGGTTTTTGCGCCACAAAGATCATAACGATATAATCCGTATCCAAGAACAGGTACAAGAACGCTACTTGCTTAATTGCTCTTTTTTCCAAAGTTTACCGGATTATTGGGGACTGGGGCATAATTTTCCGGTTATGCCTTTACATAAACTAGATGAAGAGCCTACAAGAAGCGCGAGTTTATGGGATATTACATGCGATAGCGATGGAGAAATTAGTTTTGATAAGGATAAACCTTTATTTTTGCACGATATCAATGTCCGCCAAGAGGATTATTTTTTAGGTTTCTTTTTAGTAGGGGCTTATCAAGAGGTCTTAGGCATGCACCATAATCTTTTCACCCACCCTACAGAGTGTTGTGTGCACATACACGCACAAAATGCACCAGAGAGCTTTTCTATTACTAATATCTTAGAAGCCCAGACAATCCTAGATGCCCTAGAGGATTTAGACTATGACACTAAGGAAATGGAGCGCATTTTAAAACAAAAGATTGAGGATAGCGCCTTATTAGATTCTGAGAGTAAAAAAGAAGTGTTAGGGCGCTTATATGTTATGCTAAGTGAAAATGGTTATTTAAAAACTCTAGCCATGCAAAAGTAAAAGTATTTAGCATAATCAAAACTTTAAGATTTTGTTATAATTTGATTTTATCAAAGTGAGGAGTACTAAATGGAAGATTTAAATCAAGAGGATTTTGATCAAGAAGAATGGGATGATGAAGATATGGATATTTTAGATATTTTAGATGAAAGCCAACCCAAATACGAGGGGGGGTATGATGATGATGACTATGTGAGTGCGGATAGCGAATATGAAGAGTGAGCATGGCAATAGAGAAGATCCATGTAGCTATTTTGCAACACAGCTATCAAGGCACGCGTACAGCCACTTTAGAGCGCACGGATTACTTACTCAAACAAGCTAAGGCACAATACCCTAAACTTAATCTAGTGGTGTTGCCCGAATTACACCCCTATCCTTATTTTTGCCAGCATGAAGACTCGCAGTATTTTGCATGGGCGGATTTTTTTACAGACGATGTGGCGTTTTTTGCTAATCTAGCTAAGCGTTATGGGGTGGTGCTAGTGAGTTCTTTATTTGAAAAACGCATGGAGGGGGTTTATCACAATACAGCCGTTGTATTTGAAAAAGATGGTAGGGTTTTAGGCAAACAGCGCAAAATGCATATTCCAGACGATCCGCGTTTTTATGAAAAATTTTATTTCACGCCCGGGGACGCTACTAAAGGGTTTGAGCCTATTATGAGCAGTGTAGGCAATTTAGGGGTACTTATTTGCTGGGATCAATGGTATCCGGAGGCAGCACGAATCATGGCCTTAAAAAAGGCAGATGTTTTAATTTATCCTAGTGCTATTGGGTGGTTTAACGATACAAGTGAGAGTATAGAGGAAAAGCAATTACAAAAACAGGCTTGGCAAGGCGTGCAAAAAGGGCATAGTATCAGCAATGTGATACCCGTCATTACTTCTAACCGTGTGGGCTTAGAAAAAGACCTTTATACAGAAGGGTTATATTTTTTTGGTTCTAGTTTTATTTATGGGGCTTTTGGGCAAGAATTAGCAAGTGCAGGGCAGGAGGAGGCAATTATCTATGCTTGTATTGATTTAAAAGAGAGCGCTAAAATACGCCAGATGTGGCCTTTTTTTAGGGATCGACGCATAGATGCCTATGCGGATATTCTTAAGCGAGTGGGTGATGTTTAACCTACTTTTTTGTTTTCACCACACCCACGGTCTCTAAAAGAGACCATTATAGACCTTCCAACCAAAAACACATAAAAATAACAAGGAATATTATGCTACTAACAAATGCGGCTGTGGTGTTATGCCTTTACATAAACTAGATGAAGAGCCTACAAGAAGCGCGAGTTTATGGGATATTACATGCGATAGCGATGGAGAAATTAGTTTTGATAAGGATAAACCTTTATTTTTGCACGATATCAATGTCATGCAGGGTAATTTAGAAACGGCCTTAAGTTATGTCCTCTTGGGGGCTTTAGCAGTTATGATCTCAAGTGGCAATCTTATTAAAATCTTACTACATAAGATCATAGGCTTTATGGATCTAAAGGCCTCTGTTTTTTGCTTTTTAATTGCCTTTATTTCTTGTTTTTCTCAAAATTTAATCCCTGTTCATATCGCCTTTATCCCGATTTTAATCCCGCCTTTATTGCATTTAATGAATCGCTTACAAATAGATAGGCGCGCGGTGGCCTGTGCGCTTACCTTTGGGTTAGAAGCGCCTTATATGACTATTCCTGCCGGGTTTGGATTAATTTTCCAACAACTCATTGTAGATAATCTGGAGAAAAATAAAATCCACACCCATTTAAACGAAGTGGTGGCTGTGATGTCTATTGCGGGTTTGGCTATGGTTGTTGGTTTGGTAATAGCCGTTGTTATACTCTATAGAAAACCGCGCATTTATCAAGAGCGTATAGAATTGCCAACAGAAAGTGATTTACAATTAAGTAGTAAAGACTACTTAGCTCTCTTAGGGCTTGTTTTAGCCTTTGTCGTCCAGATTGTTACCGGGTCTTTACCACTAGGGGCTTTTATCGGGCTTATGGTGATGTTAGTTGGAGGGGTGGTTAAATGGAAAGAGATGGATGCAGTGATTGATACGGGTGTAAAAATGATGGCTTTTGTGGCCTTTGTGATGCTCATTGCAGCAGGTTTTGGAGAAGTACTCCAAAAAACCCATGCCATCAGTGATTTAGTGCACATGGCAAATAGCGCCATTTCTAGCAAGCTAGAGGGAGCAATTGTGATGCTAGCCATTGGTTTATTTATCACACTAGGGATTGGAACTTCCTTTGGTACTTTGCCTATCATCGCTACCTTTTATTGTCCCTTATGTGTGGCGCTTGGTTTTGATACAAAGGCAACAATTCTATTAATAGGTATCGCTGCAGCTTTAGGCGATGCGGGCTCGCCTGCTTCTGATAGCACCATAGGCCCTACAACAGGGTTAAATGCAGATGGCCAACACAACCATATCTATGATACCTGTATCCCTACCTTTTTAGTCTATAACATTCCCCTTATTCTTTTTGGGGTTGTAGGAGCGTTGTTATTATAAAAGCAGCACGATGGTGGAGATTTAGGCGCATTTTAAGACTCGCCCTACCCTCTGGAATCAATAATTTTTTAGAGATCTTTGTTTTGGCGGTGTCTGTAGTCTTCATGGGTAAACTCTCTGATAACCACATTGTGGCTATGGGTGTGGGGTTGCAGTATATGATGCTCTTTTATGCCCTTAATTCTGTTTTTTACATTGGTACTAATGCCACCCTAAGCCGTCTAGTGGGGGCAAAAGAGATGGAAATGGTATCTATTGGTTATTCTAGTATTCTAATTGGGGCATGTTTACTTTGCTTTTTAGCAGGTTGGATAGGCTTTTTAGGCATCACCCCTTTTTTAAAGTGGATGGGGCTAAAGGGGAGTGCTAATATTTTAGCTACTCATTATCTACAAATTCTTATTTTGGCCATGCCAGCCATTTTTATTAAAAATGCTATGGTTGCAGCCCTTGCTAGTTTATCAGATACGCTAACGCCCTTCATTCTAAAAATCCTTATGAGTATTTTTTGTCTTTTTCTTAACCAAGCGTTGATCTTTGGAGATTATGGCTTTATGCGCTTAGATATTAGGGGGGCGGCTTTAGCTAGTCTAACTACAGCCTTTTTAGAATTAGGGCTTCTTTTTGTAATCATCGCTTTAAAAAAGAGTCCGCTACACTTTCGCTTAAGTTTTAATTGGGGGCTTTTTAAGCGGGCATGGCAGGTGGGTTGGCCCTCTGGTTTTGAAAGACTTTTAACACTCTTTTCTATGACTTTAGTGTCTAAATTTGTGGCTAGTTATGGCAATGAAGTTTTAGCCGGTATGCAAGTGGGTTTGCGCATTGAAACTTTTGCTTACATGCCCGGTCTTGGTTTTACCATTGCTTGCATGGTCTTAGTAGGGCAACATTTAGGGGCTAATCAGATCAAACGGGCAGAAGAATATGTCTACATGATTTTAAAAGTAGCAGGGTTTTTATTAGGGATTTTAGGCATAGTGATGATGGTCTTTGCCAAATCTTTAGCCCTTATTTTTACAAGTAATTTAGCTGTAGTACAAGTGGCTTCTTGGTATTTAGTTACTGTAGGCATTTCACAAGTACCTCTTATCTGTTTATTTGTATTAGACGGGGTGTTTAGAGGGGCTGGCATGGCTAAAGTATCGCTTTATATTAATACCTGTAGTTTATGGATTTTGCGTATTTTGCCTATGTTTTTGCTTTGGAGATTGGGGCTTTCTGTGCGCTATTTTTTTATGGTAATTTGTTTAGAAACCTTTGCCCGAGCGTTCTTTTTCTACTGGGCTTATAGCAAGGGATTTTGGAAAAAACCCGGGCGCTTTGCTAATTAGTGTTTTTAACTAGCGCTTCTTTTTTAGCTAAGGCTAAATCGGCCTTTAGCATGTCTGTAATCAAATCATCTACACTAAAAGTACGCCTCCAACCTAGCTCTCTTTCAATTTTACTTGGATCTCCTAAGAGTAAATCCACTTCTGTAGGGCGAAAATAACGCGAATCCACTCTAACAACGACTTGATCCTTTGATAAAGGCATGGAGGGGATATTTAAAAAACTAGATTGTAAACCCACCACCACCCCCTGTTCCTCTAAACCTTGCCCTTTAAATTCTAACAACACTCCCACCTTTTCAAAACAACGCTTTGTAAAATCTCTAATACTCAAAGTCTGCCCACTAGCCACCACAAAATCTACCGGTTGTTTATGCCCTAAGATTAAATGCATGGCTTTTACATAATCTAGAGCATGCCCATAATCGCGCTTAGCATCTAAATTACCCAGATACAAACAATCTTGCAACCCAAAGAGCATGCGAGAAATGGCCATCGTGATCTTACGGGTTACAAAAGTTTCACCGCGTACAGGGCTTTCATGGTTAAATAAAATCCCATTAACCGCAAAAAAACCATAAGCTTCGCGGTAATTTTTGGTGATGTAATATGCATAAAGTTTAGCCACCGCATAAGGGCTTCTTGGGTTAAAGGGTGTGTTTTCATTTTGCGGGGTTTCTAAAACCTCTCCATAAAGCTCAGAAGTGCTAGCCTGATAAAAGCGGGTATCTTTAAGCCCTAAAAGACGCATGGCCTCTAAAATACGCAATGTACCTAAAGCATCTACATTAGCCGTATATTCCGGCATTTCAAAGGAAACTTGTACATGGCTTTGGGCCGCTAGATTATAAATTTCTGTAGGCCTGATTTTGGCAAGTAGACTTGTGATGTTGCTAGAGTCTGTTAAATCCCCATAATGCAAGAAAAAATGCGTGTGGCTACTGTGCACATCTTCATAAATGAGATCAATTCTAGCCGTATTAAAAGAAGAGCTACGCCGTTTGATTCCATGTACTTCATAACCTAAATCTAAAAGATGGCGCGCTAGATAACTCCCATCTTGCCCGGTAATACCGGTGATTAAAGCAATTTTTTGCATGATCTCCCTTTAAATGCGTTTATAATCATCTTCAAGCCGCTCAATATCTGATTCATCTAAACAAGTCCCGCATTGTACTTCTAAGATTTTTAAAGGATTGTCCGTATCATTGCCTAAACGGTGAATCTGCCCTTGTTTAATAAATACGCTTTCATTAGTCAAAACCTTAAAAGAACGGCTATCAATAATCACACTAGCCACACCCTCCACCACTACCCAGTGTTCGCTACGGTATTTATGGCGCTGTAAGCTTAGGCGTTTATGGGGGGTGATTTCTAAAAGTTTAACTTTAAAAAAAGGGCGTTCTAAAAGCACCTCAAAGCTACCCCATGGGCGGTATTCTAAAGGATAGGTTTTTAATAAATCTGCATTTTTCTTTCCCACCTCCTCTACTAAATCCTTTAGAGAATCTAAATGATCTTTAGAGGCTACCAATAATGCATCTTTTGTATCAGCTATCACGCAGTTTGTAAGCCCTAGCAAACAGACTAATTTATCCGGTGTACTGTAAATGTAATTAGAGCTAGAGTTTTTAGCTAAAAGCGTGCTATTGTGGCAAGTATTGCCCTGCATGTCAGAGGGTGGGAGGCTAGCTTGCAAACTAGTAAAATGCCCAACATCTTGCCAATTAGCTCTCAAGGGCACTAAATACAAATTAGTACATCTCTGCCATAACAGCGTATCCACGCTACCCTCTTGCAAATCTTGCATGTTAGTACATCTAATGATCAAGGGTAAGCATCTAGCCTCATTATAAACTTTCTCACATGCTTTTAACATACTAGGTACATATTTAGCGCATTCTTTTAAAAAAACAGATGCCTTAAAGACAAATATCCCACTATTGATATAAAAATCTCCGTGTGCGCGCGCCATACATTGGTTTATCTCTAAACGGCTAGGTTTTTCAATAAATCCTAGTACTTTGGCTACCCCATTTGTAACTTCTGAGCATTCTATAAACCCATATTGGCTACTAGGCTCTTTAGCCACACCAAAAAAAACAATTTGATTTTCTTGTGCTTGCTTGAGAGCTAGATTTAAAGCCTGATGAAAGGCCTCTGTATCCATGAGATGATCGGTTGGACTTACTACTAAGACCTCATCTAAATCGCAGGCTAAAGCCGCCAATATCAAAGAATTCATGGTATTTTTACTAGCACTCTCTAGTAAAAAATGTGTGCGATTTTCTAAATTAGCCTGTGTGATTTCCTCTAAACTATGAAAATAATGCGCTTCATTACACACCACTAAAAAACGCGCCTCTTGATTTTTTAAACGCGCAAGGGTTAAGGCAAAGAGGCTTTGACCGGCATAGAGTTTTAAAAATTGTTTAGGGAAATGCTCCCGACTTAAAGGCCATAGCCTCCTACCACTCCCCCCACTTAAAATCACATGCACCACAAAACGCCCTTAATCAAACAATTTTAGCTAGGGATACTAATACAAAACCCCTTAAAGTAGCCCAACCTTAATAGGTATATTTAGGTATAATTTAATTTTAGTTCTAACACCTGCGGTATAAAAGGGGTTTTTTGCTCAAAAGGTTTTTTTTGACCACTAGTTCAGGCATTTTATGTTCTCGTTTAGCCGGATTTATACGCGATCTATTAAGCGCATCTGTACTGGGTAGTGGGCTTTATAGCGATATTTTCTTTGTGGCTTTTAAATTCCCCAATCTCTTTAGGCGCATTTTTGCCGAAGGGGCTTTTAGCCAAAGTTTTTTACCCGCTTTTATTTCAAGCCGTTATAAGGGTGCATTTGCTGCAGGTATTTTAGGTTTTTTTAGTCTCTTGCTCCTAGTTTTAGTCTTATTAGTGGATCATTTCCGCTTTTTTTGCACTAAATTACTTGCCTATGGCTTTAGCCCACATACTGTTGAACTCGCTAAAGACATTGTGGCCATTAATTTTTACTACCTTCTTTTAGTATTTTGGGCGACATTTTTAAGCACTCTCTTGCAGTACAAAAACCATTTTTGGGTGAGTGCCTACCACACAGTTTTATTAAATCTAGCCATGATTATTGCTTTGTATTTTCATAGAGATCAACATACGCTAGAAATTGTGCATACTTTAAGCTATGCGGTCTTATGTGGTGGAATCGCTCAAGTTGCTTTGCACTTTTATCCGCTTTATCATCTAGGGTTTTTTAAACTCTTTTGTGTGGGGGTTTATACCCTCTTTAAACGGCCACTTAATCCCAAACAAATGCGCAGACAAAAGATTATCAAACAAGAAAGAGCGCATTTTTTTAAACAATTTATCCCCGGTGTGCTAGGCAACTCAGCTAGCCAAATTTCAGCCTTTATAGATACATTTCTAGCTTCCTTTTTAGCCACAGGCAGTATCTCCTATCTTTATTATGCTAACCGCATCTTTCAATTACCCCTTGCACTTTTTGCTATCGCTATTTCTACCGCTCTTTTCCCCACGATTGCCAAAGCCATTAAAGAGGGCAATACTCATTTAGCCATGCAACACATGCAACAGGCTTTTACTTTTTTAACTTACATGCTTTTGGCTTGTACTTTAGGTGGGATTATGCTAGCCAAACCCATTTTATCTTTACTATTTGAAAGAGGGCATTTTAATTCTATAGATGTTATGCACAGCGCTGCAGTTTTTAGGGCATATCTAATTGGGCTATTGCCCTTTGGGCTAGCTAAAATTTTTAGTCTCTGGCTTTATAGCCATAAAGAACAAATCAAGGCGGCTAAAATTGCGCTCTATTCGCTTGTTTTTGGTACAACTTGTTCTTTACTTTTAATGCCCTATTTACAAGCTAGCGCTCTAGCTCTCTCTAGCTCTTTAGCCGGATTTTTACTCTGTGGCCTTCAAATTAGAGCCTTTGGTTTTAAGCGTTTTTTAGGCATGATTATTTTTAAAGATGTCTTATATTTAGTTCTACTGCTAGCTTTAGAAGCCTTAGTGTTAGCCTTATTTTTATGGGCTTTAAAGAGCTTTAAAATCTGGCATTTATTAATCTAGCATAAGAGGTTTAAATGCACCCACCCATTTATTTATTTGATAGCCACCACAAACAAAAGCGCCCCTTTGTCCCCTTAAAAGCCCCTAAGGTTAAAATTTATATCTGTGGCCCTACTGTCTATGACTATTCGCATCTAGGGCATGCAAGAAGTGCGATTGTTTTTGATTTACTAACACGCATGCTTACCTTGAGCGGGTATTCTGTAGAAATAGTTAAGAATTTCACTGATATAGATGATAAAATCATTTCTAAAGCCCTGCAAGAGGGCGTAAACATTACAGATTTAAGCCGTCGTTTTATTGCTAGCTATTTAGAAGAGATGCAAGCTTTAGGCGTACTACGACCCACCAGTGAGCCTAAAGCCAGCGAACACTTAGAAGCTATAGAGGACATGATTAAACGCCTACTAGAAAAAGGATATGCCTACCAAACAAAAGAGGGTAGCATTTATTTAGACACAAGGCTAGATAGCGCTTATGGATCGTTAAGCGCGCATTCTTTAGAGGCAGAAAATGTAAGCCGCATAGAGGATAATTTAGAAAAACACCACCCGCAAGATTTTGCCCTCTGGAAAACTTATAAAGGAGAGGGGGATTTGGGCTATTTAAGCGCTTTTGGCAAGGGTAGACCCGGCTGGCATATTGAATGCTCGGCAATGATTGCCAACACCTTAGCCTATTTAGATGAGCCCTACCAAATTGACATTCACGGGGGAGGCTCTGATCTTTTCTTCCCTCATCATGAAAACGAAGCCTGCCAAACCCGCTGTGCTTTTAATCAAGAGTTAGCGCAGTTTTGGATTCATAATGGCTTTGTCAATATTTCAGGTCAGAAAATGAGCAAGAGTTTAGGCAATAGTTTTTATATCAAGGACGCTTTAAAAGTTTATGATGGTGAGGTACTGCGTAATTATCTTTTAGGGGTGCACTATAGCGCTATTTTACACTTTAATGAAGAAGATCTAAACAGCCAAAAAAAGCGCCTAGATAAACTCTATCGTCTCAAAAAGAGGACTTTAGAGATTAGTCCTGAAAAAAGTAAATCTAATCAAAACTTCCAACATGCTCTTTTGCAGGCTATGCAAGACGATCTTAATATTTCTAAGGCGTTGAGTATTTTAGAGGAGTATTTGCAAGAAAGTAACCAAAGCCTAGATAATGCCTCTAGCAAAACAAACAAAAAGAAGTGCGCGCAAGAGATTTTAGAAAATCTCACCTTTATCGATCAACTCTTAGGCTTAGGGGGCAAAGATCCCACTCTTTATTTTCAGCTAGGGGTAGATACAGCGTTAAAAGACAAAATCACAACCCAGATTTTAAGACGGCAAAAGGCTAAAGAAGCTAAAGATTTTGCCCTTGCTGATTCTATCCGTAAGGATTTAGCCCAACAAGGCATTTCTTTAATGGATACGCCAAGTGGTACGATTTGGGAGAAAATGTAGCTAATGTTGGCAATAGCCTTTCTCTTGGCATCTGATGAATAGTTCTTGTTGGAAATGAGGGCTTAATGAGAGAAGGGTAATGGGGTGGGTGTAGTTTGGATCGTCTCTACTTTGTTTGTAAATAGGCTCTAAGCGCAGAAAAATCTCAGCATGGGTTGTGGGGTCTAGCTGGAAAAATTTTTTGATGTAGTTTTCTAAATAAAAAGTCCCGTCGACTATTTTAAAGGTTAGGCTAGTGTGGTGGCTATTACTACCCTCTTTTTTGAATTCTAAGGTGAGCCAAGGGGCATGGGGGTTAAATTGGGCACTCCCTGCCCCTTGCATGCAA
Organism: Helicobacter suis HS1; assembly: GCF_026000295.1. NCBI lineage: Bacteria > Pseudomonadati > Campylobacterota > Epsilonproteobacteria > Campylobacterales > Helicobacteraceae > Helicobacter > Helicobacter suis. Next base: position 1,328,271 of record NZ_AP026769.1, on the reverse strand, counting down.
AAATTACCCAAAATTCTTTGATACTGCAAAATTTTCAAGCATTGCATGGTGGCATCACTTGTATAAACAAGGTGGTAAGTCTGCCCGTCTACTCGCATTTCTTGGACTTTTTGTGTTGCTGTTCTTACTGGAGCTTTTTGTGTTACTTGCGCTGTGGGGGCTGGGGAGGGTTGTTGCGTACTTTCTTTTTGACTAAGTTGTTCTAAGAGAGTGTTATTAATCGCCTCCATTGAGTAGGTGGTACTGCTTTTTGGTAGGTTGTAATAAGGGATAATTTGCTCTGATCCCACCTCTTTTTTAGCATAGCGCGCTAGGTAAAATGTGCCTTTGATATTTGTAAAGGTGAGATATACACCACTTTCTTTAGCCGGAGCTGTAGGGGTAGCAGGGCTAGATTTTAAGAAATCAAGGTGTAAATCTCCTTGATTAACCTGCATATGCGCCTGAGCAAACCCTTTTAAACAAAACCCTTTGTATAAAGTAGATCCTAACAACACTCCCAAACACATGGCTTTTCTCTCTCTTTGCTTGATTTTTTGTACTCCATATGCATACAAGAAAGTATAGGTTGTATTGTTCACAGAAATACTCTGTCTATAAGCTTTATCGTGGTTATTTTTAGGATAAGTTGTATAAGTAGCGCCTGCTGTTTTAGGCTTTTCTAAAAAAGCGCGTACCCATTGTTTGAGGGTATCCATAGGTTCTGCTTGCAACACTACTAAGGCTAGAAACAAAAATAACCAGGGCATCATCTTCTCGCTTGTTTTTGGATAATTATAGCAATGTGATCTCAAAAAACCAACTCCTCTCACCACTCTTTTAGATATAATGGGGGATATATTTATATATTCTGGGGTGGTTTGTTTGCGCCGTTATATTTTGAGCGTTTCTTTTTGGATTATCCCCTTGCTAGCCACAGAAATCACGCTTAAGCCCTTTGGGTATTTAGGTCTGATTTATAATCAGGGTGTGCAACACTCCCCGCATAGTTATGTGGGTTTTGATGCACGGGTGGGAACGGATTTTTCCTTTAATAACGGGTGGTCTTTTGGAATTGGAGCGATTGGGGCGTGGAATGTGTGGAATCGCAATAAAAAATTCCAGCCTATTTTAAGTATTGGAAATGTTTTAGGTAGCGTAAACATGCAAAGCAGTACACGCCCTTATTTAAGCATGGGGGATATTTCAGATGCCTATGTTAGATACGACACCAAGCGGCTTAAATTTGCTCTAGGGCGTTTTAATACCAACTTTGTAGATTTTGATTGGATTCAGGGCAATATACAGGGGGCTAGTTTATTCATTCACCGCAATGATTTTAAGTATTGGGGTGTTTTTATGGATTCAATGCTCTATAATGGCTATCAAGGCAATGATTTACAAGGCCCTCGTATTGCTACTGGCATTAATGCCTTAGCCTCTTATGATCCTGTGTCTAAGAAAATGTATGTGGGTGGAGAAGTGGTAGCTCTTGGAATGGGCTATGAACACAAGAGTTTTAAAATTTCTCCTTTTTTCCTAGCCGATTCTAAACTACCCATGACAAACACCGCACTCATTCAAGTAGGGTTTAAATTCCAGTACTACACCAAATTACCCAAAGGTTTTCAATCCCATACCATTGTGCATGGCATTTACCAGCATGGCAATACCGATGCAACTAGATATAATGATCAAGCAGGGCTTTTTATGATCGATCAAACTTTTTTATACAAGATTTTAAATTTTGGCTTGGGTTTTTATGCTGTACCGGCTCCCAATCAGAAAGGCTTTTTTTGGTCTTTTAATGATAAAACTAAATTCTATGGACGGGGCATTAACTCTATTGGCGTACCGGCTATTTATTTTGCTAACGCCACTATGACAGGTTACTTATTTGGAGGGTTAAAAACTAAGCGCGTAAGAATGGATGCAATGGTGGCCTTTGGAGACTATCAAGAATATTCGCTCATGACTAATTATAAAATTTGGCAATCTAAACAAATGGCTTTAGATGCGGGTATTGGGTATGTGTATTCTTATTCCTCTAAAGTCAAAAGCAATATTGGCAATTCCTCTTTAGTGCTTTTTACAAAGTTTTCTTATTAATGATAGAAGTTAGTCATTTAAGTAAGTTTTATGGTGCGCAAAAGGTTTTAGACGATTTAAGTTTTACTTTATACCCCGGTCAGGTTGTGGGTTTACTAGGGCAAAATGGGGCGGGTAAAACAACTTTGCTTAAAATTCTAACAGGTTTGGTTAAAAACTATATAGGAGATGTGCGCGTTTGTGGCCATGCATTAGGGATAGAAACTAAAAAAATCACCGCTTATAACCCCGATCACAGCATGTACCCACCAAACGCCCATGCCATGCAACTCATAGGGTTTTATCAGGATTTTTTTAAAGACTTTGATAGAAATAAAGCCTTAGAGTTGCTGCAAGCCTTTAAAATTCCTTTAAAAAACCCCCTCAAATCTCTATCAAAAGGTACACAAGAAAAACTCCAACTCATTCTAACGCTATCTCGTAATGCCCAAGTGTTTGTTTTTGATGAACCTTTAGGCGGGGTGGATTTGTTGGCGCGTTTAGAAATTTTAAATCTCATTCTACAGCAGTGTAACAAACAGGCTACGCTTTTACTCTCCACCCATTTACTCTTAGATGTGCAAGGCCACTTAGACATGGCCATGTTTATCCAAAGTGGCCATATTATCGCTTTAGAAAAGGTAGAAATTTTGCAAGAAAAACATGGCAGTTTAAAACAAGCCTATCAGGATTTACTCAATGCTCAAGGTTTTTAAACACGACTTTTTAGAAAACTATCTATCCATTATAGGGACTTTGCTTTTTTTGATCTTAGGCTGGATACTAGGGCAGCAAAGGCTGACCATTGGGATTTTTTTCTTGCCTATGGGGGGGCTAATTCTTATCGTTCTTTTATTTATAGCCACCATGCGCTCCACCCAGCAAAAGCTCTTTGGTCCTGAAGGGTATTTAACTTTTAGTTTGCCCGTTGGTATAGACGCGCTTTTATGCGCCAAGATTGCGATTAATTTAATCTGGATACTTCTAAGTTTAGGGGTTTTCGTTTTACTATTTTGCCAGTTTTCATGGACAGATTTCCCCGAAAGTTGGGCCTTTATGCTTAAAAAAGCGGGGCTATTTAGCCTTTTTTATCTTTTACTCTACCTTAAACTCTTATTAGTACTCACCCTCCTACATATGGGCAAGTTTAAACGCTTTAAAAAAATCGCCGGGCTTGTTTTATTTATAGCAGTAGAATCATTCTTACAATTACCCTCAATTTTGCTAGAAAAATTCCAATCTGAGGGGGGGACTTTTCCTTATTCCTCTTATTTTGAATCGCACCAAACAATATGGTTTTTCACAGGAGAGGGAGTTAAAATACTTTTTCTTTATGGGTTGATTCGTTGATCAAGCAGGGCTTTTTATGATCGATCAAACTTTTTTATACAAGATTTTAAATTTTGGCTTGGGTTTTTATGCTGTTTTGCTATAGCGCATGCCCAAAGTGGTTATTGCAGTTCTAATTGTATGGGAAGACCCGGTGAGCGCTTAGCCCCTATGGAATTTCATTTTGATTTTGTACACTCTGTTGATCACTTTCTAAAATACCCTAAGGCGCGTTTACGCACCCTCATGCACTGCCATGAAGCTTTCATATCAAGAGCTAGAGTCAACACAATCACCTCCTCTTTTTATAAAAATTGTGAAAATGCGCTGCAGGCACAAAGGGTTGCAGAAACCCAATAGAGGGTTTCAAGTTTAAAGGTGTAAAACCTTAACTAGCCTGTGGCTGGTAGCTCCCCTCTTTAAAGCTAGCCCTCATTCCGGCGCTTATCGTGTTGGTGGTTTCACGGCGCTAGTGTTAATCTCTCTAAAAACCCTAAAACATCTAAAACAACGCGTTTTTGATCAAAACAGGGGGTGGTATTTAAAATACTTTGATAAAAACTTTCTATACATTTAAAAAGCGCACTAAAGGCTGGGAGTGTGGGGTGGTGGGTTTTTACTTGTTTAGATTCTAAACTTGTGGGGGTGATACTCAAAGGCTTGAGGGCGTTATCATTGTAGTACAAAGTATTTTGCGTGCCAATAAAGAGCATGTCGCGTACTTTAAAAGGGGAGAGCCAAGAGATATTTAAGGATGCCATGATCTCTACTATGTTGAAATGTAAATTGGCTGTACTTAAAGTGGGGTGGTTTGGATGGGGGGCTTTGAGTAAAGAGAGATGCGAACTTGTACTTAAAGCATGAGGATAGAGAAAGGATAAAATGCTTAAAGCATGCCAAGCCAGATCATAAAGCGCACAAGTATCTTTACGGCAAATCCCTAAGAGCCACCTAGAGGCAATGCTTAAAACCTGCCCTAATTGTTGCAGGTTATTTTTAATCCAAAGAATGCTTGGCGTGTATAAAAAGGTCAGATCGCAGTGTAAAATTTTATGGCGCTCTTTGGCTAGCATATAAAGTTCTTTAGCCTCTTGCAGAGTAGAACTCATGGGTTTTTCTACAAATACATGTTTATTAGCTAAAAGAGCTTGTTTAGTAAGGGTGTAGTGGGTAGATAGGGGAGTGATGATAAAAATAGCCTGAATCTCTGTATCATTTAATAAATCCTCTATTTGTGTGCTCACTAAAATATTACAAAAATCTTGTCGTGCCTGTGCTAGGCGCAGGGGTATTAAATCACACACGCTTTTAAGCACAAACCTCCCCAAGTTATGCGCCACTTTCTGCCCCCAATAGCCATAGCCAACTAACCCAACTTGCATGGCAAATCCCGTAAAAAACGGGCTGGATTGCCCGCATAAATCCCGCTTTTATCAATATCTTTACTCACCACACTACCCGCCCCAATCACCACATGCGCACAAATGTGTACGGGTAAAATCGTGGCATTAGAGCCAATGCTAACATGATTACCAATACTGGTTTCTTTCCACAAACTTGAATCAGCGCTAGGATACCCATTAGAAAAAAGATCGTTAATAAACACCACGCCATGCCCGATAAAACAAAATGCGCCAATACGCACAAGCGAACAAATAAAAGAATGGCTTTGGATACGAGTATGCGCACCCACCACTACGCCACTTTGGATTTCACAAAAAGGCCCCACAAACACGCCCTCCTCTAAAGTGCACCCATATAAATTACAAGGGGCATAGACCACCACACTCTCATGGGCGCACACATTAGTAATTGAATTTTCTATCACACGCATGCTTTTCCTTAGCTGTGCTAATGCTAGCATTATCCCATCAAATTTTGGTGATCTTTTAAGATAGAGGCCATATAAATATGCTAAAATGGGCGCGTGATTTTCTGATAGTCATGAGGGCCAATCAAGGAGAGATATTGAAAATATTAATTGTAGATGATAGCTCCACAATGCGAAGAATCATCAGGAATACCCTCCAGCGTTTAGGTTATGAGGATATTTTGGAGGCTGAGCATGGGGTGGAAGCTTGGGGGAAATTGGATAGTAATGATACTACTGGGGTGCTTATCACCGATTGGAACATGCCAGAGATGAATGGGTTAGATTTAGTTAAAAAGGTGCGCTCTGATGGGCGTTTTAAGGACTTGCCTATCATTATGATCACCACAGAAGGGGGTAAAGCAGAGGTTATTACCGCTTTGAAAGCAGGGGTAAATAATTACATCGTCAAGCCCTTTACCCCTCAAGTTCTCAAAGAAAAATTAGAGGTTGTTTTAGGTACCAATGACTAAAGCACTATTAGGTAAGGCAAATGGATTCATATTTTAAAACCCTTGTCCTACCTACCGGCTACCCTGAATTATTCGCCGATTTTTTATTAGATTTCACACAAGAGGCCATTGAGGAAAGCTCTGCTACTCATTTATCCGATTTGCCCTACCAGTATTTTGGTAATAAAACCCATTCTCTCCCCACTCAAGCCTACATTGTTTATTCTAGCCAAGAACCCAGCGCCCTACTTAAAAATCTTAAAGAGTTTTGCCATTCTTTAAATGATCGGGGTGTATGTGTGGGGGTTTATCACCACACCAGCATACACAAAAACCAAGATTGGATCAAAAATTACCAACAAAGCATTAAACCCACCACTTGCGCTAAATTTTACATCACGCCTAGCTGGATCGCGCCAGTAAACTTACCGGATTTGTATACTTTAATTCTTGATCCAAGTTTAGCCTTTGGCACGGGTCATCATGAAAGTACGCGCATGCTTTTAAAAAGTTTGAGTCGGCTTGATGCAACGGATAAATTAGCCTTAGATGTGGGTTGTGGGAGTGGGATTTTAGCTTTGGCTTTGTCTAAGTTAGGTGCGAGGGTGCATGCGTGTGATACTGATTTATTTGCTCTGCAAGAAACAAAGAAAAATTTTGAGAAAAATTGTGCTAATTTAGAAAGGCTGTGGTTAGGTTCTTTGCAAGAGAGTACAGAATATTATGACTATATCGTTATTAATATCGTGGCTAGTGTTATTATTGAACTTTATCCCCAAGTATTAAAAGCCAGCCATGCTAAAACAGAACTTTTTTTATCGGGTATTTTAGAAGAATATGCAGAGCGTGTAATTGAGGTTTATACTTCTGCTTTTAGACTTTTAGAGCGCACCCAAGAAAATGAATGGGTGTGTTTGCATTTATGTAAATCTTAGCGCTTGATTTAAGGAAATACATGGAAAATAATAGCCGGGGGCCAGGCGATCCTAAAAGACCACTTTTACAAAATCCTTTGGTTTTAATTGTGGTTTTTATCGTCATCGCTATTGTGGCGGTACGCGTGATGAATTCAGATGAGAGCTTTGGTGATCGCTTTTTATCCACCAGCACCAAAAATATCAGTTACCACGAAATGAAGGAATTGATTGAAAAAAAAGAGGTGGATAGTGTGAGTATTGGGCAAACACTCATTAAAGCCACCAGCAAAGAGGGTAATAATAAGATCATCTACATTGCTAAGCGCGTGCCTGATCTCTCTTTAGTACCACTCCTAGATAGCCAAAAAATCAATTACTCTGGTTTTAGCGAATCTAATTTTTTTACAGATATTTTAGGGTGGCTCTTGCCAGTTTTAGTAATTTTAGGCTTGTGGATGTTTATGGCATCTCGCATGCAAAAGAACATGGGTGGGGGTATTTTTGGCATGGGTAGTTCTAAAAAACTCATTAATGCCGAAAAACCTAAGGTGCGTTTTAATGACATGGCCGGTAATGAGGAAGCTAAAGAGGAAGTGGTTGAGATTGTAGACTTTTTAAAATATCCCGATCGTTACGCGTCTTTGGGGGCTAAAATCCCTAAAGGAGTTTTGTTAGTAGGACCTCCGGGAACGGGTAAAACCCTACTTGCTAAAGCAGTGGCCGGTGAGGCTAGTGTGCCTTTCTTTTCTATGGGGGGGAGTAGCTTTATAGAGATGTTTGTAGGGCTAGGGGCAAGTCGCGTGCGCGATCTCTTTGAAATTGCTAAAAAAGAAGCGCCTAGCATCATTTTTATTGATGAGATTGATGCCATTGGCAAGAGTCGCGCGGCTGGAGGCGTGATTAGCGGGAATGATGAGCGCGAACAGACCTTAAACCAACTTTTAGCCGAGATGGATGGTTTTGGATCAGAAAATGCACCAGTGATTGTACTAGCCGCTACTAATCGCCCCGAAATTTTAGATCCGGCTCTTTTAAGACCCGGGCGCTTTGATCGCCAAGTTTTGGTAGATAAACCAGATTTTAACGGGCGGGTGGAGATTTTAAAAGTACACATTAAGCCAGTTAAGCTAGCCAATGATGTGGATTTGCAAGAAATTGCCAAACTCACAGCCGGATTAGCCGGAGCGGATCTAGCTAATATTATTAATGAGGCTGCCTTGCTAGCTGGCCGCAATAACCAAAAAGAGGTCAAACAGCAACATTTAAAAGAGGCCGTAGAAAGGGGCATTGCCGGGTTAGAGAAAAAGAGCCGCCGCATCTCACCTAAGGAAAAGAAAATTGTGGCCTACCATGAGAGCGGGCATGCGGTGATTTCAGAGATGACTAAGGGCTCTGCGCGGGTGAATAAAGTCTCTATTATCCCAAGGGGCATGGCAGCTCTTGGTTATACGCTTAACACGCCTGAGGAGAACAAGTATTTGATGCAAAAGCACGAGCTCATCGCTGAAATTGATGTACTCTTAGGCGGGCGGGCGGCTGAAGATGTTTTTTTACAAGAGATCTCTACTGGGGCTAGCAATGATCTAGAGCGCGCCACAGACATCATCAAGGGCATGGTGAGTTATTATGGCATGAGCGATGTGAGCGGGTTGATGGTGCTAGAAAAACAGCGCAATTCCTTTTTAGGCGGGGGCTTTGGCAATGGGCGCGAGTTTAGCGAAAAGATGGCCGAAGAGATGGATAACTTCATTAAAAATCTCTTAGAAGAACGCTATGCCCATGTCAAACAAACCTTGAATGATTATAAAGATGCCATTGAGGTGATGGTGGGCGAATTGTTTGAAAAAGAGGTTATTACCGGTGAGCGGGTGCGCGAAATTATTAGCGAGTATGAGGTGGCTAATAGTCTTGAGAGTCGTCTAGTGCCCTTAGAAGAGCACGCAAGTTAGGCAAATGCCCATCAAGCCTTTATATCTCTTCCCCAATCTTTTTACGGCGGGTAGTATTTTTTTAGGCATGATGGGAGTGTTTTATGCCTCTAAGGGGAGTTTTGTAACCGCATGTTGGTTAGTGGTGGTGTGTTTGGTGCTAGACGGACTAGATGGACGCGTGGCAAGATTAACTAACACCACGAGTAAATTTGGCTTAGAATTTGATTCTTTAGCAGATGTGGTGGCTTTTGGAGCAGCCCCTAGTGTTATCTCTTATTTTTATACGGGCTATACTTATGGGCGCATGGGTATGGCTGCTTGTGCTTTGTTTGTGATCTTTGGGGCTATTCGCCTAGCCCGCTTTAATGTAACCACCCAAACCACCGATCCCTATTCTTTCATCGGTATTCCTATCCCTTCAGCAGCGGTATTAGTGGTATTAGCTATTTTGCTTGATTTTAAATATAACCTGTTTAAAACCCAATACGGGTATTTAATGCTTGTTTATATCGTGTTTTTAGGCGTGATGATGGTGAGTAATATCCGCTACCCTAACTTTAAAAAAGTCAAGTGGAATTTAAAACTCTTTGTTTTGCTGGTGTTTTTCTTATTAGTTCTTTTTGTGCGTCCGCTAGAGATGCTGAGTGCTTCTATGCTTTGTTACTTGCTTTATGGGATTGTGCGTTGGATTTTTTAATGGCTAAAATCATATTCAGGTATACACAAAAATGACTACCAAACATTTTTATATTGAGGGCATGACTTGTAGCTCGTGCTCAAGTGGAATTGAACGCTCTTTAGGGCGCAAAAAGTATATTCAAAGTATTGCGGTGGATTTAATTAGTAAAAAGGCGGTAGTCAATTATGATGAGAGTCAAGCTAGCCTAGAGGATATTTTTAAACAAATTGAAAAACTAGGTTATCACCCGCAAAATGAGGCTCTCATTAACAAAGCCAGCGCTAAAACCTCCTTTTTAAATCCTGCTTTTCTCACACCTAATTACAGACTCATTTTAACCTTGTTAGCCAGTTTAGGGGTACTTAGTCTTTCTATGTTTGCTAAACTTCTGCACTTACCCCCAGCCTTACAAAACCCTTTTAATAATGGCTTGATTCAGTTGTGCTTTACTTTAATTGCCATGCACATGGGACGGGATTTTTATTTACAGGGTTTTAAAGCCCTTTTTGCACGCCAACCTAATATGGATAGCCTAGTGGCTCTTGGTACTGCTAGTGCATGGCTTTATAGCCTATTTTTACTCTTTAAGGCCTATTTACACATACCCATAGAGGGTTTTTATTTTGAGGGCGTGTGTGTGATTTTATTTTTTGTCATGCTAGGCAAGCAAATAGAGGAGCGCTCTAAAAATAAGGCTTTAAAAGCTATGCAAACTTTAATTAGCCACCAAAGCAAGAGCGCGCTTAAACTAGATGGAGAACAAATTGTAGAAGTTTCTATAGAAAGTTTGCAAAAAGGAGATGTACTCCAGATTTTACCCGGGAGTTATATCCCAGTAGATGGGGTGCTTTCTAAGGGAGAGGCTGAAATTGATGAATCCATGTTAAGCGGTGAGAGCATGCCTGTATATAAAACAGAGGGCATGGAAGTCTTTGCAGGCACGCTTAATACCACCACGACATTTTTCATGCGCGCCACGCACACCCAAGAAAATAGCACCCTACATAAGATTTTAGAACTCATTAATAACGCTCAAGGTTCTAAAGCCCAAATTGCGCGCTTAGCAGACAAAGTAGCTGGGGTGTTTGTACCAATTGTTATTGCTATTGCGAGTTTAGCCTTTTTAGTGTGGCTTATTTTAGGGGATTTTAAACAGGCTTTAGAAGTATTTGTAGCCGTTTTGGTGATCTCTTGTCCATGTGCTTTAGGCTTAGCCACGCCTATGTCTATTTTAGTCGCCCAAAAAGAAGCGAGCTTACTAGGGTTATTTTTTAAAAACGCACAGGCTTTAGAAAAGGCGCGTTTGGTTAATTATGTGGTTTTTGATAAGACGGGTACACTTACTTTAGGCAAACCTATCGTTCAAGAGGTACGGGTTAAAGAAGGTGTAGATTTACAAAAAGTATTGAGTTTATGCGCGAGTTTAGAGTCTCATAGCGAACATGTATTAGCTCAAGGGATTGTAAGTTATGCTAAAGAGCAGGGCGTGATCTTAAAAGAGGTACAGGATGCGCAGGCTAAACCGGGTTTTGGGATTTGTGGCAAAATAGAGGGGCAAGTTTATAAGGCGGGTAATTTAGAATATTTCAATGTAGAAAATCCCTTTGAAAACCTAGCAGGGATACCGGTTTTTATTGGTACAGATTCAGAGATTCTAGGCGTGTTTATATTAGCTGATCGTCTAAAACCGGAGGTAAAAGAGGCCATTTTACAACTCAAAGATTTAAATATCACCCCCATGCTTTTAAGCGGAGATGCCTTGTTAAATGTCAAAGCCCTTGCTACAGAACTAGGCATAGAAAACTACAAAGCACAGGCTAAGCCAGAGGATAAATTAAAAGCCATAGATGCATTGAAAGCACAGGGGCAAATTGTGATGATGGTAGGCGATGGCATGAATGATGCGCCTAGTTTGGCCCGTAGCGATGTGGGGGTTGTGATGGCTAAGGGTAGCGATGCAAGTTTAGAAGTGGCCGATGTTGTGAGTTTTAATAATGATATTCAGTCAATAGTAGGTGCGATTAAACTGAGTATGCACACAATCACTAATATCCAACAAAATCTCTTTTGGGCCTTTTGCTATAATAGCGTGGCTATTCCCTTAGCCTGTGGGGTGGGTTATAAGTTAGGCATTATGTTTAATCCCATGCTAGCAAGTTTAGCCATGAGTTTAAGTAGTGTCAGCGTGGTACTTAACGCTCAAAGGCTTAGGGGTATTCATTTTAAAATTAGAGGATTACATGCAAGAGATTAGTCTGAAAGTTACAGGCATGACATGCCAACATTGCGTAGATAAAATAGAAAAATTTGTAGGAGAATTAGAGGGGGTTAATAAAATTGATGTGAGTTTAGAAAAACAACAAGTGGTGGTTGCTTTTGAGAATCCTGCAAATTTAGAGGCTATTAAAGAAGCTATTTTAGATGCGGGTTATGAGTTAGGCTAGACTTGCAAGTTTTTTTCAGGCGTTTTTATCCTTATCTTAAGGGGCATATGCGGGCTTTTGTACTTGTAGTGATTGCCTCTATTATTGTCGCTCTTAGTACAGCTTGGGGGACCTATCTAGTCAAGCCAACTTTAGATGAAATTTTTATTAAAAAAGACACCCACATGCTTTCTATCTTGCCCTTTTTAGTGATTTTGGCATATCTAGGCAAGAGCGGGGGGATTTATGTCCAAACTTATTTCACTAATTACATCGGGTTAGACATCGTAAAAAAATTGCGCGATCACATGCTTTATACCCTTTTAAGAATGGAAATATGTTTTTTTGAGCGCACTAAAAAGGGCGAGCTAATTACCCGTATCACTAATGACATCGCTTTAGTACGTGCCAGTCTCTCTAATTATTTATCTGAAAGCATGCGCGAAATGCTCACCGTTGTAGGTTTGGTAGCTGTAGTGATTTATCAAAGCCCTAAACTTGCCCTCATTGGTCTTATTATCATGCCCCTAGCGGCTTTCCCACTCAGTAGAATTATCAAAAAAGTTAAAAAGCTCAGTAAAGCCAATCAAGAAACCAATGCGCGCATGACGGCTAGATTATCAGAAATCTTTCATAGTGTGGAAGTGGTGAAAACTTCTAATGGAGAGGCCTTAGAATTGCAGGCTTTTCAAAAAGAAAACCAAACCTTTTTTGATCTGAGTTTAAAGGGCATTAAATACGCAGAAATTTCTAGCCCTCTAATGGAATTTTTAGGTTCTATTGCCATTGCTTTAGTGATTTATTTAGGTGGGCTAGAGGTGATCAAAGGGCATATTAGCGTGGGGGCTTTCTTTTCTTTTATCACCGCTCTTTTTATGCTCTATACTCCTATAAAGCGGCTGGTTAGAATTGCTTCTAATTTTCAAGAAGCTTTAGTTGCCGGTGAACGGATTTATGAAATTTTAGAAAGAGAGCCCGGGATTGTAGATGGATCGTTGGTTTTACAAGAACCCATTAGACACATCGCCTTTAAAGAAGTGTATTTGGCCTATCAAAATAACCATCAATTTGCTTTACAAGATATTAATTTAGATTTTAAACAAGATCAAATCATCGCTATTGTTGGTAAAAGCGGGAGTGGAAAAAGTTCGCTAGTCAATTTGATTTTACGCCTCTATGAACCCACTAGGGGGGAAATTACAATTAATGACATGTCCATTAGTTCTTTGCAACAAAAGAGTTTGCGCGATCAGATCGGTATTGTCAACCAAAGGGTATTTATCATTAGTGGTAGTGTGGCTGAAAATGTGGCTTATGGGCTAAGCATTAATGAGGAAAGGGTGCTAGAATGTCTTAAGCAGGCGCAGGCTTTGGATTTTCTACAAAGTTTGGGCGGAATAGGGGCTAATTTAGAGGAATTTGGGGCGAATTTAAGCGGGGGACAGCGCCAAAGAATTGCCATCGCCCGCGCGTTGTATCGCAACGCTAGCGTGCTTATCTTTGATGAGGCCACCTCAGCGCTAGATGTGCACACACAAGAGGGGATTAAAGAAACCATTTATAGTTTAAGAAAAGATCGTTTAATCATCATCATCTCGCATAATCCTGCTAGTTTAGAAATTGCCACCCATATTTATACTTTAGAGGAAGGACAACTCCAAGCTAAAACCATGTTATAATACGCTCCTCTAGGAGAGTGCATGGCGATGTGGCGGGTTATTATTGTGGGGCTTTTTTTGCTGGGCTGTAAAGATGTTGTCTTTACCCTGCCCTCTTTAAAACTCCACTACGCTGTTTCACAAATCCCTACAAAAGCTAACTTAGGTCCGCTTGTCTTAGGTTATCCAGCAGTGGTATTTAAGCATCACTTTGTACCCAAATACGATCAAAAGAAATATATCCTTGCCTTACAAAAAGGTGTGGGTGCTTTATTGGAGGCTAAGGGTTATCAGGTGAGCCTAGCCAATACAGCCACAGGTGCTAAACTGAGTGGTACTATATCCTTAGGCTTTAATAATGTGCCCAGAAATCTTAAAGCAATTCAGGCCGTACTTAAAGAAACACATAATGATTATTTAGACCCCACACAAGTTTTACACATGTTAATGGCTACAAGTGATCTAAAACTACAAATTTGTAATAGCACAACTCCTTCATGTGTGATCCAAATTTATACTAAAATCCAAGAACCCGTTTTACAATTTAATGCGATAGATAGCGATCCTAATGAGAGGGGCGATTCTAATCAAAATTACAACAATGCCCTAACGCAAGCTCTTAATAAATTATATGCCAAAACCATGCAGACAATGGAAAGTACCTTTAAAGGTCCCAAGACTTTTATGATCCAATGATACGAGGAAACTATGTTGTCTAAAGATGTTACCGAGTATGCAAAAGTCAGAAGCGAGTTATATGCCTATGTTTCTTATCTATTCACCCAAAATATCAAAAACTACCTCAAAGAACCCACCTTAACATATATCCAGCTTTCTATGGAACGCATCAAGCAAGAAGTGCGCATTAAGGAGGATATTTTTATTTTAGATAAAAATGGGAATTTGATTGATAGAGAGGGCAATATCAAAAGCAGTTTTGCGCAAAATTCTTTAGAAAGAGGGTATTTTTACGAGGCAGTTACTGAGCGTCGCTGTATTCTGACTAATCCCTATCCCACCCGTAGTAACCGCGGATTAGTCGTTACAGCGGCCTATCCTATTTATAACGATCAAGAAGAGCTCTTTTATGTTGTGTGTATGCATATTCCAATTAAAATAGCCATTGCGCTAAGCTCTTCTTCTAGACACTATGGCGTCTTTGCTGAAGGTAGTGTGGTGATGTATTTTGGTATTTCTATCACCCTAGCCCTTGTTGCGCTGTTGCTTTTTATCAAAAGTCTTTCTAGTTTATACATGGCCTTTATCCACTTTAGCCACTTTGACATCAAGGAAGTTTTCCACCCGATTGTACTTCTCACTCTAGCCTTAGCTACAGTAGACTTGGTCAAGGCCATTTTTGAGGAAGAAGTATTAGGCAAAAACAGCGGGGATAACCACCATGCAATCCACCGTACCATGATTCGCTTTCTTGGATCAATTATCATCGCCTTAGCCATTGAGGCTTTAATGTTAGTCTTTAAATTTAGTATCAGCTCGCCGGATAAAATCGTCTATGCTGTGTATCTTACTGGAGGGGTAGCAGCTTTGCTCATTAGCCTAGCTATTTATGTCAGATTTTCTTATAGCGCAGCTAAGGATTCTAATTCCAGACGCTGAGTTTTGCCCGCAACAAACCCTTAATCTTATAGGGGTATCTTAAAAGCATAGTGAGTAAGTTAGCCTTGATCCCATTCTCTCTACAGGCGCGCAAATTTTCCTTGTTGGCTAGCCATAAACTTTTAAGCCCTTGCGTACTCACCCCTCCTACCCCCATTTTAATAAGCACCTCAGGCAGATAAGCCCAGCTAACCCCTCCCTTAAGCAAGGTACGCACTAAAAACTCATAATCAGCGGCTATTTTATAATCTATCTTATATCCTCCAAAACGCGCATATACCTCTTTTCGTACAAAAAGTGTAGGGTGTGCAGGCACGCGCCCATAAAAAAAGAGTTTAGGATCAAAATTTCCACTTTGATAATAGCGCACGATCTTAGCATCCCTTACATACACCAAATCCCCATAAACCATTTGTGCTTGTGGGTTATCTTTAAAGACTTGCGCTATTTTTTCTAAAACTTTAGAGTGAGCGTATACATCATCGCTATTAAGTATTCCAATGATTTCTCCTTTAGCTAAAGCAATGCCCTTATTCATCGCATCATAAAGCCCTAGATCGGGCTTGCTATGTACTAGAAGATGTGGATAGGCCTTTAAAAGCTCTAGCGTTCCATCTACACTCCCCCCGTCTATAATTAAATGCTCATAGGGTGTTTGGCTTTGCTCTAAAACAGATTGAATCGTGTGTTTCAAAGTTTTCACCCTATTTAAAACTGGTGTAATTAAGCTGATTTTCATAAATACGCCTCTATTTGTGCTTTATTTTTATCCTCTAAACTCCACAACCGCGCCCCTTCTAGCAAAGTAGAATAATACACGCCCAAATTCTTTAAAAGCTCTTGTAACCTCACGCTATCTTTTGGACAAAATAAAAATCCATTGACCCCCTCTTGAACTAAAGAGCGCGCCCCCACAGCTGTACTCACCAAAACTGGTAAACCCGAAGATAGCGCCTCCTCCACCACCAAACCCCAAGTTTCTTTAAGGCTTGGCAAAATTAACACATCGTGCGCACAAAGAATTGTATTTAAATGTGCATTCTCTATAGCCCCTAAAAATGTAACATTAGAGCTTGCCATGTTTTTAAGTTTTTCCTCTAACTCCCCTGTTCCCACCACGCTTAAAGACAACTCCGGCAAATGTGCAAAAACTAAGAGAAGAAATTCTAAATTTTTAACAGCACTCAAACGCGCTATGCAGATAAATTTTTGGGCATAGGGGCGTTTTTCCCGGCGCTTTTTTGCAGGATGGATTATTCCTACCCCATGTGTGATTTTGATCTCTGCTTTAAAGTGCAAGGCTTTTAAAAGATTAGCATGTAATTTTGAGCAAACAAAGCCTTTAGAGATACGGCTTAAAAAAAGCCGTTTGATGCAAGCTTTAACACCATTTGTTTTACTCTCTAAAATACTTGACTCCACCACCACCGCATTAGCTTTTTGTGGACTAAAAAACGCTGCTATCCAAAATTCCAAACAATCCCAACCCCCAAGCAAAAGACAACGATAAGATTTTTTTCTTAAGAGTTGTATCAATTTGGTAGCATTACGCCACAAAGGTCTTTGTTGCAAACAACCCTCAAAGAGCATACTATAGCCAAACTCAAGCCCCTCCAGTCCTGAAAAATCCCGCGCGCGTACCTCTTGAGTATCCTTAGCCAAAAACACCACAAAAATTTTTAAGCAGCTTTGCTCATTAGCCTAGCTATTTATGTCAGATTTTCTTATAGCGCAGCTAAGGATTCTAATTCCAGACGCTGAGTTTTGCCCGCAACAAACCCTTAATCTTATAGGGGTATCTTAAAAGCATAGTGAGTAAGTTAGCCTTGATCCCATTCTCTCTACAGGCGCGCAAATTTTCCTTGTTGGCTAGCCATAAACTTTTAAGCCCTTGCGTACTCACCCCTCCTACCCCCATTTTAATAAGCACCTCAGGCAGATAAGCCCAGCTAACCGGGGCTATTTTATGCCGTTTTTTGATTAGCGCATACTCTTTAAGACTCTCCGGCAGAAATCCCACTCGTCTTTAGCGGGTGGGATGAATGCCCCCTACCCTTGATTTTCTATGTATCTTTTGATGGTTTCTGGGTTAGCTTCTCCTATGGAACAGGCAAAAAATCCATCTGTCCAAAATTTTTGTTCTTTCCAAAAATGCTTGCGTAAGAACGGGATAAATCTTGGTTCTCTCCAAACTCTATAAGTAGTCATCTGCTTGATCCGCAAGATAATGGAACTGATAGACACCCTAGGGATATACTGAATCATCAGGTGTAGATGATCTTTATCTGTCTCCATTGCTATGATGATAAAATCTGAACTTTCCTCTATCTCTTCAAGCACAGACTTTATAAAAATAGCCACATCTCCTACGAGCAACTTTTTTCTGTATTTACACACTAAAATCAAATGGGCTTTTAGATTATGTTTGCTCCTGTTTGTGGACAAATAGCCTTTGAGTTTGTAATGGTTTTCTTTCATAGCTCTACCTCAAAAATATTTTATAAAATTATGTTATAATGATGTAAAGTTAAGGCGTAAGAAATTGCTTAAAGCAATAAAGTTTAGAATTTATCCCACCATAGAGCAAAAAACCTTGATACACAAGCACTTTGGCTGTGCTAGGGTGGTCTATAACTACTTTTTAGCATACCGCCAAAAGCAATACGCACAAGGCATTAGAGAAAATTACTTTAGCATGCAAAAGGCGCTCACTACTCTCAAAAAACAAGAGGCTTACGCTTACCTAAGTGAATGCAACTCTCAAAGCTTGCAAATGGCACTAAGACAGCTGACAACAGCCTTTGATAGGTTTTTCTCTAAGCTGGCAGATTATCCTAGATTCAAATCTAAAAAGCATTCTAAGCAGTCTTTCTGTGTCCCGCAACACTTAGAGATGGATTTAGGCAACAACCAAGTCAAGCTACCCAAATTCAAAGAAGCTATTAAAGCCAAGTTTCATAGGCATTTGCCTACAAACTCTATCGTCAAACAGGGGTTTATCTCTTGTGTAGCAGATAAATACTATCTCTCTATAAGCTATGAGGATAATGAGCCTGAACCTAAACCCACAACTATCAGAAAAGCTGTGGGTTTAGATATGGGTTTAGAGTCTTTAGTCATCGCCAGCAATGGCGTGTTCTACCCATATAAAAAGTTTTTCCAGAATCTACAAACCAAACTCACTAAAGCGCAAATGAGATTGTCTAAGAAACTAAAAGGTTCTAATAATAGAAAAAAACAAGCTAAGAAAGTGGCACAAATCCACGCTTCTATCAGGAATAGCAGAGAGGACTACCTACATAAAATCAGTAATGAGATAACCAATCAATACGATTTGATAGCAGTAGAAACCTTGAAAGTTAGGAATTTGGTCAAAAACCACAAACTAGCTAAGAGCATTACCAATGCCAGCTGGTCTAGGCTCATTAGTCTATTAGAATATAAGGCTGGTTGGAAGGGTAAAACCCTTATCAAAATTGACCAATACTTCCCTAGCTCTCAAATCTGCTCGACCTGTGGGAGCAACACAGGTAAAAAGCCACTGCCTATTAGAAATTTTATCTGCCCTTGTTGTCAAACATACCACCACAGAGACCTAAACGCTAGCATCAATATCAGAAACTATGCTTTGGGAATGCTAGATGAGCGACACGCTATCAAGGTAGATAAAACTAGGGTAGGGATTACCCGAAGTTACGCTTGTGGAGATTCCGCTAACGGGGCTGTAACCAAGTATGGCTACATACTGGATACTGCTAGTTATGGATCGTTGAAGCAAGAAGCCCACCCGTCTTTAGCGGGTGGGTGATTCACAAATTTCTAACTCTTTGTGGCTACCTAGCCTGTAGCACCACTGCGCCATAATATTTTCTTTTGCCAAAAAGGGGGAAGGTGTGATAGGAGCGCAGGAGGTGTTCATAATCCATACTAGAGATCAAATTTTCATCAAAGAACTCTATAAGTAGTCATCTGCTTGATCCGCAAGATAATGGAACTGATAGACACCCTAGGGATATACTGAATCATCAGGTGTAGATGATCTTTATCTGTCTCCATTGCTATGATGATAAAATCTGAACTTTCCTCTATCTCTTCAAGCACAGACTTTTTTACTTATCCACTTACGGTGGCGTTAATTTTTAGTAGCGAGTTTAATATGCAAGAGCTCTAGATTTTATAACACTAGCTATTGTGGCACTTGTGGCGCTCTTGTGGGTGTGGACTCTTTGGTGCAAAACTCTAAATCTTTCTCTAGCCTTTCAGTATAGATCAACAACTCTTTTAGATAGTCTATAAAGTGCAAACTCTTAGGCGGCCTCTCTGGCTTAATGATATTGCACTTAGTGGGGATATAAACCTTTTGGTAGACTAGATTTGTTGGTTTATAAAAACACCGATAGAAACGCCCTTTTTAGGCTTAAACTTAGGGATTTTAGGTTTAGAAAAGAATTTAGAAGGTTTAGCCTTGTAGGCTTTGATCGCTTTTAAGTAAGATTTCCAGTTCTTAGATAAAAGCATAATAACCTGCTGGGCACTCTGGGCTGGCATTGCTCTATAATCTCTCTGGTTTTCTTTAACAAAGCGATTAATAAGATCATAAGGGGTAGGGAGCTTAAATCCTGCTAAGTAATGCTCTCTTAGAATAAAATTAGCATAGTTGTAGAGATTTTTAGACAGATGACAGAAATTCTTAATACTAGCAAAGCAAGGGTGCTTGGGCTTGATAATGTGGCGTTCAGTTAAAATCATCTGTTTCACCATTAAGTGCATTAATGAGATCAGGATTAGCCTTACTCTCTATCAAGAGTTTCTTAGCAATCCTTCGTTTAGAATACATTTTCATAGAAAAAGAATGGATTGTTTGCATGATGTCCTCAAAGAGTTCTTGTTCTAAGCTTTTAGACTTGCATTGATTAATGATGATAATCTGAGTTCCATAACTCGTGAATAGCTTTTCTACCAATTCATAGCTTAGTCTAGCTAGTCTGTCTTTATAAGAAACATAAACCGCCTTGATTTTATAATCCATCACATCAGAAAGAAGTTGCATAAAACCGGGTCGATCTAAGGTCATGCCACTTTTAATATCAGAGTAGATTTTATATTGCCTAAAACATATTAGCGCTTTCTAGCATGGATGGGTGGGTGTAGATCATATCCTTAAGAATAGAAAAACTTAGATTTTGATTAATGGCTAGACTAAAAAGGTTAATATACTCATAAGAAAGCGGGCAGTGCAAACTAGCCCCTAAAACCCGCCCCCTAGGGCTGTCCTCAACTAGTACTTGTAAAAGCCCTGATGTGTCTTCTAAGATTCTAGCCCCGGGGATACTAGCTGTTTGGAGGGTTTTAACCAGCACCGGTTTATCTTGCACATCACGCGCGCGCAAACCCACATGGCTATAAGGAGTTTCTATATAAAGGACTTCGGGTAAGACATTGCGGTTTAAAGTGGTGCGTTTTTTCTCTCCATAGAGATGATCAAAGACGATACGATAATCATCTAAGCTTACATAAGTGGTAAACATTTCCCCGCCTTTGACATCACCGATTGCATAAATATTGCCCTCACTATCTGCATTGGCCACTAAAAAGCTATTTGTTAAGATTTCTTGGTGCGCGCCTAACTTGATACCAGCCTTTTCTAGGTGTAAATCAATGGTATTTGGTTTGCGGCCTGTGGCTAGTAAAATCGCATCGGCTTCTAGGTTACGCTCTTGTTTATTTGAGTCACTATAACAGACGCGGTGGCCTTTAATCTCTTTAACATCTGCGCCTAAAATAATCTCTATTCCTTGTTGTGTGAGAGTTTTATAAATACTTTCTTGAAATACCTGATCTTCTTTGGGTAAAAAGACATCTCCTCGCGCTAATACACTCACCCGCGTAGCTGTTTTATGGGCATGGTGTCCAAATGAGCTAAACATGCTAGCAAATTCTAAACCGATATAACCCCCACCTACCACCACTAAATGAGCGGGTAAAGTGCTTAATTGCATTAAAGAAGTGCTGTCATAGACATTATTAGATTTAATAGAAATAGGGGGGTTAAGAGGGATAGAGCCGGTATCAATGACAATATAGGCCGCGCTAATTTCTTGACAACTATCATCATAATAGACCATGAGAGTATGGTTGTCTTTAAACCCTGCATGCCCATCTATAAGATGAACTCGTGCTTCTATCAAGGCTTCATAATTTCTTTGGCGCAAAATAGCCACCATTTTATTTTTAGCCTCAATGCTTTCTTTATAACCATTAGCCCCTTTTTTATGTGTGGCCATGTGCAATAAGGCTTTAGAAGGGATACAGCCAGTGTTAATACAAGTCCCCCCATACATCTCTTTAGACTCTTCTATGAGAGCAACCCGTTTACCCAGTTTAGAGGCAGCAATTGCTAAAGTTTTGCCCCCCTTTCCAAACCCTATCACAACTAAATCATAATCAAACGCCATAACTACCTCTTTGTTTTTCACAATGCTAGCACTTTTTAAAAACTCCTAGTTTAACGCTAGCCACCTGTGCTGTATTATTAAAGATGTTTAAATTGTAACATCAAGGACATGTGAATCCACCAGTTGTTCTAGTTCCTCTGTATTTTCCACCGCGCGTTTAAGTGCATCATCACTGTAATAATGGCCGTGATAGTTGTGCGTTTTATCCTCACGCGTATCCGGTTTTGAATCTGAAGATTCTTGATTTTGATTCTGTGGGTAGCGTTGCTCCTCTTTATCTTCATGCACGGCTTTATTTTCCTCTAAAGCGCGGGTTGCTTGGACTACTTGTAAGCGCTCTAAAAATTCTTGGTGATTGACTTCAGAAAGTTTAGGGAGGGCATTTTGATTCACAATAGAACTATAGGGGGTATTTTGATTGACATAAGTTACATTACCTACCATGGAGACTGCCATAGAGTACTCCTTTAATAAAATTTAGGCTTAAAGCCTAATAAAGTATATCGGCTTACTTAGCGGTGGATTTTGCGTAAAACATAATTGAGTAAGTCATAACTATCTAAAGCCACCGTGAAATAGACTTGGTAGGAGGATTGTGTGGTGTGGTAATTACTCATAGTGTTATAGACAAATTGGGTACGGATAGTGGCAAAGGAACTTCTAAATTCGTAGTAAATATCCAGACGATTGTAAAGCGGAGCTTGGAAGAAAGGCACGCCGCGATAAATCGGTGTGGGGCAGTAATTGCTAGAGCTAGAACAAATCTTATCAATGTAAATATCATTGTATTCTTTATAGTGAAAATCCTCGCCCTGCCTACTGGCAAAAAACATGTCATAAATCCCAAAGCCCTTATATTGCATATGCGTATCCATAAACAAACCCGTACCCACCTTAAAGGGCACACTAAGGCCAATTCTGCGCAATCTCTCTAAATTCCCCAACACCCCTATAGAAAAATCTAATTTTTCCATGAAGGGTGCGGCGTTGATTAAATTAGTTTTGGCATAGGCTTGGTAATAGAGGCGATCTAATAAATAAACCGATCCAGTAGAGATACTACCGGAGGTATTAGGCCAATTAAGCAAATATTGATCTTCTACATGGAAATACTCCGCATTGCCCCCAAATATTAAAAACCCTTTGAGAGTAGAGAGCTCGGTATAGCCCATGAAACTAAAGCGATCCATGCCATTACCCAAATTGTTATGCCCAAACTTACAGATATAACAATTCCCCCCAAACCAATCTAGCATAAACTCTCCTTCTAAGGAGGTGGATTTATAAGGGTCTTTAATGGGTTTGTATTGGACTAAAAATCCTCTAGCATTCGGATCAATAAACCAGTAGTAGGGCGCAAACACATTGAGTGGATAATGGCCATTAAGGTATTTTCTGGGAAAAATCCCCCCAAAAAAATTAAAGGCGCGTCCTTTAGCTTGGTAATAAAGCGTGGGGCCCCATTTGGAGGGGAAATTTAGTTTGTAATTGTGGATATTTTGGAAAAAAAACGCCCCCACCATTATTTTTTGTTCTACATTTTTGGTATTAAACGCAAACCCAATTTCAGGGGTTAAACGGGTGTTAAGGGTGGTGTTAGTGTTAGGCCAATAAGTTGTAGAACCTTCATGGTCCATGATGAATAGGTTAAACCCTAAATTATAGCGCATATGCTCGCTAAAATGCATGCCATAGAGTTTAGGGATAGAGAGCAAAATACAGATCAAAAAAAGGCAAATTTTATTTGTAGGCGATTTTAAAAGAGCAAACAACATGGGTTATCCTTTAAGCCGACAAGAAAGCCTAATTATACTATAATAGGTAGATTTTATCAGAAAGGATTTGCATGTTCCATGAATACAGAGACGAGATTAAAGAGTTGAGCAATAAAAACCCTCACTTTCATAAGATTTTTGAGGAACATAACGCTTTAGATGATGAAATCGCGACTTTAGAGGCTAGCGGTACAGATGATCTAAAAATCGCAACTCTAAAGAAGAAAAAACTCTATCTTAAAGATGAGATTTATCGCATGATTCAAGAACATAAAGATGCGCACGCACCCAACCACTAAAGGTGTTTAAGGATTTTATAAGCTTCCATAACCTCTAAAAACCGCTGTTTGTAAATGCTTTTGCGCTTGGAGGTGTTGGGGGCGGTATCTGGGTGGTAAAGTTTAGCCAGTTCTAAATAGCGGTGTTTGATTTCCTCTTTAGAATGCATCACCCCTAACCCTAGCGTACGCAAAGCTTTTAAAATCAATTCTTCTTGTTTGGTTAAATGTAAAGTTTGGGTGGGGTAAATAAACTGGATATAGGCGTGTTTAAAATGGGGGTTTTTAAGATTCATCAGGATTTGTAAGGCGTCTAAATGGGCATGGGTTTCGTGTAAAAAGTCCTTTCTATTTCTCTTGTCTGAAAAAGGTGTTTCCAGCAAAATATGAGCCGGAAAGGTGGCGTGTAAAAATTCTCTAGCTAGATAATTTGTGTAGTAAAAAACCAATCTAGAATGCATATACACCACATGGATTTCTACTTTATGTACCAATGCTAGGTGGGGATTGTAGATTTTTTCTAACTCATGGTTTTCTTTAAACACAATGGGTAAATGGGCGTGATCTAGGATTTTTTGCAATAAGATTTTAAACATGTCCGGGTGGTTAAAGGGGTGCAGGGCGTATTTAGCATAAAAAAGGCGGTTTAATAAATAGGTTTTTTTAATGCTCTCTTGTTCAAGCAAAATTAAAGTACGCTTAAAACGCACATGCTCGGGGAAATGTTTTTCAATATAAAGGCTGGTTTTGGCATACAAGCAAGGGTCTAAACACACCTCAATAAATTGCCCAGAGTGAGATTTTTTAGAAGAATCAGCCAAACAAAACGGAGGTGCTTTGGTTTTAATCTGCATGCTTTACTATAGCACCTTTTTTATAAGGTTCTATAAAGCTAAATGTACCTCTTTTAATCTCATAATAAATCACCCATACCGCCACCATAAGCGCTAAAAACTGCGAGAGTGGGTAGGCGATCCAAATGCCTTGCAGGCCATAAAAATGGCTTAAAATGGGGAGTAAGATCGCGATAAACACGATGGTTTCACACAGAGTAATTAAAAAAGAGCTTTTGGTGCGCTGGATAGATTGGAAAAAGACCGCACAAAATAAGTTGATGCCTAAAAAAATATGCCCAAAATAGTAAATATCCATCGCATGCTTGGTGTCTTTGAGAAAGCTAAGGTCTGTAAGTTGTTTTTTATCCACATAGAGTTTAAGTAAATACGGATCAAAGAAGTAAAACAAAATATACAACCCCACGCCCACGCAAAAAGCCACTTTCAAGCCAAAAATAAAGGCCATACGGACGCGATCTAAGCGCCTAGCGCCATAACTAAAACTAGCAATAGGCTGGATACCCTGCCCGATAGAAAGTAAAGTTGTCCAAAAGACAATCCCGTTATACATGATAATGGCATAAATAGAAACCCCGCGCTCGCCTACTGTGTGCATGATAGTTTGGTTAAACATGAGCATGACAACAGCCGCGCTAAGTTCAGAAATGCTTTGGGGTAGACCGCTTTTGGCTGAGGAGATCACGCTAGCCAAATTAAAACGAGCCACAAAATAAAGTTGGCCTTTTTTAAGCAGAAAGTGAGAAAGCAACACCGCAAAACCCACCGCATGCCCTACTACTGTGGCAATGGCGCTACCTTCAATCCCTATTTCAAAGACATAGAGTAATAAATAATTAAAGATTACATTCGTCAAAGAGCCAATGAGCATAGCCACCATTGCTAAAATAGGGCGTTTATCATTGACTACAAAAACATCAGCTAGGGGGTGTAAAACTAAAAAGAAAGCGCCCATGAAAACCACTTTGGCATAACTAGAAGCCATAGGCAAGATCACATCGCTACTACCTAGCATTTTAACGATAGCTTCACTGAAGGGTACTAAAGCTAAGCTAATACAAGTAATGCTAATGGCTACAAAATAAAAAACAGAGCTAAAAACAAGCCGCGCGCGCTTGGCGTGATCTTTGCCTAAAAAGTAAGAAGCAATAGAGGCAGCCCCTAATCCAAAGAGCAATTCAAAGGCAATAAAAGTAGGGAAAATAGGCCAGCACACCCCAATAGCTGCTAAAGCTTGCTTGCCTAATTTATTGCCCACAAACATGCCATCAATCATAGAATAGGTAGAAAGCGAGATCATAGAAAAGGCAAGGGGGATAAAATAATAAAAAAAGAGTCTAGGAATGGGGGTGGTTTTTAGATCAATGGCCATGTCCTGCTCCTACAAACCTATAAAATTCTATAAATCTATAGGCTAAAAGCATGGGATTTTTGTTGGTTTCTTAGTTTCTAGTTAGTTATTAACTGACTTGTTTTTAAATCAGTTAATAAAGCCGCCATGTCTAGGCCAATTTGGCTAAGAGCCCTGATGAAGTGTTTAACTAGATTTAAACTAGTGTTATAGTCTGAATCAAGAAAACCACAATGGGAGTACACCCCCCTAAAATCTCTATCGTTTGGAGAATTGTGGGCTGCGTCTTGCCTTGCGTTTCCCATATTTTTTCCGCTCAACCACACGAGAATCCCTTGTTAATAAACCCTTAGGTTTTAAAATCGCCCTAAAAGCGCTATCATAGCTATCTAGTGCTTTAGAAATGCCATGCCTAAGTGCTTCTGCCTGTGCACTATACCCGCCCCCAAAAACCACTGCCTTAATGTTAACAAGGTCTTTTTGTTGGGTCAGAACTAAAGGTTGCATCACTTTCATTTTGATAGATTCATGCCCGCCTAGCCAAGTGTCTAAATCCATGCCATTAATATCAAGCTCGCCTTTGCCATGCCAGAGCCAAACTTTAGCAATGGCGCTTTTTCTTTTCCCTGTGGCATAAAATTTTGTCATCTAGTTATCCTTTTGGCCAACTTGGGCAGTGTGGGGGTGTTTTTCATCTTTATAAACCTTTAATTTTTTAAGCATCGCGCGCCCTAGCTTAGTTTTAGGCAACATGCCACGCACGGCTAGGAAAAAGAGTTTTTCCGGTGCTTTTTCTAACATTTCCTCTAGCGTTTTGCTCTTGGTGCTCCCAAAATAACCCGAATGGGTGAAATATTGCTTATCGCGTAGTTTATTAAGCCCGGAGAATTTCACATGGGAGGCATTAATCACCACCACAAAATCCCCACAATCTACATGGGGGGTATAAAAGGGGCGATGCTTGCCTCTTAAAAGGGTTGCAACCTGTGTAATCAGGCGTCCAAAAATTTGATTTTTAGCATCAAGCACAACCCATGCGCGCTTGATCTCAGTTGGTTTAACAGACTTTGTCATCTCTTTCCTTTCAGTCAAGAAGCGTTATTCTAATCTTTAAAACTGAAGTTATGCTGAATTTAAGATATTTTTAATAATTCTAATAAGATAATGTATGGGAGTTTTAAAACCCCCAATCCTTAGCCCCCACCTGTTTAACTTCACCTAATTGGTTTTGAGTGTGGGGAGTGTGTTATAAATGTTTATTAGCAAAAATGCGTGTTTGGTAGGTTAAAAAACGCTGACTCTCTGCATCTAAACTATAGCGCTTATCATAGGCATTTTGTACCGCAACTTTTAAAATATCTCTTTGATCTTGATAGTCCTCCTCCTCCCACATGTCTAAAACCACATGGTAGAGCTGGATATTTTGTACTAAGAGTTCAAATACCCGTCCTCTATCTTTCAAATAAAGATGTTCATCGGAAGCATATTCCATTAAATTAATACAAATCCGATCAAAAACACGGCAAACTAAACACGGATTGATGGTTTTTTCTAAATAGTGCTTAGCCCTTTCTAACTGTGCTTGCAAATTAAAGCGATCGGAAAAAAGCAACACCGATAAGATCAAAATATCCACATTTAACCGTTTGCCTAAAGACCTTGTTTGCCATTTGATGATCCATTTTTTGATCTTAGACATCTGTGTGGGATAAAATTGGCTCGTACTTTCTAACACTTTCTCCATTTTAATCCTTTAAAATTTCTTTTTATTCATATCCTCTAAGATATTTGTAGCGATGCGCTCAATATCTTGGCTAATGCCCAAACACCCTTGAGAAATGTCTAAATTATGGGCTAAATTCGCATCAAATTCTCCCATAGCCTTATTAATATCTAATACAGCTGAAGCTTGGCTTTTAAAACTCTCCGGCAGAAATCCCACTCGTCTTTAGCGGGTGGGATGAATGCCACTAATTTGTGGTATAATGTCCCCATACATTCGTATCTACGGCAGGAAGTGTCGGAAGTTACGCCTTTGGAGATATGATGTGTGAGACCTGTAGGGAATGCGTTGGAGCTCAAACTCTGTAAAATCCCTACTATAGGGACACAGAGTGAGAACCAAACTCTCCCTACGGGCAACATCAGCCTAGGAAGCCCAAATGTCTTTAGCATTTGGGCACTTCACTAGCTGCTGAGTTATCCGCAATGCTTTGTAATAAAACATTAATGCTAGATTCAATTTCACTTAAAGACTTTTGCGTGCGCTCAGCTAGTTTTCTCACCTCATCAGCCACCACCGCAAACCCGCGTCCATGTTCACCCGCGCGCGCTGCTTCAATAGCCGCATTAAGGGCTAATAAATTGGTTTGATCGGCAATATCTCTAATGATCTCTACAATGCCTTTAATATCTTGGCTTTGGGCGATCATCTCATCGCTCTTAGTGCTCACATCGTTGATATGCTGGGTGATGCCTTCAATGTTTTGTGTGGTTATTTTGATCCCCTCAGATTGTTTAGTAGAGCTTGAAGAGAGTTTTTCCATGCTAGCCTTTAAATCAATGGCTTTTGCGTTAAGTGTATTTGCAAAAGATAAAGAAGTGCTAAGCATTTCACTAACCTCTGTACCTAACTGGTTAACAGAAACTTCAATCTCTCCTTTAGCATTTTCTACTCTTGCGGTAAAATCTAAGTCTTGATAGGCATGCACCACAGCTAAGATTTTATTTAAATCCGAGCCGATTTTTTTCTCTAAATCACTCACCATAGAATGGGTAACACGGATAAGCTCAGAGAGTTTAGGGGTTTTAGCATTGGCATGGCTTTCATTAAAGACAATGATTCCTTTTTGTACATCAGAGGCCAAGCGGGTGGCTTCTACCACCGCGTCATTATCATCATGGAAAGTTTGCTGGATATTGGCCACATTAGAATTAATGGAGTCTAACATCCAACCAATTTCATCTTTTTGGGTGGAGTGATAAATCTCAAGCTTGACATTTTCCTCGTGGTTTAAAAGCCTAAAGAAACTATCCAAAGTTGCCACAACTCTTGAAATCCGCCAAACAATTTGGTTTTTAATGTAAAAAACCATGATAGTAACGGCGATTAAAAGAGCCACTAGACAAATTAAAATAGCTGCTAACTGCGCCTTATGCACGACGTGGTACACATCTTTTCTTAAGACAGCTGATCCAATGACCCAATTGACAGGTTCTGTTAAGTTGCTATAAGGGTTTACATCATAAAGGGCTAAAATGATATCGCCATGCAAGACATCAGAATAAAAGCTAGTGGTCATGCTATCCCCCGGTTGGGCGTTTTTTCTAAAATCAAGTACCGATTTAGCCTCAGCTGCTTGCATGACATCTGTAAAAACCTTGCCTTGCAAAGTGTGGTCTCTATTGATTGCAAAAATACGATCCCTAGAGCCTATCACAAAGCCATTTTCTTTTGAATGCGTGGGGAAGTAGTGATCTTGAATGTAATCAAAACTTACAAAAACCCCCACAATGGCTTTTAAATTGCGTGCTTGATCTAAAATAGGGGCGGCGATGATAAAACCAAAATAAGTTGTTTTGTCTGCAAATTTCATAAACTCTGTATGGGTACGGCTAAATCCACGGATTTTAATCACTCGAGCAACAACATCTGATGTCCAAATAGATTTTGTATTATTAGAAAGCACGATCCGGCCATCTGGTAATTGAGTTGCCTCGTAGCTAGCGGTGGGTTTGTTATCTTGTAAAAAAAGTAAAAAACTTCCTTTGAAAAATTCGCTACTCATGCAAAGTTTGCTGATGTTGTCTTGAAACTCGGCATGACTGGCATTTTTTAATAAGACATAACCACCGCCTGAAAACTAGTTCACATAGTCAATCAAAGTTTGGCTTGCATTTTTAAGCTCGAGTGTAATTTTAGTTGCTTGGCTACTAGCCAAGATTTTAACCCTCTCATTGGCACTATTAACTAGTACAGAAGTGATTTTTGTAGTATAATAAGTCCCTAAAAAGAGAAAGGATAAAACCAAGATTACAGAAATCACGAAGGCTACTTTAGTGCCTAACTTAAGATTTTTGAAAAAAGGCATGGAACTCTCCTAAGTTTGGATTAAACCGGTGTTTTAGGCATGCTTTCAATATAAACACTCTGAGAGGGGAAAGCAAAACTCAAGCCATTATCCTCTACTATTTTCATGATTTTAAGCATCACATCCTCTTTAACGGCTAACCATTCTCCCCAAACGATGGTTTTAGAAAAACAATACACAAAAATATTAATGGAGCTGTCGCCAAAATTATCTAAATACACAAACAAATTAGATTTATAACCGGCTAAATCATCTAAAGAAACGATGTTTTGATAACCCATCATCATCGCGTGCTGATCGCCACTAAGTTGTTGTTTGGAGGCAAGGTCTAGATCGTTATCTTTGGCAATATTGGGGTGTTGCTCAAGCATGGTGCGAATGCCTAGTACGCATTTTTGTAACGCCTCACTAGAGGAGCTATAAGTAAGCCCGATATTCATTTTAATGCGCCGCCCGACTTTGCGCCGATTCCAGTTGCGAATAGATTTACCGGCTAGCTCAGAGTTAGGCACAAAAAATAAGGCGTTATCAAATCCCCTAACTGTGGTGCGTCTTAATCCCATTTCTACGACCGTGCCCTCCACTTCGCCGCATACAATCCAATCGCCCTGAGAAAAGGAATTATCTAGTAATAAAATCACAGAGGCAAAAAAGTTAGCCAAAACATCTTTAACCGCCAAAGCCACAGCCAACCCGCCAATACCCAAAGACGCCACGATCGTAGAAATATCAAAGCCTAGTTGTTTGAGTACCCATAAAGTGGTGATGACAAAGATAAAGAAGTAGGCAATTTTTAAGATCAAATTAATCACTTCTCTTCTTAATCCATTGCTCTTAGAGGCTAAAGTGGCAATAAGAGCTGCCCCATAAGCCTTAAACAAGGCCATAAAAAGCCAAGCAAATAGCAAAATATAAACCACCCCCAAATACATAGAAAACTTAGTTGGGGTGGGGTGAGGGTAGTAAAGAATGTCAATAGAAATATCAAAGCTATAGATGAATAAAAAGGTAGAAATGGGGGTGATGATGCTTTTGCGGATTTTTTGTTGTACCTCTGTATTTTTGCGGGTGAAGCGCACAAAATAATCTAGGACTCGGATAAAAAGGGCGGTGATGAGTCTTCTAAGGGCGAGTAAAAATACAAGTAAAACCAAAGAAAGAACGATCTTAGCGCTTTGTAAACCATTAGAGCTAGGAAAGACATGTGCGATTACACCGGCTACGCGTTCTAAAATCCATTTTAAATCAATGCTTAGCACGATATTTTTAGAAAGCACTTGGCTAGGGTTTTTTTGGATATAGCTAAGTACTTCAATATAGGTTTTGAGTTTGGTTTTATGGTTGTCTAAGAGTTCTTGGAAATTGTGCTGTTTAAAATTATCTGTATTAGAGGGGAGAACATAGGTTTTAGAGGCGTATTCTTCTAGTGTGAGTAAATAGCGGGTAGTGATGTTTCTGACATCTTTTTCTTGGCTAAAAAAATCTAGCGAGGTGCGCAATTCCTCTAAAAAGTCATACATGTTTGCATCTACCTCTAAATTTTTTAGGCGGATTGTGTCTAGTATGTAGGTGTAAAAATCCTGATCGCTACTTTTAAGTAAGGCCTTTTTGAGGGTTTTTTGTTGCTTGAGATTATCATCAATATTAATCCCGATTTGTTCTTGCGTGTCTAAAAGTTTGAGGGCAAAAGAATGCATTAAATCGTTTTTTTGATCGTTGTATAAAGAAATTTCAGATCGTTTAGTTGGATCTTTTTGGTAGCGCGAAATCACCCCATTAATTTGGTTGATTTGATTAAGTAGGAGGTATAAATCTATCGCATCGCTATCATGCGTACTATCTGCTCTTACCCCTAGTAAACATGCTAAAAATAAGAAAAGAAAAAACTTGATTCTCATTTTAACACGCACTCTTTAAAGGTGATGCCCCGGTGTTTATAAGAAGCAAATTGATCTAAACTAGCCGCACTGGGTGAAAGCATACCAATTTGTCCGGGGCGTAAGTTTTGTTTGATATGTTCTACCGCTATTCTTAAATCATGGCATAAATGCGCGCGGATATGATAATCTTGTGCCATTTGCATAACCATTGGCGCACTCACTCCAATGGCATATATTTCTACTTGCATGTGGGCTAAAACCTCAAATAATGGCTTTAAATCCATGCCCTTTGTATCGCCCCCTAAAATTAAATGGATATAACAGCCTTTGAAACGATCTAGGGCTTTGAGTGTGGCATCAATATTAGTCGCTTTGCTATCATCTACCCATGTATTTTGATCTTGATCTAAAAATATCTCAATGCGATGAGGCTGGATCATATAGGTGTTGAGTAAATCATAATCTGCTACTCCAGAATAAAGTTTAGCCACACTCAAAGCTAGCAAGGCATCTAATAAAAAAGGCTCTTCAAAGCGCACTTTAGAAATTTGTAACCCCATTTGTTTCGCAAGGTGTTTAGAATCTTGATAAAAAATTAGATTAGGGGGATTGATAAGGGCTTTAACTGTGGGGTGATCTTTTAAAGAAGCGTGTAAAAATACATGCCCTTCTTGTTGCATAAAAGATAAGGGTTTGAGTTTTGCCTCCACATAATTCTCATGGTTTTCATGCCAGCTTAAATGATCTTGAGAGAGGGGCAAAAGGATATAAATTTGGGGCACTAGATGATTAGTGTAGTGCAAAGTAAAAGAACTGGTTTCTAAAATCCACACATAGGGGGGTTTGCGCTGCTCTGCTTTAATTTGGGTGTAAAGATCAATAAGGGGGATTCCAATATTGCCCCCCACTTGGGCGTTACTAGATTTTAAGAGTAAGCCTAACATTCTAGCGGTAGTGGTTTTGCCATTTGTACCGCTAATAAAAATAATGGTTGGAAAGGGAAGATGTTTGCGGTTAGTCTGCCAAAGCCCTTTAATGTAATCATATTCGCTACATAAATGTTTACTAGCCACTACTAGCGGGTGGTTAAAAGGAATGCCCGGGCTCACAATTTCTAGTTGTGAGGCGTAGGGGTTAAACATCTTAGAGGGAAGCCATTTTTGGTTATAAGGGTCTAGCGAGGGGGTTAAAACCTGATCATCATAGATACAATAAGGAATATTTTTCTTATGCAAATAAGCCGCAAAAGCCCGGTTAGTCTGCCCGTATCCAAGTAATGAGATCATAAAACTCCACCATTTTAAACCTTAAAAAAGCGCTAGGATAACATAGCTAAGTTAAAATAAAGAAAATTTTAGCGTACTTTTAAACTCAACAACGCCACGATATTACTCAAAATTGCGATGATCCAAAAACGCAAGATGATCTTATTTTCCGGCCAGCCCTTAGATTCAAAATGATGATGCAAGGGCGCCATACGGAAAATCTTTTTCTTACAAGTTTTATAGCTAGTAACTTGTAAGATCACCGATCCAGTTTCTAGTACAAACACAAGCCCCATTAAAATAAGTAAAATTTCATTGTTGGTAATAATGGCCATGTAGGCAATAAAACCCCCAATAGATAAGCTCCCACTATCTCCCATAAATACTTCGGCTGGAAATGCGTTAAACCACAAAAACCCTAAAAGCGATCCAATCAAGGCCGCAGAGATCACCATCACCTCCCCGCTATGACTCACTTTAGGATAAAGCAAATATCTACTCAACTCAGCATTGCCCACCACATAAATAAACACGCTCAAGCTTAACAGCACACAAATACTAGGCACGGTGGCTAGGCCGTCTAATCCGTCGGTGAGATTTACCGCATTAGAAGTAGACAAAAACACTAATATCCAAAACCCCACTAATAAAAAAGGGTGGCCTTCAAAGGAAAAAATGGGGTGTTTGAGGAAGGGAAAATAAAGGTCTTTTTCACTCATGAGATGATAAAGAGCGGTGGTAATGATTAGAGAAATCAAAGTAAGAATGCCAAATTTGTAATAAGAAGTGATTCCGGCATTACTTTTTCGGCTAATTTTGGTGTAATCATCTTGCATACCAAGAGCCCCAAAGGCTATAAGGGTGAAAAGCCCTAGTAATACAAACAGATTATCTAAGCGGGCGGTTAAAATAGAAGCGATGCAAGTTGTGGCCATAAAAACCACCCCGCCCATAGTAGGCGTGTCTTTCTTGTTTTGATGCGGGATATAGGTTGAAATAGGCTGGTTGGCCTTTTTGCGCTTAGCCCAGATAATAAACTTTGGCATGGCATACATACAGCTAAAAAAACTGAGAAAAAAAGCCAAGCCTGAACGGAAAGTGAGGTATTGGAAAATATTAATATTAAACCACGAATACAGGTAATAAAGCATGCTAAACTCTGAAAAAATTAAAATTGGGGATACGAATAATTTTAATGCACCCCCACTTAAATCGCGCTGATTTATAGGCGCGCGCTGTGATGTTAAGGCAGATCAGGATATAATACAGGTTTGATCAAAGGAGTTTTAATAATCAAAATGTATAGGATAAGGAGTTTAAAATTTATTTATTTTTTGTTGCCTTTAGTGTTTTGTGGGGTGTTTTTGGGAGGGTGTGTGTTGGTGCGCTTATTAAATAAGAATTTTAGCCATAACCAATACCACATTGTGCGGGTTGACCTAGACGGACAAACCTTTAATTTTAGAGATTTGATTTTAGAGGCCCAGAGGCCTCATTTAGATTCTGAAGATCGCAATATGCCCCCTACAAATGCGCAGGCTAAGGATAAATTAGAGTTACTCCAAGAGGAATTAAAGCGCAATATTAAAAACCTAGATATTAAAGATCTGCCCCCCGATGCTTCTATGATTCGAACCAATATTAGCCGTTTGCAAGCAGATATAGAGAAAAACCAACAGACGGCCAAACAAAGCAAGATTAAAAGCACGCCTATGGGGCATGTGGAGTTTGATCAAAAAGAACTCCATGCTTATGGGGTGATTTATTGCAACAAATACTTTATTAGTTATAGCTTTAGAGATGACGATCACCTCAATATTGAGGATAAGGGCATTTCGCGTAAAGTGTGTAGCAATGAAAAACTTATGGCATTTGAATTAGCCTTTTATAATCACTTGAAAGGCACTTTTAATATCACGCGTGGTAAAAACACTTTGCTTTTAGAAAATCCTAATATGAAAATTTATTTACAACACTGATGAATCAAGTCAATACGCTTACTTCTTCTAAACACCAAATTAAAGGTTCTAGCTTTTTAGGCTTTTTACTCCCCTTTGCTGATTTTAAAAACACCCTAGAGCAACTTAAAAAAGAGCATTGTAAAGCCCGCCATATTGTCTATGCTTACCGCTATTTGAATGGCGATAGGCTAGAGGAAGTTTTACATGAGGATAGAGAACCTAAAAATAGCGCTAAACCTCTTTTGGAGATTTTAAGGCGGCAGGATTTGATTAATACGG
Source organism: Helicobacter suis HS1 (assembly GCF_026000295.1). Classification (NCBI taxonomy): domain Bacteria; kingdom Pseudomonadati; phylum Campylobacterota; class Epsilonproteobacteria; order Campylobacterales; family Helicobacteraceae; genus Helicobacter; species Helicobacter suis. Next base: position 1,293,139 of record NZ_AP026769.1, on the reverse strand, counting down.
CTGTTATTGTAGTGCGCTACTTTGGGGGTGTACTTTTAGGGGTGGGGGGGTTGATGAAAGCCTATGGCTTGGCACTCCAATTATGTTTACAAAAAAGCGAATTAGTCCCCTTTATCCGCCCCATTTGTATCAGCCAATGGGTGTCTTATCCGGCTTTACCAATTCTAAGCGCAAAGGCGCGTAAGTATGGGGTGGAGATCACCAAGCAGGAATTAGAAAAAACAGGTACATGGGTGGTGCTTACCGGTACCTCAGAATCTATTAAAAAAATGTTAGGGAATTAACATGCAGGTGTATTTATGGCTTAAAATGCTCCATATTGTGGCTATCATCTCTTGGATGGCAGCTTTGCTTTATTTGCCAAGATTATTAGTCTATCACCGCGAAAATTACGATAAACCGGAATTTGTGGCTATTGTACAAGTTCAAGAATCCAAACTCTTTAATGCCATTGCCACCCCAGCCATGATTATCAGCGTGCTTAGCGGGTTAGGTTTAATTTATGTTTTAAACCCAATGGCGCTTTTTTCTCATGGCTGGTTACATCTTAAATTGCTCTTTGTGCTGGTTTTATTGCACTTTCATTTTATGTGTAGAAAGTGGATGAGAGAGCTTAAAAAAGAGGGGACTTATAAGAGCTCTCGTTTCTTTAGGTTTGTAAATGAAGTACCAACGATTTGTATGATCGTGATTGTCTTTGCAGTAGTGGGGAAATTCTTTTAATGCGTAATTCTCAAAAACAAGAAAAAATCATCGGCATGTTTGATGCCATTGCTAAAACCTATGATATAGCAAATCGGGTTGTGAGTTTTAGACAAGATCAAAAATGGCGGCGTAAAAGCATTCAAGAAGCTTTGCGCCATGTTTATGCTTTTAGGGGGCATTTAAACGATCTGTATGTTGCTGATGTGGCTTGTGGGACGGCTGATATGTTGCTTTGTATCCTAGAAACCTTAAAGAATTTCAAGGGTAGCATTGCTAGCATACATGGCATTGACCCCTCCTCTGAAATGTTGCGTCTAGCACAAGAAAAAATCACACAAGCCAATTTAGAACGCCCCGAGTGCGTTACTCTAGTTTGCTTAGAGGCTAAAAATTTGCACACATTGCAAGATAATAGCATTGATTTACTCAGTATCGCCTATGGTTTGCGCAATGTAGTAGAGCGCAAAAAAGCTTTAGAAGAATTTAGCCGTGTTCTTAAAAAAGGAGGGGTGTTACTTGTTTTAGAGTTTATGCGTCAAGATCGACGCGGGATTTTAGGCTCATTAACGCATTTTTACACTTCTAAAATCTTGCCCATTTTAGGCACGATTATTAGCCGTAATTATAAAGCCTATACCTATTTGCCCTCCTCTATTGAACGGTTTGTCAATAGCGATGAATTAGAAGATGAATTAAGCGCTGTGGGGTTAGATGTGGTAGAGAGGGCACATTACATGTATAAAAGCGTGTCTAATATTTTGGCGGTAAAGCTTTAATGCATCTATTTCTCATGCAAATGGCGCATTTTGATTGGGAATTTGTACAAAAAAGTGTGAAACAAATGCCACCTAATGCGCTGCTTATTTTCCCTGAATATGTACTCACCCCCTTTTTTTTAGAGATATTAGAGAGTGAGGTAGAAAAAATTAATAGCTACAGCTTAGCGCGTTTAGAACAACTCGAGCAACTCGCACACAAACACCAGCTTTATATGAGTGCGCCTCTTATTTTGCAAGAACAAAAGGGATTAGTGAAACAAATTGCTTTAATCACGCCTCAAGACACACAATTTTATACCCAGCAAAAACTCATGCCCTATGATCACTGGAATGAAGCGCGCTTTTTTAATAACCCCCAGCCTGATAAATTAAGTACGCCTTTAACCTTTATGCTAGAGGGAATTAAAATCGCCCCTCTTTTTGGGTATGAATTGCATTTTGATTTAATTTGGCTGTGCATGCAAGAGGAGGGGGTTGAGGTGGTGCTTTTAAGCACGGCTAGTACCTTTGAGTCTTTTGAGCGCTGGCGCGCTGTGTGTAAAGCTAGGGCGTTTTGTAATTCTATGCTAGTGGCACGGGCTAATCGTATCGGTATGGTGCGTTCTAAACAAAGCAATTTGCCATGGCGTTTTTATGGGGATAGTTTTATTGCTCTACCTAATAGTAATATTGCTAGCAGTTTAGAAGGCGATCAAGGGATTTTACACCTAGAGGTGCATAAAGAGTATTTAGAGGCTTGGGTGAAAGAATGGGGGTTTAGGACTACAAGAGGAGAATTAACATGATTGATAAAAAATTGCTACTCCATGATTTTGAAGCGATTCAGGCTAATTTAGCCAAACGATTCTTAGACCCGCAGATTCTTAAAAATCTACAAACGCTTTTATTAGAATATAAAGCACAAAAATTAGCCCTAGAACAAGCCCAAGAATTTAAAAACAGAACCTCCAAACTCTTTTTTGAAAAACAAAAAAACCACGATCAAGAAGCCATGAGTCTTAAGAGTGCTTTAGAGGAGAATAAAGAAAAAATAGGGCATTTAACCCACCGGGTCAATACTTTAGAGGAAGAACTAGAAGTTTTATTACACAGCATTCCTAATTTATTAGACCCCATTACTCCCTTTGGTAAAGATGAGAGTGAGAATGTAGAAATTACGCGCATTTTAACCCCTAAAAATTTTGATTTTAAACCTAAAGAACACCACGAACTAGCCCAAGAAAATGGCTGGATTGAATTTGATAGAGGCGTTAAGATCGCCAAAAGCCGTTTTAGTGTGTTGCGCAAAGAAGGGGCATTAATTAGCCGTGCACTCATTAATTTCATGCTAGATTATAACGCCTCACATGGCTTTGAAATTATCAATCCCCCTATTTTAGTCAATGCCACAACTCTTTTTGGCACAGGCCAACTCCCTAAATTTAAAGAAGATCTTTTTAAAGTTGAAGCAGAGGATTTATATTTAATCCCCACCTCAGAGGTGAGTTTGACTAATCTTTATGCTGATGAAATCATTCTTTCTGAGGATTTGCCTATTTTAATGACGGCTTATACGCCATGTTTTAGAAAAGAGGCCGGAAGTGCAAGCAAAGACACACATGGCATTATCCGCCAACACCAATTTGATAAAGTAGAATTAGTGGCTATCACCCACCCTACAAAAAGCGATTCTATGCAGGCTAAAATGTTAGAAATTGCTAGCGGTATTTTAAAAGCTTTAGAATTGCCCCATCGCTTTGTTCAACTCTGTAGCGGGGATTTGGGTTTTAGCGCGAGTAATACGGTAGATATTGAGGTGTGGTTACCCGGGCAAGATTGTTACCGCGAAATTAGCTCGGTGAGCAATACCCGTGATTTTCAAGCGCGGCGGGCTAAGATTCGCTATAAAGAAAATAAGAAAAATGCCTTTGTACATACCCTTAATGGCTCTTCTTTAGCTGTAGGGCGTACACTAGTGGCTATCATGGAGAATTACCAGACAAAAGAGGGGCTTATTGAGATTCCTAAAGTATTAGAGCCCTATTTAACCCGCTATATCTAAAGGTTAAACATGGTTGATCAAACCCCAGAAACACCGCAAACCCCGCAAAATCCACAGACCCAGCAAACCCAGCAAAATCCACAAGCCCCACAAAATCCGCAAAACCCCCCTAAAAGAAATTTAATCCAAACTTTACAATTATTCTTTAGCCAAGAAAACCCGCTATTACAAATCTTGCAGGCCAAGACTTTTCAAGAGAGATTTACCGCCCTTAAAAGTAGACCTCGCTTGTATTTATCCGTTTTGGGAGGAACAGGGCTTGTTGCTTTAATTGTGATTGTTTCACTGATCATGAGTTTTGTGGCGCATAATCGGCGTTTTGGGGAAAGTAGCGCGCAAAAACAGGCCGCCGCCCAACAATCTAGAAAACTAAGCAAAATAGAACAAAGTCAAGATTCTGTTTTAAATAATCTCCCTGTTTTAAAAGAAACTCCCCATGTAAATCTGAATGAAGAACATATTAATACCATGATTGAAAAGGCAGATATTCTCTACAGACAAGGGCAAACCGATGAGGCTTTGCGCATTTTTGACAAAATCTCACACACTTCCTCTAATCTTGCTAACCACAATTTAGGGGTGCTTAAAATGCACCAAAAAGATTATAGCGGGGCTTTAAAATTCTTTGATAATGCCCTTTTAACGAAGGAAAATATTAGCATTAATGCCATTGATGCGATGATCTCTGCCTTTTATCTTAATAATATGGATCTTTATACCCGTTATTTAAAACTCACCACCAATTACCTAGTCCAACTAGATAAACAACCCATTTATCCCTACACCTATGCGCTTAGTTTATATTATGGCGGGCATTATTTTGAAACCCTTTCGGCTTTGATTAATCCGGATACGGAGTTATTTAGCGCTCCAAGAAATCGTTTAGCCGCTAAGATTTTCATGATGTTTGGAGATGAAGCCAATGCGATCAAATACCTTAAAAATGCCGCCACCCCTAAAGATGATAAAACTCTAGGGCTTTTATATGCCAGACTTGGGGATTATGACCGGGCTATTCAATCCTTGCGGCGCTATAACGATGCCTACCCAGATGATCAAGAAGCCTTAATGGCCTTAGAACTTATTGCCTTGCGTATGGGAAATTTTATAGGTGCGCAAGATGTTTTAGCCTCTTTATTACACACACTCAAAAAAGACAAACACAAAGAAAAGATTTTAAGCGACACCTACCCGATTGAACCTAGATTAAACCGGAATTATTTTGATGTACAGACAATTCGTAGAAGCTTTTGGAGTAATAATCTACGCGAAGGAATGGGGATGCTTATTGTTCGAATCCTCTTTTACTACGCGCCTTTTAAACTCATGGATTTAAAGAGTTCTTTAAATGCTATCCATGAGGGGATGTTTTCTATAAATGCGAAGAATAATCAGGATTTTATAGACGCCATTAATTCTTTAGAAAAAGGCAAGAATACTAGTAGCGCGGATTTACACATGATCGCTGCGTTTAAACATCTTGGCACTTCTCATTTGCGCCTAGCGCTTAAAGAATTTAAACTCTCTTTAGAGGCCAATCCTTATAGCTCCACTGCCCACTATAATACCGGTTTAATCTATGCCCAATTAGATGATTTCCACAACGCCTCTTTTCTCAAGCGCGGCGGGCTAAGATTCGCTATAAAGAAAATAAGAAAAATGCCTTTATACATACCCTTAATGGCTCTTCTTTAGCTGTAGGGCGTACACTAGTGGCTATCATGGAGAATTACCAGACAAAAGAGGGGCTTATTGAGATTCCTAAAGTATTAGAGCCCTATTTAACCCGCTATATCTAAAGGTTAAACATGGTTGATCAAACCCCAGAAACACCGCAAACCCCGCAAAATCCACAGACCCAGCAAACCCAGCAAAATCCACAAGCCCCACAAAATCCGCGATACCCCCCTAAAAGTTAAATATTCTAGCGCACTTAAAAAAATGCTAGCCAAGAAAACATTTACCAATGTGCTTTGTGAAATTTTGCTTAAATACAAAGGGGATATCCACCAAATGCTAGGGGCTTATGCTTTTTTAACCAGTAAAAAAGTGGATTTAGACAAACTTATCCATGGCTCGGCTTTGGCGCGTTGAGTATTGTGGCGCATAATCTTTATCACCGGTTTATCCAATAGCCAAGAGGAGACACTCAATGCCCGTTTGAGTGCTGCTTCAAATGATGAGGATAGAATGGATTTATTGCGCATGCTAGGTTTGATGAGTTTGTTTCAAAAGAAGTATGAAAAGGCGGTTTCTATTTATAACTTTTTACTAGATAAAGCAGGCGATCATGAAATGGAGGTGTATGAACTTGCTAGCTTATCTTATATCGCTTTAAAACGATTTGATAGCGCGGCCTTGGTCTTAGAGTTGGCTAAAAATATCGATCCACAAAATTATGATGTGCGCTTTGGATTAGGCTTACTTTATCAAAGACTAGGGGATTTAGAATCGGCTTTAACCAATTTTAATCTCATTAAAAGCTATAACTTCCACTCTATTTATTACCAGTTCCAGATCAAAGCCCCTAAAAATGCACAGGATTTGCCATGAATAAAATAGAAATTCTTATGCAAAATCTTAACCCGGCACAAAAAAGAGCGGTAGAGCATGTACAAGGTCCCTTGCTTGTTTTAGCCGGGGCAGGCAGTGGCAAAACTAAAACCCTAACCACCCGTTTAGCCTATTTAATTGGTTATGTAGGAATCCCCCCTGAGAATACTTTAACCCTCACTTTTACGAATAAAGCAGCAAGTGAAATGCACCAGCGCGCGATGAAATTAATAGGTAGGCGTACTTATAAACCCACACTTTGTACTTTCCATAGCTTTGGACTTAACTTTTTAAAACATCACATGGAGCGTTTAGGGCGGGGGTTAGATTTTGAGCTTAAACGCCCTAATGAACTTTTAAAGGCCTTAAAACCTGCTTTACTTGCCTATAAAAAAGATACGCGTATAGAAAACGATCAAATTTTTAAGCGACACCTACCGAAGCGCTTTTCACAGATTAAAAACCACCTCATCTATACAGACAATTCGTAGAAGCTTTTGCGCTAATAATCTACGCACACAGAAACTTTAGAAAAAGAAAACTGGGTGGATTTTGATGATTTAATTGCCTTGCCTTATATGATTTTAAACTACGATTTAGAATTGGCTAAGCGCATAAGTGAGCGTTACCAATACATTTCTATAGATGAATACCAAGACACAAACCCTCTCCAACTTAAACTCATTAAAACCTTTTGTTGTGCCCATGAGAATCTTTGTGCGGTGGGCGATGATGATCAAAGCATTTATGGGTTTAGAGGGGCAGATATAGAAAATATTTTAAATTTCCCTGAATATTTTCCTCAAACTAAAATTATCAAATTAGAACAAAACTACCGCTCCACAAAAGAAATTTTAACCTGTGCTAATGAACTGATTGTCCACAATAAGAAGCGCTACCAAAAAACTTTAATTAGCCAAAAAGATCAAAGTTCTGTGCAAAAACTAGAAGCCCCGCATTTTACAAACACCACAGAGGAAAATAACTTTATCACTAAAAAGATTTTAGAAGCGGCTAATCGGGGGGTTGTTTATGAGGATATGGCTATTTTGTATCGCTTTAATTGTCTCTCTAAAGAAGTAGAAAAAGGTTTATTACAGGCTAAAATCCCCTACACGATCATAGGCGATATTAGTTTTTATGAACGCGCTATCATCAAAGATCGCCTAGCCTATTTACATGCTCTTATGAATTCTCATGCAGATGATTGTATTTTGCGCTTATTACCTAAACTCAAACACATCGGTAAAGGCAGTTTAGATAAAATTAAAAATCTATGCGCTAGAGAATCAAGTAGCATTGCTAAAACCTATCAGGCCGGCTTATTAAAACCCCTATTATCTCCAAGTTCCTATGTGTCTTTACAGGATTTTTTTACCCTTCTTTTTGATCTAGCAAAAGACGCCCGCTCTATCAAAAATACAGAACAAGCACATATTCTTTTTACAAGTTATTTTAGAATATGTAAAGAAGAGCTAGAAAAGCAAGAGCTAGCTAATTCTGATGAAGAGGTTAAAGAGGAGTTAAATTATCTTTCACGCTTAGAAGAGACTTTTATGAGCTGCATGGAGGATAGTTTAGAATTAAAGGGTGTGGCTAGTATACAAGACTTTTTAGAACAAATCATTTTAGAAACCCCTATTGTAGATTCTAAGGGCGTTAAATGCATGAGTGTGCATAAAGCTAAGGGTTTAGAGTTTAGCGTGGTTTTTGTTATAGGCTTTGAGGAGGAGTTTTTCCCTTACAAAAATGCAGAGGATCAAGAGGAGGAGCGCCGTTTGGGCTATGTGGCTATCACGCGCGCTAAAGAGGAGCTTTATTTATGTAGCGCACAAGAAAGAAATTATTTTGGAACACTCCAAGCAGGTTTAGAACCCTCCCATTTTTTAAAAGAAGCCAAATTGCCATGCCAAATTTTAAATATCGGGGATTGTGTGATGCATTCAGTCTTTGGTAAGGGTGTGATTGAGGCCTTAAATAATGATCGTATCCAAGTGCGCTTTGAGTCTAATACTTATTGGCTTATGGCTTCTATGATTAAGAAGACTTAATGCGCTTTTTGCTGTTTTTTATCTGTCTAACCGGGCTTTTTGCTAAGCCTTCCCTTTTTCTTTTAGAACAAGCTATTTCTAAAGCCTACACCCGGTTTTATGCCAAATACCCTTTTAAAATCCAAGCCATTAAAGTAGAGTTAGCTAGCGGTAATTTATCAATGCTAGATCAGATTTTAAAGGTAGCTAGCCCTCAAGATTTACAATGGCGCACGCAACAATTTCTCAATAAAGAGGGCGTGTTAAGCTTAGATCAAAAAATCTGGATTAAATATAGCCTAAATGCCTCCATTGGTAGGGTGGATTTTGATGATTTAATTGCCTTGCCTTATATGATTTTAAACTACGATTTAGAATTGGCTAAGCGCATAAGTGAGCGTTACCAATACATTTCTATAGATGAATACCAAGACACAAACCCTCTCGCGCGCAAACTCATAGCTCCCCTTTGTTGTGCCCATGAGAATCTTTGTGCGGTGGGCGATGATGATCAAAGCATTTATGGGTTTAGCGCCACACTCAAAGAAGGCCCTCTTTTTTTAGAAACTTCTTTACAAGCCCTAGAAAATGGTGTGTTAAACCAAGTGATTCAGGCGCTAAATGTGCGCAGTAAAAAAGTGGTACAGGTTAGAATCACCGGATTATTAAAAGGGGAGGTGCTGTGAAATTAGTAGTGGGCATTAGCGGGGCTAGTGGGATACAGCTAGCTTGGCGCTTTTTGGAGTGTGTGCCTACAGAGATTGATTTATTTATCGTTCTTAGCCCGCATGCCCAACAAGTGGCGCGCTCTGAAATGAATATAGATTTAAAACAGATGCTTAAAAATTGGCATAGACCTTTGCAACTCTTTAACCATAAACAAATTGATGCCCCTATAGCCTCCGGAAGTTTTGGCATAGATGCGATGGCTATTATTCCAGCTAGTCTAAATACTCTTAGTAAAATCGCGCATGGAATCTGTGATGATCTTTTAAGCCGCGTGGCTGCTGTGGTGCTTAAGGAGCAAAAAAAACTACTATTAGCCCCTAGAGAATTGCCTTTGCACAGCATTGCCCTAGAAAATTTACTCATTCTAGCTAAAGCACAGGCCATTATCGCCCCTCCCCTACTCACCTACTACACACAGCCTAAAAATTTAAAAGACATGGAATTATTTTTAGTGGGTAAGTGGTTAGATGCGCTAGGCATTACCCACTGTTTATACCCTAGATGGAAAGCCAATGCGTGAAGTGCCCAAATGCCAAAGACATTTTGGCTTGCTATCTGTGTTGCCCGTAAGCAGAGTTTGGTTCTCACTACGAGTCCCTATGGCAGGGATTTTACAGGGTTTGAGCTCCAAAAAGCTTCCTTATAGGTCTCACTCATCTATATCCAAAGGCGTAACTTTCAGCACTCCCTGCCATGAGAGAGAATGTATGCGGGCGTTGTACCACAAAATAGTGGAAATGGTTGGCTCATTCCACCCGCTAAAGATAGGTGTTTCTACAGAAAATGCTTAAAAAATTAGCCATTTATCCGGGTTCCTTTGATCCAATCACTAATGGGCATTTAGACATTATCCAAAGAGGCAGTGAATTATTTGATAATTTAATAGTGGCGGTGGCTAAATCTAGCGCTAAATGCCCCATGTTTTCTCTTGCTAACCGGTTAAAAATGTTACAACTTGCCACAGCGCATTTACATAATGTCAAATGTTTAGCCTTTGAAGGGTTATTAGTTGATTTAGCTAAAGATCATAACTGCCGGTGTATTATCCGCGGGCTTAGGGCGGTGAGTGATTTTGAATTTGAGTTACAAATGTGCTATGCTAACAAATCTTTAAATCCAGATTTAGAAACATTATATTTCATGCCCTCTTTACAAAATACTTTTATTAGCTCCTCTGTTGTGCGCAGTATTTTAAGCCATAAGGGGCAAATAAAACACCTAGTTCCTCCCGCAGTTTTAGAATTTATCTTAAAGAACACCTAATGTTTATTGCCATAGAAGGAATTGATACCAGCGGTAAAAGTACCCAGATCAATCTTTTAAAACAAACCTTCCCTAATGCCTTATTCACCAAAGAACCCGGGGGTACACCTCTGGGTCAGGCTTTGCGCGAAAAGATTTTAGATCATAAACTATCTAGCCATGCCCAATTTTTACTCTTTTTAGCAGATAGAAGTTTGCACATAGAGGAGGTGATCAAGCCTAATTCTCACCGATTAATTTTTAGCGATCGTTCTTTAATCTCAGGGCTTGCTTATGCACCTTGTTTGTTACAAGAGGCCATTGATTTACATAAAATACATGGGTTATTAGAAGTGATACCAGATCTTGTTTTTGTTTTAAAACTAGATCATACAGAGTTAAAAAAAAGGCTAGATAAAAAAACTTCTATGGATTGTATTGAGGCTCAGGGAGTGGCATTTTTAGAGCACACACAAAAACGCCTACTAGAGGCATGCCAAATATTAAAGCTTAAAACCTATATCTTAGATGCCTCTAAAAGCCCTAGTAGTATCCATCAAAGTATTTTAGAGAAGTTAGAAAGCCTACTTGGGTCTTTTAAACACAATAAACTTGCTTAAGAAGTTTTAACACACCCCCCACTTAAAGCTAGAGAATTAATCCTCAAGGCTAGCCATAAGGTTAACAGCTTTTCCTCCAAAGTATAGCCGCTCCTACAAACCTACAAAATCCTATACCCCATTTAAGAGTACGGGATTTTTGTTGTATTCTGAGTTGCAAACATACCAGTTTTAACTAACTTTCATTTTTAAATCAAGCAATAGAGCCGCCATTTGCTAGGCTAATTTAGCCAAGAGCTTTGCCTACTAGAAACTTATGTATCAACATGGCTTGCATAAAATAAAGATATAAAAATATGGTAGAGTTTTTAGAATTTTATATAATGTGGCTGTTTTTAGCCCCTTACTCTAGCTTTATCGCACAAAACCTTTAGCTAGACTCTTTGATCCTACTTAGCTTTGCAAGCTTAGCGCTAGATTATGCTCCAAGCCACATTCTAAAAAGATTTGGAATTTCTGCTGTTTAAGCTTAAACTTTGCGCATTTTTTAACACATCTCCTACCCACAAAGACGCCACCACCGCCACTAAGTCTACACTCCCTAATTGATCTACATTAAAGGGCGTGATTCCTCCAATAGCACAAATTGGGATTTTTAAACAGGCTCTGGCTTCTTGCAAAATTTTTAAATCAATACAGGGGGCATTTGGTTTAGTTTGTGAGACAAAGCAGGCGCCAAAGGCAACATAATCTGCCCCCATTTGTTGTACCTTTAAAGCTCTTTGTAAATCTCCATAACAAGAGACACCAATCACTCCCCTAAAAAGCGATCGCGCCTCTTGCAAAGGAGTATCCTTAGCGCCTAAATGCAATCCCCAAACCCCACACTCTAGCGCTAGCTCTAATCTATCATTCAGAATAAAACCCACATTTTTTTCTGTGCATAAAAAAGAGAGTTCGTTAACTAGTCCGCGTAAATTTTGATCTGAGTGGCTTTTATCTCTAAGCTGGAAAAGTTTAACCCCGCCTAAAATGGCCTGTTCAAGCAATTTTGGCAAATCATGATAGGGTGTGAGCTTTTCATCACTAATGGCATACAACCCTTTTAATTCTATTCCCATTCAATAGTTCCCGGGGGTTTAGAGGTGATGTCATAAACCACGCGGTTAATCCCCTTAACCTTGTTGATAATCTGGCTAGCCACTTCCTCTAAAAAAGTAAAGGGCAAAGGCACACACTGCGCACTCATTCCATCACTAGCCTGCACGGCTCTAAGCGCTAAAGTGTTTTCATAAGTACGCCTATCGCCCATTACCCCCACTGAGCGCACATTTAATAACACACAAAAGGCCTGCCAGATTTGATCATAAAGATTAGCTTGTTGCAAGGTCTTTATAAAAATGGCATCGGCTTCTCTTAAAATCTCTAAATTTTTAGAATCTATAGCCCCTAAAATACGAATCGCTAGCCCGGGTCCGGGAAAGGGGTGGCGCTTAAGCATAAACTCTGGCAAACCTAATTCTAATCCCAAAGCGCGTACTTCATCTTTAAATAGTTCTTTTAAGGGTTCTAGGAGTTTAAAATCCATTTTTTCAGGCAACCCGCCTACATTGTGATGGGACTTAATCACCTCAGAAGGTCCTTTAATGCGCACCGATTCGATCACATCTGGGTATAAAGTGCCTTGTGCTAAAAACTTGATTTTACCGCTAGCTCTCAATTCTTGCGCCTTTTTTTCAAAGACTTCTATAAAAGTATGCCCTATGATTTTGCGTTTGCTTTCAGGATCAACCACTCCACTTAAACGCTCTAAAAATAAAGAACTAGCCTCAATGACATGCAAAGGGATAGAAAGCCCTTGAAACATTTTAATAACCTGATCTTTTTCCCCTAGCCGTAAGAGTCCGTGATCTACAAAAACCACCTCTAGCTGCCCGGGCAAAGCTTGAGAGCACAAACACGCCACCACACTTGAATCCACCCCCCCACTCACCGCGCATAAAACCCGCTCTTTGCCCACTTGTTTTTTAATTTTTAAGATTTCTTGCTCTGCAAAAAAATGCATGTTCCAACTAGGCATGCATTGACAAATCTTAAGCGCAAAGTTTTTTAAAATCTGTGTACCCTGTGTGCTGTGTACCACTTCCGGGTGGAATTGCAGGCCAAAGATAGCCTTTTTTTTATGCGCAATCACACAAAAGGGGGCGTTTTCACTCTGTGCTAATACTTTAAATTCTACTGGCAAAACCTCTATATAATCTGCATGACTCATCCACACCACACCCCCGCTAACTCCCTCTAATAAGGCATGCGTGTCTAAAAGCTCTAAATTGGCCTTGCCAAATTCTTGCTCTTTAGCTAGTCTAACCTCTCCACCAAAGACTTTAACGATTAATTGTAAGCCATAACAAATCCCTAAAATAGGTAAGCCACTTTGAAAAATTTTAAGATCGCAAAAATAAGCCTCTTTATCATAGACACTAGCCGGACCCCCGCTTAAAATAAAACCTTTGGGGTTTTTAGCTAAAAGAGTTTCTAGGGGACAATGATAAGGATAAATTTCTGCATACACCCCCATTTCGCGTAATCGTCTAGCAATAAGCTGGGTGTACTGGCTTCCAAAGTCTAAAACAAAAATAACATCGCCCATTACAAACCTTTTAGCGGAGTAAAGATAGTGTGGTAATCTATGCGAAAACCTTGTATGCTCTCTTGAGCTCTGGGGCTTTCTAGCCACTTTAAAAAAATCTTGCCTTCTTGTGAATGGCATGGATTAGCCCAAAAATAGCGCATATGCAGGGGTTTATAAAGCAGAGGCGGGAGGGTATTTTTCTTTTGTAAATACAGGCGGTAACTAATTAAAATCAAATCACTAGACTGATAGGGCTTAAAGGTGTGTAGCATCATTTTAAGATGAGGCGTATTTTTTAAAATATCAAGCACCTTAGCCGGTTTTTTACCCTGAAAATAGCCTTGCCATTGCTTAGAACCTAAGAGCAATAATTCCTCTTGAAAAAGCGCTTTTTCTGCTTTAATTTTACCCATACCCTGTAAAGCGCTTTTAGAGAGAATATAACCCTGTGCCATGCAAATGCGTTTGGGGGGTTTGATCCAGTTAATTTTTTGGGAGTTATCCTGTTGAAAAACTTCTTGGAGTAAATCTAAAAACCCCTCTTGGTTGCTTAAATCGCTTGCAATCACAAGAGGCTTAGCACACAAAGGAAAAGCCAGCAGAGCTAGCATTAAAAGGCGCATTAAAAGGCGCGTAAAATGGTTTTATTGAGTCGCTCGCTAAAGGCTTTAGCATTTTTTAGCGCACCCTTTTCTAAGAGCTTGGCGCTATCAAAGAGCAGATGGGCTACATCAGAAAGAATGGCTTTATCCTCAATTTCTTTGAGTTTTTGGATAATGGCATGGCTAATGTTAAGTTCTAGGGTTTTGGGTTGGCTGGGGACATCTTGACCCATTTGGCGCATTAAATTAGCCATCATCGCGCTTTGTTCCTCACCCACTAACATCACCGCAGAACTCAAATCTTTAGCCAAAGTAACATCTTTGATTTCCTCTTTTAGCGCTTCTTTAAAAGCTTGCAGTACGGGGCTAAATTCTTTTTTCTCCTCCTCGCTGACTTCTGCTAGTTCTAACTCTTTAAGGGTTTCTGTGGCGCTGGCATCTTTGAGAGGTACTTTTTCATACTCGCCTATACTAGGGATCACAAAGCTATCCACCTCATCGCCCATGAGCAAGACATCAAAACCCTTTTTGGCGTATTTCTCTAAAAGCGGGGAGGCTTTGAGCAAATCTAAATTATCGCCTAACATGTAATAAATGCTCTTTTGATCGGCTGGCATGTTTTCTTTATAAGATTTAAAAGAGAGAAACTCCGCCCCACTGGAGCTAGTAAAGCGCAATAAATCTAAAAGTTTATCTTTGTTTTCAAAATCGCTATGCAAGCCCTCTTTAAGCACCCGCCCAAACTGGGTATAAAACTTTTTATAGTTTTCCTCATTCTCACTTAAGCGTTCAAATTCGGCTAGGATTTTTTTAGTGGAGGCGCTTTTGATATTGGCTAGGATTTTATTTTGCTGTAAAATCTCGCGACTCACATTTAAAGGCAAATCCTCGCTATCAATGATCCCGCGGATAAAGCGCAAATACTGGGGCAAGAGTTCTTTATCATTATCAGTAATAAAAACCCGCTTAACATAAAGTTTTACCCCAGATTGATAATCCACACGGAACAGATCAAAGGGCGCTGTGCTAGGGATATAAAAAAGGGTATTGTATTCTAAATGCCCCTCTACTTTATTGTGTATCCACGCCATAGGCGCGCTATTATCATGGGCAAAGCTTTTATAAAATTCTTTGTAGTCCTCCTCTGTAAGCTCGCTTTTATTCATGCGCCAAAGGGCTTTAGCGCTATTAATTTGGGTGCATTTCTCCTCTGTGATCTCTTTTTTATTTTCCCCCTCGCCTTCAAATTTGCTCTCAGTGTAGGTTAGAAAAATAGGAAAGGGGATATGCTCAGAGTATTTTTTAACGATATTTTCAATTTCATAGCGGCTCGCAAACTTGGCCTCCTCCTCTTTTAAATAAAGCGTTATTTGTGTACCTTGATTTTCTTTAACGCAAGGACTAATCTCATAACTGCCCTTGCCATCACTCACCCACGCATAAGCTTGGCTATCTAAAGCCTTTTTACTTTGCACCACAACTTTATGAGCCACCATAAAACTAGAATAAAATCCCACCCCAAATTGGCCAATCAACGCGCTATCTTTCTTTTGATCCCCGCTTAAATTAGATAAAAAGCTTTTAGTGCCAGATTTAGCAATCGTGCCTAGATTAGAGATCAAATCAGCCTCATCCATGCCAATGCCATTATCTACAATGGTTAAAGTTTTAGCCTTTTCATCAAAGCTTAGATCAATGCGGGGTACAAATTCCAGAGATTTATATTTCTCATCGCTCAGGGTTAGATAATTGAGTTTATCTAGCGCATCAGAGGCATTAGAGATAAGCTCTCTTAAAAAGATTTCTTTATGGGAGTAAAGCGAATGAATCATCAAATCTAAAAGCTGGTTAATTTCGGTTTGAAACGAATGTTTTGAGGACATGCAGACTCCAAAAATTAAAATAAACGGCCATTATAGCACAAGTGCTTAAAATGTGCTAACATACCCCAAAACTTAAAGGATATGGATGCAAGCTTTGCTAGATTCTCTACCCTCCTCTTTGCTCAAAATTGGTATTCTTTTTAGTGGGCAGGGTTCTAATATGCAAAATCTTATAGAAACCCTGCACCTTAAACCCCTTATGCGTTTACAAAACAACCAACCTCTCATCTTGAAAGTAGAGATCTGCGCAACTAATAACCCTAAGGCTATGGGTATCAAGCGCTGTAAACAACTAAATATGCCCTGTGTGGTGTGTTCTAATGAAGAAGAGCTGTTTGAAATTTTATATCCTTGCCACTTAGTTTGTCTAGCAGGTTTTAATCAGATTCTAAGTCCTAAGTTTTTAGAGCGCTTCCTCACAATTAATATCCACCCTTCTTTTTTACCAGAACACAAGGGCAAAGACGCGATCAAACGCAGTTTTCTTAGCCAAAAAGGCACGGGGGTGAGTGTGCACTTTGTAGAGGAGAAGGTAGATAGCGGGCCTATTATTTTACAAGAGGCTTTAGAAGTTAAAAAAGAAGAGAGTTTAGAGGATTTTGAAAAAAGAGTACATACACTTGAATACCAACTCTATCCTCAAGCCCTTTTAAAAGCCCTAGAATTGCGTTTTTTAACATGAGTGATCTTTTCACTTTAGCCACCATTGCGCCCTTAATTGTACTAGCGCCTTATATGGGTCGTCTGTTTAAAATGCCGGTGGCTGTTTTAGAAATTTTGCTAGGAGCTTTGGGGGTTTATTTTGGATTGATTAAGCCTAACCATAGTTTTAGTATGATGGCTGAGGTGGGGTTTTTATTTTTAATGTTTCTTTGTGGCATGGAAGTAGACTTATACATGTTTAAGCAGATTAAAAAGGCTGTTTTAAAAAGAATTTTTGGCTATTTTGCTATTTTGTATATCACTTCTACTCTCATTGTTTTAGGCTTGCATCTGCCTGCTCTTTATATTATCGCTTTGCCCATTGTGAGTCTAGGTATGATCATGACTTTAGTACGCGACTATGGCAAAGAACCGCCATGGCTAGATTTAGTGCTTAAAGTTGGGGTATTAGGTGAACTCACTAGCATTGTTTTACTTGTGGTGGTGGATGGGATTTATTTGCATGGCCTTAGCATGAATTTATACAGAGCCCTAAGCGTTTTACTTGTTTTCTTACTTGCTATTGCTAGTCTGATTAAAATATTTGGTATTTTATTTTGGTGGTTTCCGGGGTTAAAAGCTTGGATCATGCCTAGTAATGAGGCCAATCAAGACATCCGTTTTACACTCACCCTTTTCTTTATTTTAGTAGGGATTGTAGCGTGGCTTAAGTTAGAAATGGTGCTAGGGGCCTTTTTAGCCGGTACACTAGTCTCTACCTTTTTCCCCCACAAACACGAATTATTTGACAAACTCAACGATATAGGGTTTGGCTTTTTTGTCCCCCTCTTTTTTATCCATGTAGGCTCAACCCTAAACTTGCATTTTGTACTAGGTAACTACACCATCATCACCCATGCTTGTTTAGTCATGGTTGCCATGCTTTATTTACACCTTAGCACCAGCTTTTTACTCTTTAGGACATACTTTAACAGTGGTAAAAACACAGTGTTATTCGCGCTAAGCGCCTCCATGCCCTTAACCTTTTTGGTTACCACTGCTAGCGTAGGTTTGCGGGTAGGGGCTATCAACCAAGATACTTACTATGCTTTCTTGCTAGCTGCTATCTTTGAGGGGATTTTATTCACCACCATTATCAAAATGCTACAAAAACAACCCCTCCGCTAATGCTATTAGAAAGATTTTAGAAAGTGTAGATATATCTTAGATACAAGGAGTAATCGCGTTTCAAGCTATAGTATAGCCCTGCGGTTCGGATAAACTTATTAACCAACATAGGAAGTTTAATTCCTAGCTCTACACCATTGTGTTTATAAATATTGGTGCGAAAACCAAAATTTAACCACACATTAAAATTCCCATGGCTAGGCAAGCCTGCTAAAGAAGCATGGGGGTCATGGGCACGGATAGCAGCTTTCCACGCATTAAGAGCGCTAGACTGCCAAGTATTACCCCCAATGGCAAAACCTGCAAACACACCCACACTCGCATTTTTACGATCGATGAAGTTACCTAAAGCATCAACCCCTATACCATAAGCAGTCATGTTTAAGACGACATTTTGATTATAGTTTACTAAACTGTACTGGGGACCCAAATCAGCAAGTCCATAATCAAAGAAGCCATAATAACGGATACCTGCCCACTTGGTCTTAGCATTGGGAACCTTGAAGAAAAACTTCTGACCAATCATTACCCCAAAGCCATTCATAGCCCCATTGCCATACTTAGCATGCCAGCTTACATTTGTGCCCTGCCAGTTCTTATAATCAGAACCCGTTCCTGGAGGGTAATCTCCGGGTAAGTTATAAAGATTGGTATTCATCCTACCTTGCCCAATCTGATAACCAACCCCAGCAAATACACCACTCTCTTCTGCCACCAGAACCCCCATCACCCCAAAGGCTAGAGGGACACCGAGTAGAAACTTTCTCATCACTATCCTTTAACACCATAATCAAAAATTAAGTTAGACCGCGATCATAACATGTTTAAACTCATAAAACAAGAATTTTTGTATTTTTTTATTCTAAAAACTCACCTCTTAGAAAATCAGAGTATAATACGGGGCTACTCCACCATAAAGAGTTTTTTTGCTAGATCACATTAAAATCTACGGCGCTCGGGAAAATAATCTAAAAAATATTGATCTAGAAATCCCCAAAAATAAATTTATCGTCTTTACGGGTCTAAGTGGATCGGGTAAGAGTACTCTAGCTTTTGATACGCTTTATGCAGAAGGGCAACGGCGCTATTTAGAATCGCTTAGCAGTTATGCGCGCCAGTTTTTAGACAAAATGGGAAAACCCGCTGTGGATAAAATTGAAGGATTGATCCCGGCAGTAGCCATTGATCAAAAAAGCACTAGTAAAAACCCCCGATCGACTGTGGGCACGATCACTGAAGTTTATGATTATTTGCGCCTGCTTTTTGCGCGCATTGGATCACAACACTGCCATAACTGTGGCGCGCCCATTAGTTCTATGCGTGTTAGCGATATTTTAGATCAGATTCAACAAGATTTTAAGCAAGCAAAAATCCTCATTCTTGCCCCCCTTATTGAAGATAAAAAGGGTAGTTTTATAGATACTTTAGAGACCTTGCGCCAAAAGGGTTTTGTACGCGCCCAAATTGATGGGGTTTTAGTGCGCCTTGATGAGCCGCTTAAACTAGCCAAAAGCAAAAAACACACCCTTAAAGTACTCACCGATCGCCTAGAAGTACGCACTGAAAATCAGGCACGCATGGCACATGCTATAGAAAAGGCATTAGCTGAGGGGTTTGGGCGGGTAGAAGTGTTAGATTTAGAGAGCCATAAAAGCCGCCATTACAGCGAACATTTGGCCTGTTTTAATTGTAAAATTAGTTTTGAGCCTTTAGAGCCCCTGCGCTTTTCGTTTAATTCGCCCAAAGGCGCATGCGAGGAGTGTCTAGGGCTTGGTACTAAATTAGGGCTAGATATTCATAAAATTCTTGATCCAAATAGTCCCCTGCAAGAGGCCACCCAAATTCTAAGCCATAACAATTATTATAAGGCGCTTTTTGAAGGTTTTTGTGTAGCTAACCATTTAGACCCCTTAAAACCTTTTAACCAGCTTAGCCCCACACAACAAGAAGCTTTTTTGTATGGCAATGGTAAAGAAATCTCTTTTTCTTGGAAACAAAAGAGTTTAGAAAGGCCTTGGCTTGGCATTGTCCAGATTGCCTATGACATCTTTAAAGATAGCCATGATTTGGGGCAGTATATGGGCGAAAAAATTTGCCCAAGTTGTCAGGGGCATCGGCTTAAACCCTCTTCTTTAAGTGTACAAGTGGCCGGGCTTAATATCTCTCATTTTTTAGACATGCCCATTAGTGCCGTGCATGCTTTTTTGAAAGAAGAGGGGCATTTTAATTATTTAAACCCGCAAGAGAGGCATATCGCTACACCCATTTTAAAAGAAATTATGGAGCGGGTGTTTTTCTTAGTAGATGTAGGGCTAGGCTATTTGACTTTAGGCCGTGATGCGCGCACTTTAAGCGGCGGAGAGAGTCAGCGTATCCGTATTGCTAGCCAGATTGGAAGCGGTTTAACCGGGGTACTTTATGTGCTAGATGAGCCTAGTATTGGTTTGCATGAAAAAGACACCCTTAAGCTGATTAAAACCCTTAAAAATCTCCAGCAAAAAGGCAATACACTTATTATTGTAGAACACGATAAAGAGACGATCAAACAAGCAGATTTTGTGGTAGATATTGGACCAAAAGCGGGTAAACACGGCGGGGAGGTGATTTTTAGTGGCAAGATAGAGGCGCTTTTAAAAAGTAGCCACCCCACCGCTCTTTATTTACAAGGGCTTAAAAACATCACCCGCCCGTCTCATACTCTAAAAAAACCCGTGCATTTTTTAGAGCTTAGAGAAGTTAACCTGCACAACATTAAAAATTTACAGGTAAAGATTCCGCTAAGCCAATTTGTCTGTGTAACGGGGGTGAGTGGGAGTGGGAAAAGCTCTTTAATTTTACAAACTCTCTTGCCCCTTGCACAAGAACGGCTTAATCATGCTAAAAAGGGGGTTGTGAGTGGGCTATGTGAGGGTTTGGAGCATTTAGACAAGGTGATTTATTTAGATCAAGCCCCCATAGGCAGAACCCCAAGAAGTAACCCGGCTACTTATACGGGCGTAATGGATGATATTCGTGAGTATTTTGCCCAAAGCAAGGAGGCTAAGATTTTAGGCTATAGCGCAAGCCGTTTTAGTTTTAATATCAAGGGGGGGCGTTGTGAGAAATGCCATGGCGAAGGGGAAATTAAAATTGAGATGCATTTTTTACCCGATATTTTAGTGCAGTGTGATAGCTGTAAGGGGCATAAATACAACCCCCAGACCCTAGCTATTAAAATCCGCAATAAATCTATTGCTGATGTGCTGGCTATGAGTGTGGAGGAGGCGCTAGAATTTTTTAGTAAAATCCCTAAAATTGCGAGCAAATTACAAACACTAATTGATGTGGGTTTAGGTTATATCACCTTAGGGCAGAGCGCGACTACACTAAGTGGAGGCGAAGCCCAGCGCATTAAACTAGCTAAGGAACTCAGCCGTAAAGACACCGGTAAAACCCTTTATATTTTAGATGAGCCCACAACAGGGCTACACTTTGAAGATATCCAACTTCTTTTAAATGTCTTGCATTCACTCGTAGAGCTGGGTAATTCTATGGTGGTGATTGAACATAATTTAGATATTGTGAAAAACGCGGATTATATTATTGATATGGGCCCTGAGGGGGGGGATTTAGGCGGAAAAATTATCGCCACAGGTTCGCCAAGTACTTTAGCTAAAAACCATTCTAAAACAGGGAGTTATACCGGAAAATTTTTAGCACAGGAATTAGGGTTAGAAATAGACACATAATGTACCCATAAATCCTGCTGAAACTTACTTTAAAAAGCTTTTGGTGTACTAGAGTAGCTTAAGTTTAAGATTGCTAGGTGGGGAAAACTGGAAAACTTGTGCTAGGATTAGGTGTTATTTTATGTATTATTTAAGGCTTTTGCATGGGTTTTAAAACTAAAATTTTATTAATTTTAGCAACTTTGTTATTCGTTGCCTTTAGCATCATTATGTTTGTTGTGAATATTGTTGTCAGTTCTCATATTGCTAAGGCAGTCCGCAACTCCTCAGGTGCAGCTGTCAATTTAATTTCTTCTTCTTTAACGGAGTGGAATAACTCCATAGAAAGCGCACTAACGCGCGCTTGTAAGGATTTGAATCAGATAGAATTTACCAATATCCCTAGTGTGGTTGGGGTTTTTCGCCTTATTCGCGATGGGTTAAATGCTGAAAATGTTTATGTAGGCCTTGTAGATGGGCGTACAATTGGCACAATGGGGCAAGTTCCAAAGGGTTATGATCCTAGAAAACGCCCTTGGTATCAAGAGGCTATAGCTAAACAAGGATTAGCCATTAGCGATGTTTATAAAAACATGTTTACTCAAAAAATAACCCTAACCTATAGCATTCCTATTTTTAAAAATGGGGCTTTAGGAGGGGTACTGGCTGCAGATATTAGTTTAGAATCCATGGCTAAAAATAAGCGCAGATTTGATTTTAATGGCGTACGCGTCCATGTTTTAGATAAAAAAGCCTTTATTATCCGCTCCTCCAAATTTAAAGCCGGTTCTAATTACTATAATAGCCACTCTTACCCGGGAGGCAAAGAACTAACAGATACCATTTTTACTAACAAAAGTGGTTTTATAGAACATGACGCTCAAGGGATTAAAAAGTTTTTTGTCTACACGACAGTACCGGGTTTGGAGTGGAAGATTTTAGGGGTGATTAATAAAGAAGATGCGTTTAAAAACCTAAGAGATTTACAAGCTCTTTTACTCAGTATTGCCATTGGTGCGATTTTATTGATCTTAGTGATACTTTTTGGGGTGATTCATATTTTCTTTAAACCTCTGATTAATTTAAAACTCTTTGGCAGAAATCCCACTCGTCTTTAGCGGGTGGGATGAATGCCACTAATTTGTGGTATAATGTCCCCATACATTCGTATCTACGGCAGGAAGTGTCGGAAGTTACGCCTTTGGAGATATGATGTGTGAGACCTGTAGGGAATGCGTTGGAGCTCAAACTCTGTAAAATCCCTACTATAGGGACACAGAGTGAGAACCAAACTCTCCCTACGGGCAACATCAGCCTAGGAAGCCCAAATGTCTTTAGCATTTGGGCACTTCACGAGATTTGATTAAAGAACTTGTCTTTCAAGAGGGTGATCTCACTAAGAGACTGAGCGTTAAGGGCAAAGATGAAATTGCCAATATCTCTTATAATATCAATGCGTTTTTAGAAAAAACACAGGGGGTCGTTTCTCAAATTAAAGAGGTTAGCTCTGAAAATTCTCATATTGCTACAACTTTACAAAAAAGTTCTGAAGATGCAAAAGATTGCGCGGAAAAAGAAACTGAACGAATCGCCTTAGTGCTTAAAAATGGCAATGAAATCATGGGGCATATCCACACAGGAGCAAGTAGCGCCCAGCATAATAATTCAAATTTAGTTTCAACCGGAGATGCCCTAGAAGAAGTACGCGCTAAAATAGAAAGCTTTAGTACCCATTTGGCCAATAATGCTAAAGCCAGTGTAGAACATTCCAATAGATTAGAGCGTACCTCTTTAGACACACAAGAGATTAAGGGGGTATTAACCATCATTGAAGAAATTGCCAACCAAACTAATTTATTAGCCCTTAATGCCGCCATTGAAGCCGCACGCGCAGGTGAACACGGCAGAGGGTTTGCAGTGGTGGCTGATGAAGTCAGAAAGTTAGCCGAAAAAACCCAAAAATCTTTAGGAGAAATCCACAGTAGCATTAATGGTGTGGTACAAAGTGTGAATGATATTAGCCAAGATTTAAATAGCAATGCCCAAGAGATTGTAAAAGTAAGCCAAGATGCTCTTAATTTGCAAGCAGTCGTAGATGGCAATGTTAAGAGGTATCCAAACTATCATTGGCGCCACTGTTGAAGATGCAAAGGCTTTCAAAGAGGTTGCCACCCTCACACAAGGAATCATCACAGAAATTCAAAAAATCAGTGAATTAAGCACAACTAACCAAAAAAATATCCAAGCGGTTTCAGAAGCTAGTGTTTCTTTAAACAAAACAGCCGATGTTTTTAACCATGAACTCAATAAATTTAAAGTTTGATTTTCTTGGCACTATAAAAACCTAACTCTAAAAGAGAAAAGCTGTAAGATAGGCTAGTGGTATTTATTCCACCCGCTAAAAATGAATTGGATTTCTGGCTATCAAAACTTTAGGCTTAAAATTCGTGGATTGTTTTTGGTAGAAGTTATTCTATTTTCTGCCATTCTTTTCCATTTAGATAGGTTCGCGTTATAGTTTTCTAGCGTTGTTTGGCTTTGTGTAACAACTTGAACAAAACCTAATACTTCCTCCCGTGCATTAATCTTTTTTCTATTTCTGGTGTCTCTGGTAATTCCGTGATCACACAATCTCTACTCCAAGAGAGAGTCCTTACTTTGGTGGTTATAGCACAAACTTTTAGCATACCACTTATGGCGCTGGTGCTAAACTAACTTAAAAAGTGCGCTTAAAAATTAACTTTAAGCCTTTAGCGGGATTTTAAATAATCTAAGCTATGCTTCTTCCTAAATCTATCAACCTCTAGCTGTCTCATCTTAGCCATTCGCTGGGAATAATTAAGCTATTCTTTGTTACTATTGCGCGAAGGTAAATAATAATGAAATTTGCCATTTGAGGAGGTCTTTATGGAAAATCCAGTAGTTTGGCTAAAAATTTATTTAAAGTTGACCTTCTCCTTTATTATTCGTATTAAAGAGAGCTATGCAATTACCACCTTGCACGCACAACAAGAGATTTTTAAAAGGCATCTCTTGCATATGTGTTTAAGGGGTTGTCTGATGTGCGGTAGCTAAAATCAAAAGCATTTGGAGGTGTTAGAGAGTTTCAAGTTGGGCTTGTAGAGTCCTCCCCTGTGTAGGGTTGTTACATATTATGGAGAATTGTGATGAGAAAAGCGATATTGCTTTCCAAGAGTTTGGTTACCCTTTTGAGTTTGTTGTCTGAATCGACGGCTTTTGATTTACGCAATTTAGAGTCCTTTGCCAAATTTAAGGCAGGTACAGAAATGTTTTCTAAAGTGGGGTTTAATAACAAACCGATTAATACAAATAAAGGTTTGTACCCCACTGAAACCTTTGTAACGGTGGTGGGTTATCTCCAATTAGATTTTCCTGAACTTTTGCCTGAAAGCGCAACGGCTAATGGACACCACATGTCAGGCTCTTTAGGGGGTTTTGCTGGGGGGCTTGTTTATGATGGAACTAAGCATCTTATCAATGAAGCTACAGGCAAGCCTTATGGGGCTATGGGCTGGAACTACTTTGGTTACTGGGCAGGGTTAGTCGGGCAAAAGCCTTGGGGGCAGTGTTGGTATGGCGCTGGTGGGGGTAATGAATCTGAGTATGCTGGCTTAAGTGCGGCGCAATTACAGGCGATGTCTGATGCTACAGTCATTGGTGGGGTTAATGCGGCTGATTGTGTGCAAGGCTATGCAGATCACACCCGCGATTATGTGATTTATAATGCCTATATTGACTACTCCTACAAAAATATTTTTAGATTTAGAGGCGGCCGTTATGAATCCCCAGCGGACTATATGAGTGGTTATACGCAAGGGATAGACATGACCTTAAATTTAGGGCATTTTAAGTTTTGGTGGTTTAGCTCCTTTGGGCGGGGTTTTGCCTATAACGAATGGCTTTATAACTTTTACTCACCTAAAACCTATGTTTTAGCTAATGGTAAAACAATCAACCCCGGGGTGCATGCTTTCTACATCACATGGAATTATAAAGGTTTTAGCATCGTGCCCTTTGTGTATTTCTCACCTGATAATGAATATAGCCCTTGTTTTACTCTTTTGTATGACAGTAAACCAAACTTTAAGGGTGTGGGCTGGCGTTCTCAAACCGATATTACGGTTTTAAACCCCTTTTATGCTAAACGCTTTTGGAACACCTACCAATTTGGTATGATCTCCAGAGAAAACGCCCATAGTTTGATGATCAAACAGCGCTTTGACTACAACAACTATAACTTTGGCGGCGGGATTTACCAAAACTTTGGCAATGCTAACTGGATGATTGGCTACCATGGTAACCGCTTAGGCTTTGACTTTTGGACTAATACCGTTTATGCCAATACGCTTAACTCCCTCTCTTTTATGATGGACTCTAACGCCTTTACGGCTTTTCTCTTTGGTGGGGGGGTGTATAAAAAGTTACTCTATGGTTTTATTGGCCGTTTGACTTATGGGCCTAGAGCTAATGAGCAAAGTTTTGCGGTTAACCTTGGTTATCAGTTTTCTAAACACTTTTATGCAGATATTAAAGTAGAGTTTTATAACCAACTCATGCACAGAGGTTATAAAATTGGTTGGAATGGACCCTTCTTACCCGATCAACCCGGTACCGATCAGGATAGAAGCCATATCTTTACAGAGATTAGAGTAAGTCTTTAAAATCAAGAGGGTAGATGCGTAAGGTTAGTTATGGGAACGCGCTTTTTTATGTGTGCTGTGTGAGCTCTGTGGGGGCGTTTGATTATAAATTTAGCGGCGTGGCTGAATCAGTGTCTAAGGTGGGATTTAACCATTCGCCTATTAATTCTAAAAAAGGCATTTTCCCCACTGAGAGTTTTGTAACCTTAACAGTAAGAGCCCAAGTAGACACCACCTTTTTTGATAAGGGCAATCATAAAGTTAGCGGGGGACTTGGGGGAGCAATGGGCGCTTTAGCTTATGATGACACCACCACACTTGTTGATCAAAGCACAGGTCAGGTTTATGGCTCTAAACTTGCCTATTTTTATATGGGGCGCTGGATTGGTTTTTTGAATAATGCTCCTTGGAAAAAATCCAATATAGAAACCACCCACCATGCCCGCCCTTATGTGCTTTATAACGCCTTTTTGCGCTACGACTATAAAGATGTTTTAAGCATTATTGCCGGGAGATATGCCTCCAAAGCAGCTTTCATGAGTGGCTACACGCAAGGGTTTGAAGTCTCTTATAAATTCCTTTCTTGTTTTAAGTTGCACTGGATTAGCTCCTTTGGGCGGGCTTTAGCGGTGGGGGAATTTATCAGGCCCTGGTACTCCCCCGTTACTACGACGAATAAAAAAGGGCAGGTGGTTAATTTGGGAATCCATGCAGTGGGGTTAAATTATGATACCCGCTATTTTTCAGCCGTCTCTTTTGTCTATTTCTCCCCTAACACCTACACCACCCCCGGTTTTAAGCTATATTTTAATAGTAACCCGCTTTTTGAAGGGATTGGTTTAAAATCACTCACAACAATGACTGTGGTTTTCCCCATTTATGACCCCCGCGTTTATGATAACTGGTATCGTGGTTCCATGTATGGCAAGTGGGCTAGTAGTATTTATATCCACCAACGTTTTGATTACGATCAATATAATTTTGGCGGGGGGTATTTCCAGAACTTTGGCAATCCAGCCGCTAAGATTTTTTTATACGGAAGCCCAATTGTCATTGATATACGCGATGATAGCGTTTATGGAGGATTGATGAATAACATGCTCTCGCCTAATTCTATTACCGGCTATTTATTTGCAGGGGGAGTTCATAAAAAGATTTTTTGGGGTTTGGTGGGTAGATTAACCTTTTCACCCAGAGCCAACGAGCAAAGCCTAGCGTGGAATTTAGGGATTAAATGGAGTCATTACATCTCTACCTTGTTTTACTCTTTTGTTAACGAAGTAGACACCCACAAGGGCTATAATATTGCTAATTGGTACACATTAGACCCAAGCGTGGGCGCTACACATCAAGATAGGAGGTTTTTAATGACAGCAATCAAGGCTCAGTTTTAAACCATTTTGTTTTAAGGAGTTTCAATGGCTTTAGACTTCCATAGAAATTTGCGGTTTTCTTTTCTTTTTACCAAAACTTTGGCAATGCTAACTGGATGATTGGCTACTATGGTAACCGCTTAGGCTTTGACTCGTGGAGAAAATTTTTCTAAAATCGGGTTTAACCATTCGGCTATCAACACCAAATACGGCATTTATCCTACTGAGACTTTTACAGATGTTGTTGGGTTTGCTCAAATCAAAGTAGGGCTTTTGCCTAAAGCTATAGAGGAAAATGGGCATACTCTTAGTTTTAGTTTAGGCGGGGCAATGGCGGGGATTCCTTATGATGGTACAAAATATTTAAAAGATCAAAACGGGCAGGTTTTTGGCTCAGTGGTGCATAATTTTATCGAATGGACCCTTCTTACCCGATCAACCCGGTACCGATCAGGATAGACTGGGGCTTATCATGCAAGACCTTATGTACTAGATACCGCCTTTTTGCAATATGATTACAAACATATCTTTGGGTTTAAAATTGGGCGTTATGAAGCCAATATTGATTTTATGAGCGGGTCTAACCAAGGCTTTGAGTTTTACTACAGACCTATCAAAAATCTTAAGCTATGGTGGTGGAGCTCTTATGGACGCGGTCTTGCTTTTAACTCTTGGATTTATCAATTCTACGCCACCACAACCTACAACCAACCCAATGGCACGAGGGCTAACTATGGCTGGCATGGCATCACCGCCACTTATGATTATAAAAACTTAACCGCACAGGCTTTCTTTTATTTCTCCCCTAAAACCTACAACGCCCCGGGCTTTAAATTAATTTATGATACGAATAAAAATTTCCAAAATGTTGGTTTTCGCTCCCAAACGCTTTTAATGCTAACCGTGCCGGTTTATGACTCAGGTTGGTACAATTCTAAAACCCATACTTGGAGTATCTGGGATGCGGTGAGTAATGGGACGGGGGCTTTAGGTCAAATAATTGGTAAATACGGGGTTGCTTTAAATATCCGCCAAGTTTTTTGGTGGAATCACTGGTCTGTTATTTTAGGGCTTTATAACACCTTTGGCAACCCAGATGCTTATTTAGGAAGCCACACCATGCCAATGGGGAATAACACCTCTTATGTAAACAACTATGTAAGCTCAAGTATTGTCGGGTATGACTTTTGGGATAATACCGCCTATGACGGCCTAGCTGATGCGCTAACAAATGCTAACACCACAACCATTTATGGCTCTGTGGGTAGCTTTTATAAGAAATTTGCATGGCATATTTTTGGTCGGGTGAGTAATGCTAATCATAATGCACAAGGCCATTTAGGCCGCGCGAATGAATACTCCGCCGCGCTTAGTTTAGACTACGCTTTTACAACTTCAGTTTTTGTACACTTCAAATTAGAATACTACGGCGTGTATATCCATCAAGGTTATCAAGTGGGCTATTTTGGCTTGCCGCAGTACAACAACCCCGATTTTAAGGCTAATTATCAGGATCGTAGCCACATCATGACCAATATCACTTTGAAATTTTAAGAGAAATATTATTAAAGCGCTTAAGATAATATTATTAATGTCTGTTAAATTAGAAAAAATTGGTTTTCATTTAAGAAAAAAAATATCTAAACTATATTAAAATACGCGAACACAATCATGGTCTCGGGCATAGCTCGATTGGAGTTTTTGCGAGCATGTTCTGTGTAGATTTCATCTCGAGGTTATACCGTTATTATGAAAAGGCAGCACCTATGAATCAAAAAAATAAACAGACAAAGCCAGAAGGTGGAACTAGCTGTTGGGGTAAGTGGGCTAGGGGTGCCCGTAAGCTACGCAACACGCTCACGCCCGCTTTGCTCGTCTCTTCTTCTTTTGGGCTCTCTGGTTTGGACGCTCTGAGTTATGAGGTCCATGGGGATTTCATCAACTTCTCTAAGGTGGGGTTTAACAACTCCCCTATTAACCCAGTCAAAGGGCTTTACCCGACTGGTACTTTTGTGGAGTTGACGGGTAAATTAGAAACCACTCTACACTTAGGTAAAGGGTGGAGTGCAACTGTTGGGGGTGCTCTTGGTGGCATGCCCTATGATAGTACGCGTTATGATAAATACGCCAACGATATTCAAGTCCCACAGGCTTGGAAAAATGCGGCCGCTGATTGTCATGACAATAGCGCCGGGGGTTTTTGTATTCCTTTCTGGGGCCCTGCTAATCAAGTTGGTACTTACCAATACGCGATGGCACATGGCGGTATAGCTGACCCTCGCGGGATTGGCTATATGTTTATGGGTGAGTGGAACGGGCTTTTCCCAAACTACTACCCAGCTAGTGCCTACACTCCCGGTCAATCACGCCGCTATGAAATTTATAAGGCTAATCTCCAATATAAAAGCGATCGGGTTTGGATGGTTTTAGGGCGTTATGACACCACTCAGGTTAAAGACATTGACTGGTTTTATCAATTATCGCAAGGTTTCTATGGGCTGTTTAAGCTAACTAATAAGCTAAGCTTCCAAGTGTTTAGCTCCTGGGGCCGTGGCATTGCTGACGGACAATGGATGTTCCCAATCTATCGCGAAAAACCTTGGGGCGAACATAAAATTGGCTTGATTTATCAAGTGAATAAACACTTCTCTATCCACCCGCATGTGTGGTTTTCTCCAGAAGTGTTTACCGCTCCAGAAATTAAAATGTATTATGACACCAACCCAGAATTTAACGGGCGTGGTTTCCGTTCACAAACTACCTTCTATGGTATGTATGTTTATCAGTGGAACAACGCCAAATACGGCCGTTATGCACCCGCTCGTTATAACACTTGGGATCCTTTCTTAGATGGTGGCAAATGGCGCGGGTTACAAGGTCCGGGCGGTGCGATTATCTTGATTAAAGAACGCCTAGACTTTAACAACTACAATGTTAGCTTTGGTATCTATGATACTATCGGTAACCCGAACCAAAACATCGGTACATATGGTAACCCAGTGGCTATCGACGGCGTAGAACAATGGACAGGTGGTATCTACTCATTAGGGTTTGCATCCATCAACAACATCACCGATGCTGACGCCTTTACTGCGTATGCAAAGGTTGGTGCGGTGTATGGTAAGTTTGACTGGGAGTTAGCCGAAAGGTACACTACAGCTCCTCGTGCAGATGGCCAAGCTCTAGCGTTGTATTTAGACTACCAATTTGGCAAACATATTTCAGCTGGTATCAAGCTTGAATGGTTCTTGCAAGTGATTCGCGCGGGCTATAACCCAGGTGTGGGCTTCTTAAGCTATATGGGACAACCTTTAAGTTTGAATACGGGTCTGTTCTCTGCGGCTGGCTTTGCACAAGGTCCGCAAAACACGGGTGGTATTGCTCATACAGTGGCACAAGATCGAAGCCACTTGATGACTCACATCAGCTATAGTTTCTAGTCTTTTTTTCTAGCTTAAGGAGAACTTCTCCTTAAGTGTGTTGTTGCTATAATACGCCCGTTTTTATAACTCCATCCAAGCAGGTTTCCATGCAAATGCAAGTTAGAGAGAATATTACGAAGTGGCTTGTTTTTGTGCTCCTTGTCCTTGTAATTGATCGTGCTTTGGCCTTTGACATGAGCATTAGCGGGAAACTGAGTAGCTATACCAAGTATGGCTTTAATAATAGAAAATACGATCCGTCTAAATTTATTTATCCTACAGGGAGTTATACCTCTCTTTTGGCTGAAATGAATATCAGCATGGATATTTATAAGGGCTTACATGCTGAATTGGGGGGTATGCTTTCGGCTTTGCCTTATGACTCTACGGCCTATCAAGGTAATAACATTCCTCCGGGTCAGCCCGGGGGCCCCGGAGATTTCTACCAACATGATGGCGGGATATTTTGGGAATATATTGGCTGGTATGCCGGGCATAGTGGTTTGCATGTGCAAAAACCGCGCTATGCGATGGTGAATAACGCCTACATTAGTTATGATTATAAAGGCATTTTTGGTATTAAAGGCGGGCGTTATGAACTCTCTGATTATGACTGGTTTACTTCTTTTAGCCAAGGGGTAGAAGGGTATGCTAAGTATAAAGATATGAAACTACGCGTGCTGTATTCAGATGCGCGTGCTTCTGCTTCAAGCGACTGGTTTTGGCCTTTTGGGCGTTATTATACTAGTGGCAAACCTTTAATGATTGCTGATTTTAAATACCAACACAAGGGTTGGAAGATCAACCCCTACTTTTACTCCATTTTTGGGCGCATGAATGCCCCCGGGATTAATATCACTTATGATACCAACCCTAATTTTAGAAATAAGGGTTTTAGATGGGTGGGTACTTTTGTGGGGCTTTTCCCCTTTTTCCCTCCATCAGGGCGCGGCTATGATATGATCTTATTCCAACAAGAAACAATGGGTAAGGCGGGTCAAACTCTTTTTTTCCGCTCCCGCTTCTACTATAACAAATGGATTTTTGGGGGGAGTATTTATAAAAATATTGGCAATGCCAACGGGGATATTGGGATTTATGGGGACCCTCTTGGTTATAACATCTGGACGAATAGTATCTATGATGCTGAAATTAACAACATCGTTGGTAAAGATGCCCTTAATGGATTTTTATATTTTGGATCGCGCTTCCATGGCATTACTTGGAAAGTTTTAGGCCGTTTAACCACCTCCCCCCGGGCAAATGAACAAAGTGTCGCGCTCTTTTTAGGGTATTTTTTAAGCCGCTATAACTTAAAGTTTGATCTGAAATTAGAGTATTACAACAACATCACCAAAAAGGGCTACTGCATTGGTTATTGTAACTCTTGGGGAACTGTCCCCTTACCCCGCAATGTTGACTCTGATCGTAGCCACCTTATGTTTACCATTACCTATGGTTTCCAAATTCTTTAAGGTTGATAGACTCCCCGCGCGTTAAGCTAGAGGATTGAGAGAATCATCATAGGCTAGCTAGGGTGGTCTATAGCCTCTACTCCAAGAGTGAGCCCTTACTCTGGCGATTTAGCACAAAACCTTATAGCTGCGTCTTAATTTGCTTAGCTAAGTTGCGGCTTTATGGCGCGGGAGTAAGTTTACAAGAGCAATAGCACCTCTGCACTCTGTACTGGTTCTTCTACTTGGTGGATACAAGCAATGGCATTAGAAGCACTAAGCGCATTAATAGCCCCTGCGCCGTAAGTGTTATTTTGATAGGGAGTGAAGACTCCACCTTGTAATTGCCCTAAAATTAGATGTGTGCGTTTACCTTTTAAAATAAGCGGATTTGCCAAAGTGGCTTTAAAAGTGGTTGGTTTAGCTAAACTAAGTGCCAATCTTTCTAAAACAGGCAACACTAAAGTTAAAAATGTCAGCGTACAACTCAAAGGGTTACCCGGCATGCCAAAGATAATTTTTTCAGAGAGACTAGCTAACATAATGGGTTTACCCGGTTTAAGCTTAACCCCATGGTAGTGGATTTGTGCACCCATTGATAAAAGCGTTTCTTTAAAATAATCCTTATCACCTGCACTCACACCCGCACTACTAATAATCACATCATGATCTAAAGCTCTGATTAGGGCTTTTTTTTGCGCCTCAAGATCATCTTGTAAATAACCTAAGTGCATTGGCTCAAAGCCATGTTTTTCTAAAAGATTAGTTAAAATAACCCCGTTAGTATCATAGACTTGGTGTTTATGCGCATGCCCTCCTAAGGCTATTACTTCATCACCACTACTAAAAACCCCCACTCTTAAACGCCTAAAAACGCGTACAGATACAATTCCTTGCGAGGCTAATAAAGCAATATGCCCGATTGATAAACGCGTGCCCTTTGTTAAAATCAAATCCCCACTTTTGATATTTTCACCCTCAAAGCGGATATTATCCCCTTTCTTAAAACCTTGTGGGGCGTGGGCATGGGTATCTGTAAAACTTTGCATTTTTTCAAAAGGTACAACTAGTTCTACGCCTTTAGGGATAGGGGCTCCTGTCATGATTTTAACACAGGTGTGGGGGGGTAATTCTAAAGATGTGGTGTCCATGCCCGCATAAATGGTATGGGCAATAGGTAAGGATTTTCCTAAATCCTCTAAGTACAACCCAAAGCCATCCATAGCCGAATTGCTCACTTTAGGCAGAGGGTCTTGTGCATAGATATCCTCTGCTAAAATACGTCCCTGTGCCTTATTTAAAGCAATGGGTTTACTTTCCAAAGGCATTAAAGGGAGTGTTAACCCCAAATCTAGGGCTTCTTGAAAACTAATTAAATCCATAGATATTCCTTTAAAAGAGAGTTGTCAGTACATGGAATGCCTGTAATAATTGCTCTTTAAAGCGGTGCATAATAGAGGCCATGATTAAAATAAGCCCTAATAGAGCAATGGCAATTTTAAGCGGAAAACCAATAGCTAAGAGATTAAATTGTGGGTGGGTTTTCATGATCATGCCAAAGACAATATCGCCAAACATAATAATGGCTAGGATAGGAAAGGCCATGCTAAAACCTACCATGAATAAATGCCCTAAGGCCTGCATGCTGGCTTGTGCTATGTGGCTTGTAAAAACAAACCCCCCTAAGGGAATTTTTTCTAAACTGTGCTGTACCCATAAAATGATTAAATGGTGCATGGAGGTTTGTAGCATGATTAGAATAGCTAAAAGCAAAACAACCTGTCCCACAATGGCCTTTTGAGCCCCTGAGATAGGATCATAAGCACTAGCCATAGTTAAACCCATAGAAAAACTGATCGTATCTGTGGCAAAAGCAATAGCGTGGAAAACCACTTGTAAAAAAAATGAGGCACATAGCCCTAAGAAAAACTCCGCACAGCAAGCGATTAAAAAAGTTTCTGCTGTGGTGTAGAGTGGGGGGTGGGGTAGAGTGGGATAAAACACAAGGGTTAGAAAAAAACTAAGAGCCCCTCTTATAGAGACAGGAATAAGATTATTATCAAAGAAAGGAAAGAGCGCGATCACCCCACTTAAACGCAAAAATAGGAGCAAAAACCCCTCTACATTTTGATCGCTCATGTAGGCTAACCAATCTAACATGTAAGCATTATAGCGCATGGATTTTAATGGGTGTTCTCTCTTGGACTTATTATTAATCATTTAGTGTTACAATGGGCAGAAGTTTTTATATTTTTATACAAGGAAGTTGTCATGCGCGGGTTTTGTTGTGTGTTGGCGTTGTGTGCTGGATTTGCTGGAGCAAGTGAGGTGGGTAGTAATGTGATTCGCTTGATTGATAAGCAAATCCATAAGAAAGTCAATGTACTAGAGGTTAAACCTTTAAAAGCCAATAAAGATTTTCAAATAGTGGTTGTAGAAGATCCAGACACGCAATATCATATCCCCTTGCTAGTTAATAAAAGTAGCGATCTTGTGATAGGCATTACCAATATTTTCTTTAGCACGAGCAATAAGGATACAGAACTAGTCCAATCAATCTACCACCAAACCCAAAGCCATAACTTTAAACAGCAAAATAGCGAGTCGCTTAATGCCATGTTTGATGCAGTCCCTAAAGATTATGTGATCAATCTGTCTTCTAGTAATAAAGGGGTGCATAAAGACCTTTATATTATTTCAGACCCCATGTGTCCTCATTGTCGCAACGAGTTAGGCCACATTCAAGAACGCCTTAAAGAAGCCAATGTACACATGGTTTTAGTCGGATTTTTGGGGAGTGAATCTAATCTTAAAGCAGCGGTTATTCTTAAAGAGATCAAACGGGCTAGAAACACACAAGGTAAAATTGATATCTTAAATAAAGTCTACGCCTCTGCTTTCCACAGCCCTACAGATGTGTCTGATAAAGAGGTTCAAGAAGTACAACAGGTTACCAAAAGCATTTTAGCTACAAAACTTGTCAAAGGCGTGCCCTTTCTTTATGAATACCGGGGCACTCCAAAAGTACAAGGGGCTAAAGCTACAGATTAGCAACTTGCTGTTTTTTTAAGCTTTTTAAAATAGCACCGCTGTAGGTGCTAGAAAAAATATAAAACAAAGTAAAAAGCCCTAAGAGTCCTTGATACCAGAGAAAAACAACGACATCTAAAAAGCCTACGCTATCTTTAGCAAATCCTAAAAGAATTAACATTTGTGCGCCATAGGGAATTAAACCTTGAAAGACACAAGAAAAAATATCTAAAATCACCGCGCTTTCGCGTCGATCCACTCCAAATTTTAAACTGATTTTACGGCTAATCTCCCCGACAATCACAATAGCCACCGTATTATTAGCAACCGCTAAATCCACTAAACTAACCAAACTTGCAATGCCTATTTTGGCGCTTTTTTGGCCAACAATGAGGGTTTCAATTTTAGCAATAATCCATGCAATGCCCCCCTCACGCGCGACCATAAAGGCAATTCCGCCAGTAAGCATGGAGAGCAGAAAAATTTCTTGCATGCTAGTAAAGCCGTTATAAACTTCCTTGCCAAAACTTAAAAGAGTGAAATTGCCATAATAAAGCCCGATAGCCCCGGATAAAAGAATTCCGCTAAAAAGTACTAAAAACACATTTACCCCTAAAAGCGCTAGAGTTAAAACAAAGACATAAGGTAAAGTTTTGATTAAAGAGTAGTCATGGATTTGAATCGGAGCGACATTTTCAGGTTGTCCCCAAATTAAAAGCAAAATCACGGTTAAAATACTAGCCGGCAGGGCAATATAAAGATTGATTTTAAATTTATCCTGCATGGCTACATCTTGGGTACGGGTGCTAGCAATAGTGGTATCTGAAATAATGGATAAATTATCTCCAAACATTGCCCCTCCCATTAAAGCTGCTAACACTAAGGGCATGGATAAATGGCTTTGCTGCGCTAATCCTACAGCTATGGGCCCTAAAGAGACAATAGAACCCACACTTGTGCCA
The DNA here is from genome assembly GCF_026000295.1 of Helicobacter suis HS1. Lineage (NCBI taxonomy): Bacteria > Pseudomonadati > Campylobacterota > Epsilonproteobacteria > Campylobacterales > Helicobacteraceae > Helicobacter > Helicobacter suis. The sequence continues at coordinate 1,256,944 of NZ_AP026769.1, read as the reverse complement.
ATAGCCAAAGAGATAAAAGCAGCGATAACAAAAACCCCAGCTGCTAAATACTGCGCGGGGATATAACTAAGCCCAAAATTCACGCTAGCCTCAACCCCTCCCATTGCCTTACTCACCACAGCAAATGCCCCAGCTAGTAAGTAAATGGTACACATAGTCATGATATTTTTATCCCCACACCCGGCTAAAAAATCATCAAATTTTTTATTAAGATCGCTTTTAAAGAGTAAAAAAGCTGTGGCTACACCCGCCCCTGCGGCTACGGGTCCTGGGAGTTGATAAAAGCCCATTTTCACACCGCTTAGCTCCAAATAAAGACCTGTGCCTAAATAAATGCTAATAAAGACTAAAAAAGGAATAAGAGCAAAAGCATTAGGAACTGGCATAAAAATCCTTTAAGAGCAGACTATGGCTCTTAATTGTAGCTAAGAGGGCTTAAAAACCACTTGCTATTATGCTAACTACAGCTATTTATAAATCTCTAAAGTACTTCTAGCCTTTTAAGAGACATTGCGCTAGAGTGAGCGCCTTAATAATTTTAATCTAAAAAGGTTTTTGATGATTAATTCTTTACGGCTGACTTTATGGCTGGCTATTTGTGTGGCTTTATTGCCCGGAGCGCCTAAGCATTTGAAAGGAAAACACATGGAAGGACAAGAAATTACGCGTAAGGGACAATTAGGGGGGTTTGAGGGGGATAGTTCTAAGTTTAGCGGTGTTGTGCATGTGCAGATGTTATTTAAGTCTGAAAAGTGGCATCATTTTGGAGGGGGTTTAGTATCCTTTGAACCTAAGGCTAGGAGTGCATGGCATACTCACCCTGCTGGCCAAACACTCATTGTAACTAAAGGGGTGATTTATACGGGTACGCAAGATGGGAAAGTGAGTGTGGCCCATGAAGGAGATGTGATCTCTTGCCCACCGGGTGTTAAGCACTGGCATGGAGCGGGGCTAGATTCTGGTGGATCTCACATTGCCTTAACTGGAGTTAAAGATGGAGTCAATGTGATCTAGGGGGAGAAGGTTAGCGATGCGAAGTATATGCGCGCAATGGCCTCTGTACACAACAAAAACCACACACCACATTTAACTAAAACTGCACAGCACAATTTTGATACTCTCTTTAAAGACGCGTCTTTGCCTCTAAGCCAAAGTGATCCGGATTTTGTGAGTGCGTATTTAAATTTTTCTTTAGGTGAGGCCCTTGCTCAATCCGGTTTGAGTACTCAAGAATATATGCAATTAGTCCTAGCCTCTTTGGTAGCTATCCCTGCACTTGGTGAGTATAAAAACATGCTTGGGATAGCCCTTAAAAACCATGTTAATCCCGTTGCTATCAAAGAAATTTTATATCAGGCAGTGCCCTATGTGGGGTTTGGACGGGTGTATGATTTTTTAGAGGCTACTAATGTAATCTTAAACGCGCATGGCTTTAAACTCCCCTTAGAGACACAAAAAAGTGTGAGTAGAGATCAAAGGCAAGAAAAAGGTCTAGCTATCCAAAGAAAATTCTTTGGAGACATGATTGATAAAATGCAACACCACGCTCCCAAAGATGAACAGCATATCCGCCAGTTTTTATCAGAAAATTGTTTTGGAGACTACTACACTAGAGAGGGTTTAACCCTGCCTTTTAGAGAGCTTTTAACCTTTGTGTATCTAACTTCCTTAGGAGGAGCAGACGCGCAACTTAAGGCCCATGTCGGTGGGAATATTGCTGCGGGCAATGATAGAAAGAAACTAATAGGCGTGATAACTGCACTCATTCCCTATATTGGCTATCCTAAAAGTCTTAATGCTTTGAATGCAATTGATAGCATAGCTCCAGCAAAATAATCCTACAGCTATGGGCCCTAAAGAGACAATAGAACCCACACTTGTGCCAATAGCCAAAGAGATAAAAGCAGCGATAACAAAAACCCCAGCTGCTAAATAGAGTGGACAGAATAACCCATTCCATAGATATAAACATTAGGCAATTTTTCCATCCGCGCATCACGCGCTATAATATCAAAGCAGTATAAACATTGATCCAGCGTGCATTTTGCATAACCGCTTTCTTGATAAATATCTTGGTGTCTTGCAGCTGTAACTGATAACATCAATTTTTTCCCTTTAAGTTTGCCACCTTTAGAATCGGTGGCAAAATTATAAAATAAAAGATCGTCAATATAGCGCTTGAGTAGGGAGGGGGCGCTATGCCAAGTAATTGGAAATTGTAGAATAATTACATCATAGCGCACTAAACGCGCATATTCGCGGGCAACATCAATTTGATAATCAGGGTAGGTAGTGTCCAGATAAAGAAAATCCGTATTGGGCAATGCTTTTGCCATTTTCTCTAAAATGATTTTGGTTACCTTTGATGTTTTTAAATTGGGGTGTCCTGAAATGACAAGTATTTTTTGCACTCGGCTTTCCTCTTTTTGGTTGTGATTATACTACCTTATCTAGCCAATAATTGAGTACAACCCCCATTTAAACACACTTAATTAAAATTTGATAGTATGGCGTAATCATCTTAATAAGGATTTTTATCCATGGACACGCAGAGCTATACCAATAAGGACACCTATTTTCACCGCTCCTTCCGTCTCAAACGCTACTTTGTTTATGTTGCCATTGCTCTTATCCCTATGATCATTCCCTTCTTGCACATAGGAGATGGGCAGATCTTTTTAATTTCCTTTGAGCGTGGACAACTCCACTTACTTGGCAAAATTTATAACACCCAAGAGATGTATCTTCTCCCCTTTTTGGTGATCTTTCTTTTTATTTTTATCTTTTTTATGACCACAATGCTTGGGCGAGTCTGGTGTGGCTGGGGTTGTCCGCAGACTATTTTTAGAGTGATTCATCGCGATCTGATTGAGACCAAGATTTTAGGCTTGCATGCTAAAATTGCTAATAAACAGCGCCCCACTCCCCCCACAGCGGCTAATCGCCTTAAGAAAATCGTAGGCCTCTTTTTATTCGCTCCCGTGCCTTTAATGTCTATGGCCGTGCTTCTCTTTTATTTTGTCCCACCATTAGAATTTTTTAACCACATTGCCCACCCTAGTCACCACCCCTTACTTTTAACGATCTGGTTAACTTTAAGTGCGGTTGTGTTCTTTGATATTGTGGTGGTTAAAGAACATTTTTGTATCTATCTTTGCCCTTATGCGCGGGTACAAAGCGTACTCTTTGATGATGATACTTTAAATCCCATTTATGACACACAAAGAGGCGGGGCTATTTATGATGCAAATGATATTAAAATCCCCACCCTTCCACAAAAACGCGATAAGGCCAATGAATGCGTGAGCTGTAACCACTGCGTTTTAGTTTGCCCCACCCACATTGATATTAGAAAGGGCATGCAAGTAGAGTGCATTAATTGCTTAGAGTGTGTAGATGCTTGCACCATTACAATGGGCAAACTCAATAAAAAAAGCCTAATTAATTGGTCTTCAACTAACGCCACCGCTACACATAGCAAGGTTAAAATGTGGCGGCTTAAAACTTGGGCTTATTTGGGGGTATTGCTCGTGGTTGTAGCTGCTCTTATCATTGGCACGCTTAGAAAATCTACTATGCTTTTAGACATCACGCATGGCGGGCAACTTTATAGCATTAAAAACGGCTTTGTGGATAATAGCTACATCTTTTTATTTGAAAATACCAGCAACAAGACCCACGAGTACACCTTTAATGTAGATGACCCTGATATTAGTATTTTACGGCCTAAAAACACGCTTTCTATTGCGCCTCAAGGCAAGTTAAAGGTAGTTGTGATTTTGCGCATGTCTATTAAACTGGCCAAAGAATCTTATGAAAAACACGATGTTACCCACTCTAAAAAAGAGATTTTACCCATCGTGATTAAGGCCTATAGCACAGACGATCCAAATATCTTTGTACAACAAGAAAGCGTCTTTATCGTCCCTACTTTTTAGGGGGTTCTTCCTCTGTCTTTAAGTCTATTTCCTCGCCCTCCTCTATCCAAGGCAGGGAGCCATCCTCATACTGCTCTTGGTAGCTTAAAATCAGATTGCGCTGGCCTTCTATGCGGTAATTTTGCACCTTAATGATCTTTTCTAATCGGGCAATTTTCTCCTCTAAAGCCAAAACATGGCCTCTCTCCTCCGGTTGGTTGTTTTTCAACGCCTCTTGGGGATTGGCTACTGGCTTGTTTTTTTCCTCTAAAGCCTGCTTGAGGGTAACAATTTGTTTTTGGTTTTCCTCTAGTTTGGCTGTTATGATCTGGAGATGTTTACGCTGGTTGGCAATCTTTTGATCTTTTTCTTGCAGGCGGGTATTAAATTCTTTTTCAAGCTTAGCCCTCTCCTGCTTGATAGCCACTTGTAAATCTGCATTAAAACTAGAAGTTAAAACCTCTTTGATTTCTTCAAGTGCTTTGTTTAAGATGGCCTGTAAAGCCTGTTGCGTGTTTTGTCTGTCCATAAGAAAGCCCCCGTTTTAGGGGCATTTTAGCATTAGAAGTTGTAGCGATACCCCACATACAAGCTATATTGTCTGCGGTAAGTAAAAGAGAGCCCTTTTTTGTTAAAGTAGTAATCATTAATGGTGGGGATTTTGATCCCAAAGTCAAATTCTTGGTGTTTGCCAATAGTGGTGCGCATACCTAGATTAAAGAGAAATTGGAAAATGGCAGGGTCTAGGACTTGTTCAGAATTGGCTGGATAAGCAATAGTAAGAAGCGGTCCGCCTGTGGTGTTGCCCCAAGAGTTACCAGCAATGGCTGCTCCTAAAAAGAACCCAAAGGTTACATCATCTTTATTAATCACATCATAGAGCGTATCAATACCACCGCCATAGGTAAACATGTCAGTGAGGTTAGCAAAAGTGCCTTTACCAGGTACCAGCTCGTTAGCCCCAAAAACAGAGTGTCCATAATCCATAAAGCCATAGTAGCGCAGACCAAACCATTTTTTCTTACCAAAGAATTGTTTATACCCCACGCTAATACCAAGTCCTTGCATCACGGCCAAAAGGCTGTAATGGCCAGAAGGTAACCTGCTAAAATTATAATCACTACCTCCCGGTTTAGGGTTTCTTACTGTTTCTCCAACCTGCCCTACTTCGTAACTTGCTCCCACATACCACGCATTCCTTTCGGCTTGCAGGCCTGTTACGCCAAGTACCATGGCACTTGATAAAAAGGCATAAAATCCTCTCTTCATGTCATCCTCTTCTTTATATTAAGTATTTCGGCTATTCTAGCATAATTTTTTTAAGATTTGTTTTTAAAAAAAGAAAAATTGCAATCTGTGAGCGCATGGTCTAAGAGTTCTATAGGGTGCAAAAATTGTACAGACGATTCGATTTGTGCTAAGGAGTTATTAATCTGCATTCTACAAGCCGAACACTCCGCACTCACCACCTGTGCCTTAGTTTGAGCGATGTCTAAAGCCTTAGGCGCTCCTGCTTTTAAAACCAAGTCATAATGCTCACTTTGCATGCTCACCCCTCCAAACCCACAACAACGATCGCTCTCCTGCATTTCAATTAAAGAGTGGTTGATCTGCAAAAGTGCGCGGGGTTCTTTAAAAACCCCTAAAACCTTTTTGGCATGGCAGGGATCGTGGTAGGTAAGAGTGAGGGGGATTTGTGGGCGCTCCTGTAAGTAATTTTTAAGCGGGGTAGAATTAGCTAAAAAAGCAGAGGCTAATTGTAATTTATCCTCTATGACTTTAAATTTTTCAAGCCAAGACATGCGATCCTTTTCATCGCTTAGGCTTTCTAAAATGTGCAAATAGTCTTTTTTAAGCATGCCTATACAGGTGGCCTCTGGAACTAAAATAGCCTCCACTTCAGAGGCAATAGAATAAAGCGAGGTGATGTTTTTTTGTGCTAAAAAATAGGCTGTGTCTAGATCCCCTGTAAAATACGCCGGTGCTCCACAACAAAACTGCTCAGGGATTAAAGCGCTGATATTGAGTTTATCTAGTAAAGAAAGTAGGCTTTGACCCACCTCTGTATAGTTATAATTGCTCAAACAGCCGATGAAAATACCCACTTTTCTAGGCGGAGTACTGGTATCTAAGGGGTTTTGAGGGGTGATGAGTCCCTTGTAGGTTTGTAAAAAGCTTTTTCTAGTAAAAGGAAAGATCACGCGTTTCTGCCAAGCTTTAGAGCCTTTAAAGCGCCATTTGAGTTTATCCTCTTCTCTTTTAAACACACAAGGCGCGAGTACATCACAAAGAGAAAACATAAAATCCATAAGTTTAGGATGCTTTAAAAGATAAAAATACGCCCTTTTATGCCAACTAATGCCATGTTTATTTGCGCTCATGTGGCGGATTCTCTCTATCATGGCATCTATTGGCAAATGCAGGGGGCAGACTTGTACGCAAGTGGTGCATAAAAAGCAGGTTTCAAAGATTTTTTTAAGCGAGTTATCTAGCTCTAAACTCTCTTGTTTGACCTGTGCGATCAAATCTAAAAACCCGCGCGGAGAGGTGATTTCATCTTTATGGATACGATAAATCGTGCAACTAGGTATACATTTAGCGCATTTAACACAAGCATTTGTACTGCTTTCTATTTCTTGCCAAAGGGCATTAAAGCCATTAGAGGGTTTGACTAAAACGCTTTTCTCCTTGGTGGGTTTTAAGATAGCTATCAAAAACCATAGCGATATTGCGCACTAACATTGCCCCTGTGGCGCTAGTTTTAAGCCCTGTATCGCTTAAGGTGAGTAGGCCATCTTGTTCGTAAGGTTTAAGCATCTTAAGCGCCTCTTTAAAGTGTGCTTTAAAATCAATGTTAAACGCCCTTTCAATACTTGCAAAATCAATTTCTAAATTATTCATCAAATGCATGATCACCTCTTTTCTAAGCCTATCCTCTGCACTTAAAACTATCCCTCTTTCTACCGGCAAATGCCTGTTATCTAGCGCTTGTTCGTAGTGCTTGAGGTCTTTAAAATTTTGGGTGTAATAATCTAGCCCCTCCCCAATGCTAGTAACCCCTACGCCTATTGTCTGGGAAAATTTTTGGGTGGTGTAGCCTTGAAAATTGCGCCTAAGCTCTTTATTTTGCAAGGCTTTATAAAGCTCGTTGTCTTTTTTGGCGAAGTGATCCATTCCTATCATCTCATAGCCGTGATCTTTTAAAAAGGCGATGAGAAACTGCAAGAGTTCTAACTTTTGCTCCGGTGAAGGCAAGGTTTTAGGATCAATTTTCATAGTGTGCTTAATCCATGGGACATGGGCATAATTAAACACCGCGAGACGATCAGGATCAAGCTTAAGCACCTTTAAAAGGGTTTGTTCAAAACTTTGGATACTCTGGAAAGGCAACCCATAAATAAGATCAAAGTTAATAGAGTGGATACCACAATCCCTAGCCCACTGCACTTTTTCTTGCACCAACTCAAAGCTTTGCAAGCGATTAACAGCCCTTTGTACCACAGGGTCAAAATCTTGGATACCAAAACTCAAGCGATTAAACCCCTGATTTTTAAGTACCTGCATCTGCTCAAAAGTAAAGTGTCTAGGATCAATCTCACAGCTAAGCTCTGCTTTAGAGGAAAAATTAGAAAAGAGGCTATAAATACTTTGGATAATGATTTCTAATTGCGTGGCATTAAAGAAGGTGGGGGTTCCGCCGCCAAAATGCAACTGCACAACCTCTCTTTTTGTGTCTAATGTGCAAATAGTCTTTTTTAAGCATGCCTATACAGGTGGCCTCTGGCGCTAAAATAGCCTCCACTTCAGAGGCAATAGAATAAAGCGAGGTGATGTTTTTTTGTGCTAAAAAATAGGCTGTGTCTAGATCCCCAAAGAAATCGGGATTTGTGGGTTAACAAAACTGCTCAGGGATTAAAGCGCTGATATTGAGTTTATCTAGTAAAGAAAGTAGGCTTTGACCCACCTCTGTATAGTTATAATTGCTCAAACAGCCGATGAAAATACCCACTTTTCTAGGCGGAGTATTGGTATCTAAGGGGTTTTGAGGGGTGATGAGTCCCTTGTAGGTTTGTAAAAAGCTTTTTCTAGTAAAAGGAAAGATCACGCGTTTCTGCCAAGCTTTAGAGCGTTTAAAGCGCCATTTGAGGCTAATTTTAGGCAAACTCAACACGCTTCCACGCATAGCTTCCAATTTTTTAAAGACCACCGCCATCGCATCTGCAAAGTCTATAGGGGTGAGTGTGGCCATGTCTCGTTCTAACTCTACGATAACTTTATCCTCATAGGCTTTTTGAATCATCCGTACGATGTATTGGAGTAAGGATTCTGGAATCACAACATATTTTTGATCTTGATCGTCTTTGACAAACCATGCTTCTTTGGTGTTAAAATCCCCTTCCTCCAATTCTAAAAGCATTTGTTTAGGTGAAAGCAATTTAGCCTGAACTCTATTTTTCCCTGATTCTAAACTTTGATAAATTTCTTGCATATCCGCTGGTTCATTTAAATGGGTTTTATTGCCTCTACTTTTGCCAGATCGTGAACTTTGCATATATACCTCTCTTTCTGCCTATTTTAGCATATTTTAACTATTCTTAGCAGAAATCCGGACAAATGCATTACCTTGTTTTTTAAAGGTCGTTTTATTTCAAAGGAGAGCAAATGTTAAAGGGTGTTTGTGTGTAGCGTTGGGAAATGCTAAGGCTTATTTTGACTTGGAAGCTATGTATCTTAATGGAGGTGCAAGAAAAGATCCACAAAAAGCTGATGAGTATTTTAAAAAGGCCTGTGAGCTAGGATATGAGGAAGCGTGTAAAAATTAAATATAAGTAGATCCAACCTTTATGGGTATCACCCGTCATGAATTATTACAAGTCTAAGTCCACCCGCCTTTAGCGGATAGATTTACTAATCTCTTGTATAAAACGCCTCCACACCACTAAGTTTAGCCCCCATATTTAAGAGTAGAAAATCTGCCACCACTAAGGCTAACAAACTCTCACACACCACACTCCCACGAATTGCAATACAAGGATCATGCCTACCTTTAATCTCTAATTCTACACTTTGGTAATGGATATTGATACTCTCTTGTTTAAGGGCTATACTAGAGGTGGGTTTAAAATGCACCCACACTAAAATATCCTCCCCTGTGCCCATTCCTCCAAGTACCCCCCCGCTATGATTGCTTTTAAAGCCTTCTTTATTCATGGCGTCGTTATAGGCACCACCCCGCATAAAAGAGGCATGAGGATCGCCTATAAAAACCCCCTTCACCCCATTAAGCCCCATCATCACGCTGGCAATCCGCCCATCTAATTTATCATAGAGGGGTTCGCCAAGACCTAGTAGATTTTTATGCGCTTTAGCTTTAATTAAAACAACCCCTCCCAAACTATCTCCGCTTTGTTTAGCCTCTAAAATGGCTTGTTTTTGATTAGCCTCTACCTTAGCATCTAAACTACAAATAACACTTTCTCTAGCAAAATTAAAATCTAAGTTAGTAGCCTCTATCCCCCCCACACTAAAAACCCCCCCCATAACTTCCATGCCAAGCTGCTTTAATAAAAGTTTAGCAATCGCTCCAGCCCCCACTCTAATCACGCTTTCTCTAGCCGATGCACGCCCCCCGCCTCTATAATCTCTAATGCCATATTTAGCAAAAGTACTAAAATCTGCATGCCCGGGTCTAAAATTCTCTTTAAGATTAGAATAATCCTTACTCCTGACATTTTGATTATGCACTAAAAGCCCAATGGGCGCACCGGTACTCTTGCCCTCAAATACCCCGCTTACAAGTTCAATAATATCCTCTTCTTGGCGAGGGGTGGTAAAAATACCCGTACTTTTACGGCGATTAGTTTCTGCCTGAATAAAATCCATATCCAGAATCAAACCAGATGGCACTCCCTCTAAAACCCCTCCAACCATGCTTGCATGCGATTCTCCAAAGGTAGTAAGCCTTAGCATTCTACCCAGTGTATTCAAGGCAATTCCTTACTTAATTGTTTATAAGCCACTTGGGCGCAAAGTTGTTCGGCTTGTTTTTTACTCCCTGCCTTGCAAGTTCCATAAAGTTTATTTAAAATAAAAATTTGCATTTCAAATTGCTTGGCGTGATCCGGGCCGCTTTCACTTTTAAGCGCATAAATTGGAATGGCTTTAAAACGCGCTTGAGTTAATTCTTGTAAAGCGCTTTTATAGTCCATAAACAAGGTTTTGGGGGATAAATTAGGGTAGGCCATGTCTAATAAATCTTGGATTAAGTTTTTAATGATCTCTAATCCGCTTTCTAAATAAATAGCCCCCATTAAGGCTTCAAAGGCACTAGAAAGAATGGAGGGTTTGGTGTGGCCATTATTATTAGCCTCAGCCTGTGAGATTAAAATGTGATCTTGCAAGTTTAAAGATAAGGCTAATTTAAAAAAGGCCTTTTCATTAACTAAAGAAGCGCGCATTTTAGAGAGATCGCCCTCTTGTAAATCCGTAAAACGGGTAAATAAAATCTCAGCCACCACTAAATCCAGCACGGCATCGCCTAAAAATTCTAATCTCTCGTTGTTTTTATGTGCCTTTGTACTTCTATGTGTTAGGGCTTGTTGTAGTAATAAAGGGTCTTTAAACACATAACCCAAGCGTTTTTGGAGGGTTTCAAACATCTCAAATCCTTTTTATCCTTAAGACGGGCAAAGCGTAGCTTTTTGTTTGTAGTTTAGGGCTTGTTCTCTAGCAAGTTTATCACAGAGCTCGTTTTCTGTATGCCCGTTATGGCCTTTGATCCAATGGGCAGTGATTAAATGATTAGCCTTAAGCGCTAAAAACTCTTTCCATAAATCCGCATTTTTAATCTTAGAAAAATTTTTATTGACCCAGACTTGCAACCACTCACTAATGCCATAACAAACATAAGTTGAGTCGCTGTATAAATCAATTTTACACGATTCTTTGAGAACTTTAAGGGCTTCATTGACGGCTCTTAACTCCATGCGGTTATTGGTGGTGTGTAATTCCCCGCCTTGAATGATTTTTTCAACACCGCAATAACGCAGAATAGAACAATACCCACCAAAACCCGGATTACCCAGAGCCGAGCCATCACAAAAAAGCTCAACATGTTTCATGCATTCTCCTAATTCAAATTACTATTCTTACTATAATCGCTAGGGTGTTTGTCTAAACTCAAGATAACTTCCTTTGGTCCGATTTTAGCACAAACCAAACAGCGATAACTCTCAAATGGAGAAAGACTTTTACAGGCTGTGCACTTATAGCTAAAGTTTAAACTCAAGGCATATTGTTTTTGAAATGTTTTAAAGACTTCTAACTCTAAAGTGTGGCATTTTCCTTGTATATACCCCTTAGCCACAAACACTTCTAAGAGATGGGGGTGTAAATCTTGCAAATAGGGTTTGATTTCTAAATAGTCTATATCCCAAAGTAAATCAATAAAAGGTACAGCCTCTTTTAAATGCGCGATTTCCTCAAAAAACAAGGTTTTATGATAAGTTTTAAGGTGTTTAAGGGCTAGTTTATAAAGTTTACTTTGTTGGCGTCCTAATTCTAAAATAGCCATGCTTTTATCCTCTAAGCCTAAATCTTGCTCCATTAAAACTTGCATTTGTAGGTAGTAATAATCATCTAATAACCGACTCTCCCCTAAAGCGTCTAAACATTCTAAAATCTCTAAAGCTGTTTGTGGATCACACATTGTTTCATAAACCTGCACCATAGCCTGCAACGCATGGGTGTTTCTAGGATCAATGCGCAAAACCTCCACCAAAATATCGCGCGCTTTTTGCACATAACCCATATCAATATAGGCTTTGGCTAAGTTTTCTAAAATCACAATGCGCTCATTTTGATATTTTGGCAAGAGTACTAAATAAATTTTAATAGCCTGCTCACTGCTACCATATGTAGCGTAGTGTTTGGCTAGAAACATCCATGTTTTAAACCCTAAAACCTCCAGCGGGTTTTCTTGTTCTTTTTGTAAAAGTTGTTGTACTTCAAAGGCTAGTTCTACTTGTGTGTAAGAAAGTGAGAGGGCGTTAAGAATTTTAAGATTGCGGCGATGGGCTAGAGTGGAGCGGCAATAATCTAGTAAAATTACACCCCCGATAATAAAAGCCAAAACCGCTACGCTAAAAAGCGAGTCTTTATAAATAAAGGCTAATTGCTCCACCAAAAAGCCCTAGCGTAAAAATTTGATTTTAGCTTTGACCCGCAGTTTTTCATAATATTCGGCTAAGATTTTATCTTGTTGCTCCTCTATTAATTTATTGGCAATAAAACCCCTTGCTTGAGCAAAAGACACCTCTTGTTTGCCTAATTTTTCCTCAATATAAAAGGCCACATAATTACCCCCACCCGCATTTAAAATAGGTGTAAAGGTGTGCTCTTTAGTGGAGAGAAACATCTGGGCAATTTGGGGATTTAAAGCTTTAATGCTAATTCTTTCCTCGCCCTTAGTAACTCCGGGTACATCTGTATCTTTATGTTCTAGGGCTTGGGTAAGAGTCTGGGTGTCTTTAGCTGTATAACGGGTGGCAAGCACATCGCTAGGTACAGTAAATTCGTCTCTATGGGCATTGTAATACTCGCGCATTTTGGTTTCGCTATTGGTGTTTGCATTAAAAAGTAAAATATTGCGCAATAACTCCCGTGTTTCTAATTGCTTTTTTAACTGCGCTTTGTAGGCAACTGGATTAATCCCCTCACCTGCTAGGGTACGCATAAAATCGCTAACATTCATTCCATTATGTTTAGCGATATTTTCAATCTCAGCATCAACTTTATCGTCCTCTATATCAATTTTAAGCCGTTTGATCTCTTGGGCTTGGATACGCTGGAGAATTAATGAGTTAATCGCTTGTTGGCGGTTAACATGGTTTACTTTTTCTTGCATCTCAATCTGATAAAGAGTGATGGGATCGTTATTTACCGTAAGAGCAATTCCCCCCACAATCCCATCTTTACGGTTTTCTACCATATCCTCTGGGGAAGCTTTTTGCTGTTTTTGTGGTGCCTGGGCTGCTTGCTTGGTTTGCTTATTTACCGGTTTAGTTTGTTTGGTTTGCTCCATGTGTCTTTGCTTGTGTGATAAGCTTCGCCGTAAAGATTGTCCGATTCTTCTATCTAAACTTCTTGCATGGCTTCTACTACCAGAAGCGCCACTACCCGTAACAGATTCTACCTTAGAACCTGCCCCCTGCAAAAGCACACAGCCCATACACAAAACAGGCCCCACACGCAATACCCAAGAACTAAAATTGGAGGTTTTTCTAACAAACTGGATAAGTTTTAACAATTTTTTTCTCGTGTTGGTTTAACCCCTTAAGTATAGTATAGCTGGACTAAGGAGCAGATTAAAAACTATGATGCAAAAATAACCAATAATCGTTATAATCTCTACATTTTTTAAAAAGGAACTTTTATGGCTTTTGTTTTTGAAAAACTCACGCATAATCTCAAAGAAGCCCTCGATCAAGCGCTTTCTTTAGCCTTACACGCTAAAAATCCTGAGATCGAGCCTTTGCATTTATTTTGGGCTTTACTTTCTAATCATAGCTCTTTACTCAACCAAGCCTTAATCAAAATGGGGGTAGATAAAACCCCGCTAGAGCTAGAAGCCCGCAGTTTAGCCGATAAACTGCCCAAAAGTTCGCAGGTAAGCGCGCAGGATCTACGGCTAAGTAAAAATTTAGCCGATGGCTTGCAAACAGCCTTAGGTTTAGCGCTTAAAAAGGGGGATTTATACGCAGCCATTGATACATTTATTGAGGCTAATATAGAAAGTTTTAAAGCATGTTTTGGTCAGTTTTTAGACACAACAGAGCTTTTAAAAACTTTAGAGAGTTTAAGGCAGGGGGTTAAAATCCAAGAACCTAATGATGATGCTAATTTAGAGGCTTTAGAAAAATATGGGATCAATCTTACAGCTAAAGCTTTAGATAATGGGCTTGATCCGGTCATTGGACGCGATGAGGAAATTTTGCGCATGATGCAAATTCTTATTAGAAAAACTAAAAATAATCCTATTTTACTTGGTGAGCCGGGGGTGGGTAAAACCGCTGTTGTAGAAGGACTAGCTCAACGAATTGCTAAAAAAGAAGTCCCGCTTTCCTTGCAACATAAACGGGTGGTGATGTTAGATTTAAGCATGCTTGTTGCGGGGGCTAAATACAGAGGCGAATTTGAGGAGCGTTTAAAAAAAGTGATAGAGGAGGTCAAAAAAGCAGGGAATGTGATTTTATTTATTGATGAAATCCACACCCTAGTAGGGGCGGGTGCTTCAGAGGGGAGCATGGACGCAGCTAATATTTTAAAACCGGCCTTAGCCAGAGGAGAACTCCACACCATTGGCGCGACTACGCTAAAAGAATACCGCAAATATTTTGAGAAAGATAGCGCGCTAACTAGGCGTTTCCAGCCTATTTTTGTAAATGAGCCTAGCGTGAATGAGACTTTACAGATTTTAAGAGGGCTTAAAGAAACGCTAGAAGCCCATCACAATGTAAGCATTAATGATAGCGCTTTAGTGGCTAGCGCTAAACTCTCCAGCCGCTATATCCCCGATCGCTTTTTACCCGATAAGGCCATTGATCTAATTGATGAAGCAGCCGCAGCACTTAAAATGCAAATTGAATCTGAGCCCTTTGCGCTTTCTCAAACCAAGCGCAGTATCCAACAATTAGAGGTAGAAAAGCAAGCGCTTTTAATGGAGGAAAGCGAGGGCAATAAAGAGCGTTTAGCGGTGGTAGAAAAAGAATTAGAACATGCGCTAGAGGAAAAACAACGGCTAGAGGCGCAGTTTAGCAACGAACAAAAGGTTTTTAAAGACATTGCAGAGGCTAAAAATACCATTGAAAATTTAAGGCGCGAGTCAGAAATAGCCAAACAACAGGCAGATTTTAGAAAGGCCGCTGAGATCGATCATGACAAAATCCCCACCCAAGAAAAAGAGGTACAGGCTTTAGAAAAACAACTTTCTACTATGCAAGAACAGGGCTCTCTTTTAGAACATGCGGTGAGTAAAGAGGGGATTGCGCGCATTGTGAGCCAGTGGACACAAATCCCGGTACAAAAAATGCTACAAGAGGAAAAAGATAAGATTTTACACATGGAAGAAGAGCTAGAAAAACATGTAATCGGGCAAAAAACAGCTATTAGCGCCATTTCTAAGGCCATTAAGCGCAATAAGGCCGGTTTAAGCGATCCAAATAAACCCATTGGAAGCTTTTTATTCTTAGGGCCTACAGGGGTGGGCAAAACTGAAAGTGCTAAAAGTTTAGCCCGCTTTCTTTTTGATAGCCAAAAGAATTTGATCCGCCTAGATATGAGCGAGTATATGGAAAAACATGCGGCCAGTCGGTTAGTGGGCGCGCCTCCGGGGTATGTGGGCTATGAGGAAGGGGGGCAATTAACAGAGGCAGTTAGGCGCATGCCCTATAGTGTGGTACTCTTTGATGAGATTGAAAAGGCACATCCAGATGTTTTTAATATGCTTTTACAAATTTTAGATGAGGGGCGTTTGACGGATAATAAAGGGGTGGTGGTGGATTTTAAAAACACCATTATTATTTTAACAAGCAATATCGCCAGCGAGGCTATTATCCAATTAAGCGATGCAGAGGCTAAGAGAAAAGCGGTACAAGATACCCTTAAAAATTATTTTAAACCCGAGTTTTTAAACCGCCTAGATGATGTGGTGATCTTTAATCCTTTAGAAATGGAGAGCATTGTACAGATTGTAGATTTACTCTTCATGCAAATCCAAGAAAAACTCAAGGAAAGAGATATTGTAATTGAGATTAGCCAAGCGGCTAAAGAATACATCGCCAAAAGCGGGTTTGATCCTATTTATGGCGCGCGTCCGCTTAAACGGGCTTTGTATGAGGAAATAGAGGATAGACTAGCGACTTTGCTTTTAGAAACGCATACAGATACCTCCAATCTACTTTTTGATGTAGAGAATGGGGGCATTGTGATTAAGAAATTCTAAGGAGCGCTTATGGCAAGAGAAAAGAAAGTAGAAAATCCAGAGACAAACAAAGAGGCTATCCCTGATAATGTAATTCGCATTGAAACAAAAGATGATTGTGAGGATTATATAGAAATTATCTTTGATAGGCCAGTAGCAGAAATAAAAAGAGAAATAGCCGCGCAAAAAAAGGCTGAGAGGCTTTTATTAAACCAAAAGAGGGCTTGGTGGTGGCGACTTAAACGCATCTTTAAAAGAGGGAATAAATGAGAGGAAAAACACGCACAGACATACAAGAGCAAGAGAACCCGCCTGAAAATTAAATGCCTTTTAGCCTTTAAGCTTTTAGGGTGAGTGAGCAAATTAATAGGAGCAGTTTATGCATTTATTTTCTTTAGGTAAACAAATCGTAGCTTTGTGGTTTTTTACGATTTTAGTGGTGGTGGCAACTTTGCTTTTATTTGCTAAGAGCAGTTATGAGTCTGTGGATCGCGTTAATACTTTTGTCAGTAAGGATTTTAAACAGCTTTTAGGCGAAAAACTCCAACTCTCTATTGACACTTTGGCCTATAGCCTCTCTAATGCCATTAAAAATGCCCCTACAGATATAGCAAGACAACAGATCGTTATAGATAGGCTTAAAGGCTTTCGCTTTGAAAGGGATAAATCGGGTTATTATTTTGTTTTTAAGAAAACCACTTTGATGTATACAGGCAACCCGGAGTACCGCATTGGGGTAGATGAGGAAAATCTCAAGGATATTAACGGGGTGCACTATTTTAAAGACCTCTATACTAAGGCAATGCAGGGCGGGGGTTTTGTAGACTACATCGCACCTAAGCCCTTGCCAGGAGGCGGGTCTCAAGATACGCCTAAAATTTCTTATGCCCAAAAGATTGCCGGTACAGATGATTGGTGGGTTGGAGCGGGGGTTTATATGGATAATGTGGCTAAGCGCACCTACATGATCACCTCTGAGATTGAAAGAGATGTCAGGCACTCCTTTTATATTTATGCCTGCATTGTGGCTTTAATCTTGCTAATTGTAGTCGTACCTTTGTATTACTTTTTCTACCGCAAGATTACAGGCAATATTAAAACCCTTAATGGGGGACTTAACCAGTTTTTTAGCTTTATTAATTATGAGAGTAAGCAAGCCCCACAGACGATGATCTTGCGCTCTAAAGATGAGTTTGGGCAAATGGCGCAGGCTTTAAACACCAATGTACAGAAGGCCTGTAGCCATTTAGCAGACGATCAAAACTTTTCAGAGGAGGCGCTACATATTTTAGGCAGTGTACGGGCAGGAGATTTGAGTAAAAACATTAAAACAAATGCCTCTAACCCACAACTCCAGCATTTAGGGAGTAATCTTAATGATTTTTTTGCCTTTTTGGATCGCACTTTTCGCCAAATTTGTAGCACGATTCAAATTTATTCTAAAAACGATTTTACAAAGGGCATGGATACGGCCACTTTGCAGGGTAGCTTTTTGCAACTCGTTAACGATCTTAACACCCTGCAACAAAGCATCGTAGACTCGCTAAAGCATTCTTTAGATTTTGCCCATACCCTTAATGAAGAGACAAAAACCCTTAATCAAACTGCCTCTAACTTACAAGATGCCTCCAAACAACAAGCGCAGTCTTTAGAGCAGACTACTAGCATGCTTGAGCAAATTAGCGCCTCTATGCAGGGGGTGAATGCTAAAAGCCATGAAGTGATCGAACAATCTGATGGCATTAAAAACATGGTGCTTATTATTAATGAAATTGCCGATCAAATTGGTTTATTAGCTTTAAATGCCGCTATTGAAGCAGCTAGAGCGGGTGAACATGGCAGAGGGTTTGCGGTGGTGGCTGATGAGGTGAGAAAGTTAGCTGAGCGCACACAAAAATCTTTAAGAGAAATTGAGGTGAGTACGCAATCTCTCACACAATGTATTAACGATGCAGCCAATGCTATAGAGGAGCAAACCACTAGCATTAGTAAAATCAACGAGGCAATGGAAACGCTTAAAGAAACCACGATACATAATGCAGAAATTGCCAGTACTTCCCTAGACATTAGCCAAAATGTGGCCGCCATTGCACAAAAAATCCTAGATGAAGCTAATAGTAAGAAATTTTAAACGCTAGAGAAAATAATGGCTAAATGGGGCACACTAAGCAGAGTTAAGGGTTATTTTTGCTAAAATTAACAAAGAAAATCCTAAAAATAACAACTTTTTAGCAAGGAGTCTCATGCAAAAAATAACAAAGGGAATTTTAATAACATTGGCAATATCTCTTGTACTCTCAGGCTGTGCTATCAATACTGGAACAAAACCTACAAACAAGCAAGCTAAAAAGCTAAGGCCTAAGAAAAATGCCACCTCTTTAGATTTTAACTACCCCATTGATATTAGACAAGAAGATCTAAATAACCACACCATTGCTATTTTAGATCCACATATCCAAGCAGATGAAAATGTTGAACCCTATATTAAGCAATTCCAAAGCGCCCTAGTCAAGCAAGTTCAAGAGGTACTTGAAAAAAAGGGTTATAACATCATACACCTCACATCTGTACAAAACTTAACACCCGAGCAAAAAATTAAAATATATTCTGTTTTGAAAATCAAAGGATGGGTGGGTATACTTGAAGATGCAGATATTAATATAGACAACCCAGAAGATACTAACATGAAAACGACAGTCGATCAAAGTGCTGGGGCTGTTTTGTTTCAATTCTTTGAACCAAAAACAGGGCGCACCACCCATAACTTTGCCATTAATGTAGGTGCAGAGCATGCCATCACTTATTCTTACTTGCAACAAATAACAAGTTCGGATAGTTTTGCTGGTGCAAATTCAATTAGTCTTGGCGCAGTTAGTTTAGTTGATCGCAACCAAATGGATAAAAACCGCGATGATGCGATTCATACAATTCTTAACAAGGTGTATGGAGTTGTGATCAAAAAACTAATCTCTTGGGTAATCAACACCAACTTAAAGCAATATAGAAAAGTCATTGATCAGATTAGAAAATAGTTTGTTCTTTAGGGGACTTAACCAGTGTAGGCGTTTAATCTAATAACAAAGCCTAAAAGCTTAGACGACGATGATCTTGCGCTCTAAAGATGAGTTTGGGCAAATGGCGCAGGCTTTAAACACCAATATACAGAAGGCCTGTAGCCATTTAGCAGACGATCTAGGCGGTATCTTTTTGGATATGGGGCTGAACAGGATTTCGACAGGAGTTGCGTCGCGTGGGTGGCATGCCAAGTGTCTCTTGTAAAACGACACAAACAATAACCGTAAACAATCCTAATTACGCTCCCAACTACGCGATCGCAGCGTAGCCCACCGGAAACTTACGATTCAAATTTATTCTAAAAACGATTTACAAAGGGCATGGATACGGCCCTTTAAAAAGCGCCCGCTTTTAAAGTAAGAAAAGGGCTATGGTCTTGCTAAGATTTTTAGAGAGATTGGATCGCAAGCACCAGAATCTCACCAATTTCTCTAAGCATGTAGAAGCCCGCGAAAGGATGTGATTTTTGGACTGGGGTTCGATTCCCCACGGCTCCACCATTAATCTAAGTAGTAGACTACTAGCATGCTTGGATACATGGATTTTAAATTATACCCCTATGTTTTAGCTCCTTTTTTCTTGCTTTTTTCGCTTTGTTTGTCGCCACTGATAGCCATTGATATTCAGGCACTCGTAGATGAACAAATCAAGAGCGCAGGGTTAGCAGCCCAGTTAGTTACCAAGAGTAATAAAATGCTTGAGGATGCCATCAATACAGGGAAAAGTTACCAACAAGTCAAGCAATTAGATAAGCTCCACCAAGAATCGCAGGATCTAAAATCTGTACTCTCTCCTAATCAAGATACACCAGACAAGCCAAAGAATTTAGGGGCGATTTTTAAACATGCCATCGAACCCCCCATTGATTTAGATAAAGCGCTGAGTTTGACAAATGCATTGCGAAAGGAAATTAAAAACGCAACCCAAACTGGGATTAATTTTTCTCCCCTGTTAAGCATACTCAATAAATTAGAAGATTCACTACAAAACGCTTTAGACCTTAAATCCCAGTGGTTAGATACAAGAAAGGCTAACTAACGCATCCAGTGGCGTACATCTCCGCTATAACGCACGCTTTTAGTGTCTGAATCTTGGATTTTCTGAATGATTTCTTGTAAGCCTAAAGCTTGTTGGTCATCTTCGGCATAGCTATAATGCATATGCGCACTTAAAACCCCTACAGCTTGTTCAATGGCTTTATTAGCCTCCAATTCTTCTTGGACATTATCCGCTTCAATCAAGGCAATTAAAATACCCTTATCCCGATCAAAGGTGGGTACTTCTACATGAGAAATGGCTTGAATAGCTTCTAAAGAAGCCTCAAAAGTTTCTACATTAACCTTGACAATCACACTTGAAATATTCACTTTAACCTCCTTGTGCAATAAGTTGGATTGCTTGAGTAGGGCACACCCCCACACACATGCCACAACCCGTGCAAGACGTTTGGATACTAGGATAAAAAAGCCCTGTAAAGTGGATAGCATCTACCATGCAAATATCTTTACAAGAAAAACAGATCACCTTTTGATAACTTAGACATGTACTTAGATCAATCTGGGCAATTGCTTGGATTAAATCACCCCGCGCCTCTTCTAGCACTTTAAACCCCGTACTCTCACAGGCTAAAACACATTTTTTACAAAAGATACAACCCCTTTGTTCTACCCGCAAATAAGGTTTATTCTCTTCTGCTTTAAAAATAATTTTCTCTGGACAACTAGGCACGCACTCCCCGCTACACTCTAGGCAAGCATCTGCTTTCTCCGGATTAAAATAGGGCAAAGGAATAGGGGATTTAGAAGGGTTTAAAAGATCTTTAAAGGATTTGCGTCTCATGTAAATCCAATCCAACCGGGCAGTGATCGCTACCTAGAATGTGGTTGTAAATATAAGCGCTTTGTAAACAAGAGTTAAGGGTTTGAGAAGTTAAAAAATAATCAATGCGCCAACCGATGTTTTTAGCCCGTGCCTGATTGATATAACTCCACCAAGTATAACTTTCTGCTTTAGTGGGATAAAAATGGCGGAAAGTATCAATTAAGCCTAAATTGAGTAATTGTCTGAATGCATCGCGTTCAGGATCGCTAAAGCCAGCATTATAACGGTTACTCTGTGGATTGGTTAGATCAATTTCATTATGCGCTACATTTAAATCCCCACACACCACAACGGCCTTTTTTTGCATAAGATTTTGTAAAAACCCTCTAAAAGAACGCTCCCATTCTAAACGGTAAGGTAAACGCAATAAACCTCTTTGTGCATTAGGGGTATAGACATTAACCAAATAAAAATTGGGGTATTCACAGGTAATTACCCGCCCTTCTGTGTCATGTTCTGCTATGCCAATGCCATAGCTAACTTGCAAAGGCGCAATTTTGCTTAGAGTGAGCACGCCACTATAGCCTTTTTTCTGTGCACTATTCCAAAAGACCTCATACCCCTCAAAACAAAAAGACGCCTGTTCTTGTTGCATTTTAGTCTCTTGTACACAAAAAATATCTGCTTGGCTTTGCTCTAAAAAATCGCAAAAACCCTTTTGCATACAGGCGCGCAGGCCATTAACATTCCAAGAGACTAAACGCATTAGCTTCCTTTCTAGAATTAATGTATCATTATAACATCTTAAGTAAAATTTAGCGTAATTTATAGTAGAATGGAGGCTTTTGAAGGCTTGATAGCTCAGTCGGTAGAGCAGAAGACTGAAAATCTTCGTGTCGGTGGTTCGATTCCGCCTCAAGCCACCATTCCTCTTAGTAGACTATGCTACAATACACCCATGCAATTACACCTTTCTATTATTCAAACACTAGTAGCATTTTTACAAACAGAGAGTTCTCAACGCGGTTTTGTACGCGTGGTTTATGGTTTAAGTGGGGGGGTAGATAGCGCGGTTGTGGGGGTGTTATGCCAAAAAGCCTTTGAAAATAACACCCATGCCTTACTCATGCCCGCTTTAAACACACCAAAAAGCGCTATGCAAGATGCGTTATTACTCTGTGAGCGTTTTAATATTGCTTATACTCAATGCCCTATTACCCCCTACCATAGCGCCTTTAAACAAGCATACAAAGAGGCTAGCCCAATTAGGCAGGGTAATTTTTGCGCGCGGATGCGCATGGCTATGCTTTATGATTATGCCTTAGCTAACAACGCTTTAGTGGTGGGCACGAGTAATAAAAGCGAAATACTATTAGGATATGGCACGATTTTTGGGGATTTAGCCTACGCCATTAATCCTATTGGCAATTTATTTAAAACCCAAGTTTATGAGCTTGCGCGCATGTTAGAAATCCCTAGCAGTATTTTAAATAAACCACCCAGTGCAGATTTTTATCATAACCAAAGCGATCAAGACGAACTAGGCTATAGCTATACACAAATTGATCCATTGCTTTTACACATGGAGCAAAACCCGCATTTAAATACTCAAGATTTAATCAATCTAGGTTTTGTGCCTGATTTAGTGCACACGATAAAAGAAAGAGTGGCTAAAAACGCCTTTAAACGCGTGATGCCAACTTTATGCCCCCTATGACTTGGTTAGAACGCTATTTTTATCACCCCTCTCTTTTTCAAAAAGCTTTAGCTTACGGGCTATATCCGCTCTCTTTTTTTTATGAAAAAATCGCAACCCTTAAACGGCAATTAGCTTCTTTTGAGGATTTAGATATTCCTATTGTAAGTGTAGGTAATTTAGTGGCTGGAGGGAGTGGGAAAACACCCTTTATTTTAGCACTTGCCCAAATCTTAGCCCCACTCTACCATGTAGGCATTGTGAGTCGGGGTTATAAGCGCGCTTCTAGCGGGTTAGTGGTGGTGAGTGTGTATGGGGATATTTTAGTATCTGAACAAAGAGCAGGCGATGAGGCGTTTTTGCTGGCTAAGGCGCTAAATAAATGTAGCGTGATTGTGAGTGAAGCGCGCAAAGAAGGCATATTAGAGGCCAAAAAATTGGGAGCACAGGTGGTGTTATTAGATGATGGGTTTCGTTTTAATTTTAAAAAACTCAATATCTTACTCAAGCCAGAATCCACGCCTTATTTTAATTTTTGTTTGCCTAGTGGGATTTATCGCGAATGCCCTAAGTGTTACACTCTAGCTGATATTATCGCACAGGAGGGAGTGGACTACACAAGAGAAGTACAGGTTTTAAACCCCACTCCTAGAATGCTCTTAGTAACAGCTATTGCTAATCCTAGCCGTTTAGATGCTTATTTGCCTAAAGTGGTGGGCAAACTCTACTTTTTTGATCATGCAAATTTTTCTCTAAAGCGTTTGCAACAAGAATTTGTAAATCATAAAGCCACTTCTTTACTAGTAACCTCTAAAGATATGATAAAACTTAGCCACTGTCCTCTCCCTTTAAGTCTTTTAGATTTGCGCCTACATATCCAGCCAGCTATCCAAGCTAAAATTCTAAACTATGTCCAAATCTAGCACCAGATTATAAGGGTCAAAAACAAATAACAAATGGTTGGCATGAAAGCATGGGGGGTTTTACTCTGTAAGTGTTGGATTTTACTGGCTCTATTCTCTATTTGTTGGGCTAAGAATTTAAGCTATATGTCTTCGGCTTATCAAGTGGGTATGGTCTATTTAAAACCCTTAAATGCTAACAAACCTCTTCAAGGAGCATCTATTACTTGGGGATATGAATACAACCCTAAGCATGATTGGTCTTATGGCCGTTATTATGCTTTTTTAGATTATGGAAATGTACTGTTGGACCCCGGAACTTCTAAGCAGGCTAATTTATTCACTTATGGGGTGGGGGCGGATTTAATGGTGGCCTACAATAAAAACCCTATTAATTGCTGGGCCTTTTTCTTTGGACTACAGCTAGCGGCTAATACTTGGGTGATTAATAGGCGATCGAAGGATTTGATTTTAAATACATGGAGGTCTTTTGGAGATTTTACTTTCAAACCCGCTTACTTTAGGGCTATTGGGACATTTGGGGTACAATTCCGCACGATTGTAACATGGCATATTGTAGATGTAGAGGTTGGCATGAAGATTTTTCTAAACCCAGAAAAACAAAGCCCCTTTGAGCGCAATCTCTTATTTTTTATCTCACACGCATGGCATTTTTAAACCATGCGCGCTAGCAAATCCAAAGCATTAACAAAAGATTAACCTCTTTAAGGCACAATGGTCATCGTGGTTTCTTAGGTTTCCAAATCTAAGTTAGGAGACAGAGAGCAACATAACAACAGCAAAGAACTTTCCCCAACAGCTAGGAAAGTGGTTTACAAACAGCTTACCATGGATTTGCGGCACGGCTAGGTGTATCAAACACGGCGCGTATTCTACTACAAAGAGCCGCCCTTGTCAAGGTAAAAACGCTAAAAATTTGGCCCATTGTCAAAATAAATTAGACTTTAGCGTCTAATACAAATTGAATCACAAACAAGACCCCAAAAAGATAGAGTAGGGGGTGTACCTCTTTAAACTTGCCCCGAGAAATTTTAATTAAAGGGTAAAGAATAAGACCTATACCCACGCCATTTGTAATACTATAAGAAATTGGAATCCAAAAGAGTACAAAAAAGGCAGGCAAAGCCTCTTCTAAGTCTTGCCAATCAATTTGGCTTAAATGACTCATCATCATAAAGCCTACAATAATGAGTGCGGGAGAGGTGATGGCTGGCACGCTAGCTAAAGCTTTAGCCAAAGGTGCTAAAAAAAAGAGCAAAGCAAAGAGAAAAGCCACCACAACGCAAGTAAAACCCGTACGGCCTCCCATACTCACTCCCGCGCCCGATTCAATGTAGGTAGAAGTGGGCGAAGTGCCTGCAAGAGCCCCTATAGCGCTAGCAATGGCATCTGCTGATAAAGCGCTTCTAGCGTTTAAAAAATAATCGCCCTCTAAAAGATTAGCTTGCTTGGCTACTCCAATCATGGTAGCTGTGGTATCAAAGAGCATGACTAAAAAGAAGGTAAAGATCACAGCGCCTAAATCTGGTTTAAAGGCATGCAAAATATCAAGCTTTAAAAAAGTGCTATCTATATTTTTAGGGAGTTCAAAGAGATGTTCAGGGAGTTTAAGATGTCCTAAAAGGAGTGCTAAAAAAGCGGTGATGAGAATGCCTAAAAAAATAGCCGCGCGTACACGATTGACGAGTAAAACAATGGTGATAAATAATCCAATTAAGGACATATAGGCAATGGGCTGGGAAAAATTGCCTAAGGTGATGATAGTAGCTGGAGAGGATTCAACTAAATGGGCATTTTGCATGCCAATAAAGGCAATAAAAAGCCCGATCCCGGCTGCAATACCTGCTTTTAAAGAGGTGGGAATGGCTTTAATGAGTGCCTCTCTAAAACCAGTCAGTGAGAGGCATAAAAAAATCACAGAGGCAATAAAAACACTCCCTAAAGCGCTTTGCCAAGGAATGCCCATGCCAAGTACCACCACAAAGGCAAAGTAGGCGTGCATGCCCACCCCGGGGGCAATAGCAATCGGATAATTAGCCACAAGCCCCATGATTAAAGTACCTACAATAGTGGCTAACAAAGTGGCCATAAACACGCCATCAAAATCCATGCCTGCTTTTTGTAAAATGGCTGGGTTGACAATGGCGATATAAGCCATAGTTACAAAAGTGGTAAGACCGGCTAAAGTTTCAATACCAAGCGAAGTACGGCGCTCTTTAAAACGGAAGAAACGGGCTAAAAATGCTACCATGCAGGGGTTGCTCCTTTTGTTAAAATTCATCTAAAAGTAAATGGAGCAACGATTTTGAAATTGTAGTTTATCATTGCTGGGCCTTTTTCTTTGGACTACAGCTAGCGGCTAATACTTGGGTGATTAATAGGCGATCGAAGGATTTGATTTTAAATACGGGTGATTCAGTGGCGTTATTTTTTTTGCTTAAAAAAGAGGGTGTAAACTTTGACATCGCCATTTTAGATCATGGATTGCGCGCACAGAGTCAAGAAGAGATCGCCTATGCTAAGCATTTAGCAGAAAAATATAGCAAGCGTGTACACATAGGACAAGTGCATTTAAGCGGGAGTAATTTAGAAGCGCGTTATAGAAAAGAGCGCTATAGTTTTTTTGAGCGGATTATTCAAGAGTTTAACTACACCCATTTAATCCTAGCCCACCATCTTAATGATAAATTGGAGTGGTTTTTCATGCAACTAGCTAAAGGAAGCAGTTTACAAACTTTATTAGGCTTTAGCGCTTTAGAAAAACGCGTAGGCTATGATTTGATCCGCCCGCTTATTTACACACAAAAGCGCACATTAAGAGAATATTTACACACAAATAAATACCGCTATTTTGAGGACGAGACAAACTTTAGCCCGCGTTTTAAGCGCAATATTTTTAGGCAATGCGTAAGCAATCCATTTTTAGAAGGGGTTTTTCCGGGATTTAATGTGGCAAGGGGTTTAGTGCGCAGTTTCAAGGCCTTAGAAAAAGAAAAGCAAGAACTCTACCCGGCTATCAATCCTGTTAAAGTGTGTGGGGTATGGGTATTTGCTACGCATTTACAAAACCTTTACTACATCACTTCTTTATTAAAAAATCTAGGCTATGTACTTAGCGCTAAACAACGCCTAGAGTTAGAAAAAAATCGTTTCAATGGAGTTTTTGTAACCGCAAAACAAACCTATTTTGTGGGCTTAGGTGGGGGGCTTGTTTATGTGGGTATGGCTATTAAAAATGATTCTAGAGTTCTTCCAAAACCTTATAAGCAGGCTTGCCGCCTTTTAAAAATACCGCCCCATTTGCGCCCTCTTTTTTTAAACCCTCATTGGGAGCAAAATTTTAAAATCCTTAAAACTCTTGTGTGCGCACAATCAAACTAGCAGGTAGATTAAAAACTCTAATCACTTCCTCTTCTTTCTCTCTTTGCTCCCCCCTATCTTTTTCGTGATCAAAACCTAAAAGATGTAAACAGCCATGTACAAATAAAAGCGTGATTTCTGCAAACAAACTATGCCCTCTTTGTTTGGCTTCTATTGTGGCTAATTCTACATTAATCACCACACTCCCTAACAGTTTTTGCCCGGGTATTTCTAATGGGAAACTTAGCACATCGGTACTTTTATCTAGTCCTCTAAACTCTAAATTTAACTCCCGCATCTTTTCTACATCTACAAGCAGTAATTCTACTAGACCCTGTATGTTTAAATACTCCATAAGCGGAATAAGTTTGTAGGATAAATCTGTCTCTAAATCCGGAGCTAAATCGCTGTGGTTAAGGATTTCTAGGGGCATGGGTTTTGTCCTAGAGCATTGGGATAATATTTTGTGAAAGTTTCAAAAGTGATGAGGTGTTCTTTTTTAGGATCGTTAAAACTTTGGCGGTAGAAAATTTGTGTACCCAAAATAGTACCTTTGCGATCGTAATCCTGTTGGCTATACTGGTGCAAATAAAAAAGCAAGGGGCCTTTGTAGATAAAGGTGATCATAATTTTGCGCGTAACATTTGTAAAAAGAGGGGTGAAAAATTCTAGGGTTACATAATTTCTCTTAACAACAAAATCAGCTTGTCCGGGTTGTTTTAAACAAAGAGGCATGTTAGGAGATTCTTGACCCCTTTGAGCGATGTTAAGGCATGGATAGCCAAATTTTCCCTCTTTTGTTGTGATACGGCGGATCAAAACATAAGATTCTTGCTGGAAACGCACCGGCTGGCGAAAGGTAATGTTATCGGGGGCTAGAGTGGTTTGGAGAGCTTTTTTGTGTTGGCGAAGTTTATCTAAGAGATTGTTATTGATCTCTTGCAGGCTATATTGTAAGCCTCCTTTAGCTTGATAAAACACCGTAAAACCACTAGAAAAACGCGCTAAATAGAAAATCCCGTTGACAAGTTTAAAAACAAGGTTGATAGGGCTTTTTTGACCCGGTGTAGTGGGTGTGGGGGGTTTGGTAATCTGAAAGAGTTGGAGTTCTACTAAGTCAGGGTTTTGGCTATTTTTAAGACTTAATAGATCTTCCATATCCTCCAGACAAAATTTATCTTGCATTTTAGAGGCAGAAAACACCCCTACACACAAAGCTCTATGAAAATCATCTGCTTTTTTGCCATACACATGGATAAAGGAATAAGTTTGGCTATGGATATTAACTTCGTTTTTCTCTTTTTTAAAACTTATTTGGTCATAGCCTCTATTCTTTAAAAAGTCCGTTTTGCTTAATTTATTCCATTGATCCCAATTACAAGTAGAATAGATTTTACATGCCAACAACAAACAAGAACTTAGCAAAAAACTTAAAATAAAACGCATGTCTACTCTCTTATGCAAAGTCTATGCTTGTAGCAAAGAGTGGCTAGACTCTCTAAAGCTGAGGTATTAAAATAGTCATCAGTATTTAAGGGATTTTTACCACTAGGATCGTCTCTACTTTGAGAGTAAAAAACATGGCTTCTTACAAGTTCTTTAATCCCTCCTTTCTTTTTAAAAACCTGTTCGCTGTATTGGTGCAAATAGAGATGATCTCCGCGCTCTTTAATCATGATAAATCGCTTATATTCCATGTCTTTAGAAAATGTATGAGAAAGTTCTAAGGTAAGATAGCCTTCTTTGTAGATAAAACGGCTTGTGGTGTTTGTGTGGCAAAGCCCAACATAGCCACTTCCTTTGCTATTGATAATATAATCACAGCTTAAAAGTAAAGAAGCATCAAAGGAGGAGGTGAGTTTTAGAAGGGAGTAAGTTTGACTCCCCATTTTGATCTTTTGGGGTAAGGACTGCTCAAGACTTTCTATGGAACAAAGATGTTTGTGGGGTACTTTACTAAGCTTAAGTAAGAGATCGTTTGTAATAGCGCTCATAGGAATGAGGGCTTGAGAGCCGTTTGGATTGTCTCTAGAGAGGCAATAATGATCGATTCGTTGGTAGGCTGTTTGCCAACCATAGTATTCTAAATAAAAGGTGTTATAAAAATCATGTTCAAGAGGTTTAAAGACTAAAAGCGACATAGTAGGCTTGTTATAAAAACCTGTCATATTTAGGGTCAAATACATCTCCTGCGTGTTTTTTATAACATGGACAAAGGCGTCTTTAAAACCTTGCAAACAAAAAGCCTTATATAACTTACCTGCATAAAGCATACCCGAGCACATTCAAGCATTTTTATCTAGCTTGTTATGTGTAAAGTGCTTGGCTATGGCATAAAGAAAGGTGTAGTTTTGGTTTGCAAACTTAAAAGAAACCTTGTTTTCTTGGCTCATTTCTGTTTCAGGATAGAGAACATAGTAATTTGTGGTTTGAGTATCTTTTGGTAAAAACTCGCGTAGCCACTCTTTAACCTGATGCATTGCTTGAAAATTATCTATTGCTTGCAAAGACAAAGAAAGAGCTAGTAAAAATACAAAAATGCGCATGCTATCCTTATTTTTAGTAAGATTTTAGCAGAGAATAGAAAATCAAGAAATTTTGCGCGTAACATTTGTAAAAAGAGGGGTGAAAAATTCTAGGGTTACATAATTTCTCTTAACAACAAAATCAGCTTGTCCGGGTTGTTTTAAACAAAGAGGCATGTTAGGAGATTCTTGACCCCTTTGAGCGATGTTAAGGCATGGATAGCCAAATTTTCCCTCTTTTGTTGTGATACGGCGGATCAAAACATAAGATTCTTGCTGGAAACGCACCGGCTGGCGAAAGGTAATGTTATCATGCATGAACAAAGCTTTATCAGTTTTGTGGGCGGACAAGGGGCTAAACGATTACTAGATATGCTCTACAAACTCGCATTTAACGCTAAGTCTAATAAGATTGCTCTAGATAGACATTACGCTAAAACATTTTTACAGATTGTGGCAAGAGTTGACAAGTTTAAAAACAAGGTTGATAGGGCTTTTTTGACCCGGTGTAGTGGGTGTGGGGGGTTTGGTAATCTGAAAGAGTTGGAGTTCTACTAAGTCAGGGTTTTGGGCTACAATTCAGTAGGAGCTAACAAAAAGAACAATATACCATCGCCCTTCTTCTATTTTATTATGCGTTTCTTAGAAAAGTTTGCTAAAGAAATTAAGAGAGTAACAATCAACAAAAAAGAATGTATTATGCACATTCCTAGCCAAGAGTTTATGCAAAAAACTAATAATGTCGTTTTAAAATTCACGCCTATTTCTAATCCTAACACCACTTACACTTTAACTTACAAAGACTTAACCAACAAAGACATTCCTTCTAATCTTTGTTTTTACCAAACAGCCATTGTAAAGAAAAATCTCTTAAAAGCATTAAAAGACATAGAGTGTGTGGGCGAACCCATTAATAGCTCACCCAAAGTTTCAAACTACTTTCAATAGAGTGCTTAAGAATGACGCCATATGAAATTTTAGATTTTTGTTTTATTGGAAAGACACTTTGCAAATTGACTTTTCGCAAATGGATATGAATCCACAAAACAAAAGTTCTTTTTAAAAACCTGTTCGCTGTATTGGTGCAAATAGAGATGATCTCCGCGCTCTTTAATCATGATAAATCGCTTATATTCCATGTCTTTAGAAAATGTATGAGAAAGTTCTAAGGTAAGATATAGAGAATGAAACAGAAATTTCTTGTAGCTATTTGTGGGATAAAGACTTCTCATTGCTAGAAAAGCATTTAGAGAATAGCTTAGGGCATTTTACCTTTGAGAGCGAGTTTGCCCTACTAAAAGATAAAGAGACTTTAAACCTATCTCAAATCAAACAAATCGGTGTCTTAAAGGTTCTTACCTATGAAATGATACAAACCTTAAAAAATCAAATCATTCATTTAGCACAAGTTGTCAATGAAGAAAATTTAGAAAAAGATGAAGAACTTGTTGTCTACCACCTAGATTTCACGCTCACCAAGCAATCTTATAAAGTGATGGCTCAATTTTGTGTGATTAAAAAAGAAAGGAATATCGCATGAAAAAATTAAGGCATTTTAGAAAGCTTATCGCCTTTTTAGGTTTTTCACCACCTTTATTACAAGCGGATATGACTACCTTTTTTAATAGCATTGAACAACAACTCACTAGCCCCACCGCTAAGGGTATTTTGATGGTCATTTTTTTAGGGCTTGCTATTTTCATATGGAAAAATTTAGACAGATGGAAAGAAATCTTAATGACAGTCCTTGCTATTGCCATAGGCGCTGCAATCTTTTTTAAAGCCCCAGCCTTAGCTAATTGGTTTATGAGTATTTTTTAAAGGAAAACAAATGCAATTAGTCGGCATTTCAGTTTCTAATCTCAAAGAAATCAGCTCTAAAGAAAAGTTTCTTTGGCTCAATGCTAAAAGCTTTTTAATCGCAGGATTTGTTCCTTTTGTAATGATACCTTGGCTAGATTTTTTAAATTCTTTAATGCTGTATGTGTGCTTTTTATTGGTTTTTAGCATAGCGGAGTTCTTTGATGAAGATATAAGCGACATTTTAATCGCCCATTCTAAGATTAAAACCAAATCCAATTCATTTTATGCTTAAAGGAAAGGATATGCAACAAGAAATCGTAGTAGAAGAAACATGGCAAAAACATTAAAACCAAATTTAGATGCAAACTATCTCTAAATTCTCTATAAGTGTGGTCTTATTAGAGAAAAACGAGCGCATGAACGTTTTTTCAAAACTAAAAAAGATTATCAAAAGCAAATATTTAATCCTAGCATTATGCATGAACAAAGCTTTATCAGTTTTGTGGGCGGACAAGGGGCTAAACGATTACTAGATATGCTCTACAAACTCGCATTTAACGCTAAGTCTAATAAGATTGCTCTAGATTTAACAGGTTTTGTTCCAAAAACCTATTCTATGACAGAGGAATGCAATATTTTAGGCTTGTATGATGATACTTTCATCATCACTAAACAAGAAAATTTAGTCGCTATTATGTCTTTACAAGGACTAAGTTATTCAAACTTAATGCAAAAAGATTTGGAGGGCTATTTTGATACAAGGCAAAATGTTTTAAACACCATTAGTAAAGACATTCAATTAAGGATTGTCGCTAAAAGGCGTAAAGAATTTATCAACCAAAGCCCAAATATTGATAACCCATACGCAAAAGCTATTATCACGCAATTTGAGAGCAAGGAAATCTACAAAACAGAGTATTTTTTAGTGTTTGATCCTAACACCACTAACACTTTAACTTACAAAGACTTAACCAACAAAGACATTCCTTCTAATCTTTGTTTTTACCAAACAGCCATTGTAAAGAAGAATAAACAAGAGAATGAAAATAGCTCCAATGAGACCAATTCAAATACAAGCTCTAACAAAGACAAGAAAAACAAGTTCAACAAAAAGACAACCTTTAGTGCCACAAGTAAAAGAGCCTTACTCATTCAAACCATAGAAAGAGTGAAAAACATTGACTTTTCGCAAATGGATATGAAAACACAAAACAAAAGGAAGACAATGATTGAACTAATCCTAGACAAGAAGTCCATACAAATTGATGAAGAATTTCTAGATATTAAAAAGCATTTAGAAAAGTTTTACTCAAACAAAGAACAAGAGCCAATCGCTCAAACTTTAGAGAATGAAACAGAAATTTCTTGTAGCTATTTGTGGGATAAAGACTTCTCATTGCTAGAAAAGCATTTAGAGAATAGCTTAGGGCATTTTACCTTTGAGAGCGAGTTTGCCCTACTAAAAGATAAAGAGACTTTAAACCATTTGAAAATCAAACAAATCGGTGTCTTAAAGGTTCTTACCTATGAAATGATACAAACCTTAAAAAATCAAATCATTCATTTAGCACAAGTTGTCAATGAAGAAAATTTAGAAAAAGATGAAGAACTTGTTGTCTACCACCTAGATTTCACGCTCACCAAGCAATCTTATAAAGTGATGGCTCAATTTTGTGTGAAATAACGCTGGACTAGGCAGTGTTACAGAAACCATAGGGCTAAAACCCTCTTATTTTTCTTTTTTTCCTAATAACGCCAATATCAATCCTAGAATGAGAAATCAAACTTCCCAAGTGATTGCCTCTTTAATCTTGTTTGAGAAAAATAATACAGGTTTTAGGGCAAATTCATGGGGGGATATGCCCTTATCTGTGTTTAAGAACCTAGACCATAGCCCTTATTTGTTTAACTTCCACAACCAAGAAGTCAAACATAAAGGCGTGTTAGCCCATAATGTGGCACGAGTGGTAGGACATACCATGATTATTGGCGCAACAGGAGCTGGTAAAACCACGCTTATTAGCTATTTGATGATGAGTGCTTTAAAATACCCTAACATTGACATTCTAGCTCTTGATAGATTAAATGGCTTGTATTCTTTTACCAAGTATTTTGATGGGATTTATAATGAAGGCGAAAGCTTTCATATTAATCCTTTTTCATTAGAAGATAGCGCAAGTAACAGAGCCTTTTTATTGCATTTTTATGCCCAAATGGCAAAAGTAGATAGCTATGACAAACATAATGATAAGATAGAAGATAGAACAGCCCTTTTAAACGCTATTGATAAGTAGAAGAACCTAATAAAATAACTATTGCTTACAACTTAGAGCAAACTATCTCTAAATTGAAAGAGAGTGTGGATTTATTAGAGAAAAACGAGCAATATAATGATGCTTATACCCTTGTTTGTGGTATCAAAAGCATTGTAGATGAATTTCATAAAGATGTAACTTTGCATGTAAGCAATAATTCTTAAAACTCGTATTAGCACCATAAATACTGATAGCATTTTACACAATGATGATGACGCTGGGCTTTTAGCCTATTATGTCTTTCATAAAATGATTGATAGAGCCTTGAGAATCAATCGTGGGTTTTTGTGTTTTATTGATGAGTTTAAGTCTTA
The DNA here is from genome assembly GCF_026000295.1 of Helicobacter suis HS1. NCBI lineage: Bacteria > Pseudomonadati > Campylobacterota > Epsilonproteobacteria > Campylobacterales > Helicobacteraceae > Helicobacter > Helicobacter suis. The sequence goes on along the minus strand of NZ_AP026769.1, from coordinate 1,223,215 downwards.
CGCTCAAAATGAAATGATGAATAAAAAAATCAATGAAATCATCACGCAAGCTAGAAAATTCAAACTTAATGCAAAATTAGCTGTACAACTTATTAACCACAAGGCAAAAGTGAGAAACGCTCAAAGCTTTATTAAATCAATGGAGGAATTAATTTTGTATCCCCAAAGAAATATTGATACCAAAGATTTAAACGATAAATTTGGCATTAGACTAAGCGATACAGAAAAACATTTTTTAGAAAACACCGCCGTTAATGAATACAAGGTCTTACTCAAAAACATGAATGATGGCTCATCTAACATTATAGATGTGAGCCTTAGCTCTTTGGGTAATTACTTACAAATCTTTAGCTCCAATTCTAGCATGGTAGAACATATTGAAAATCTTATTAAACACTACCCTACTACTTGGAAAGAAGTCTTTGTCAATAACACCTATCAAAAATTTGATGACAAAAAACACTTAGAAAAGGGGCCTTAGAAAAGGGGCTTGTTTAACATGAAAAAGATGCAATATCTAGCTTTTATATTAGTGGCTGCGCTTTTAAATGCATGCTCAGATAAATTCATAGAGATGAAAAAATCCCCTTGTGCGTTAAATGCACCTATGATGCAGGGGGGCTTGTATGTCTAATTTACAAGAGATAAGAGAGCATGTGAATCACCCACCCGCTAAAGACGGGTGGGCTTCTTGCTTCAACGATCCATAACTAGCAGTATCCAGTATGTAGCCATACTTGGTTACAGCCCCGTTAGCGGAATCTCCACAAGCGTAACTTCGGGTAATCCCTACCCTAGTTTTATCTACCTTGATAGCGTGTCGCTCATCTAGCATTCCCAAAGCATAGTTTCTGATATTGATGCTAGCGTTTAGGTCTCTGTGGTGGTATGTTTGACAACAAGGGTAGATAAAATTTCTAATAGGCAGTGGCTTTTTACCTGTGTTGCTCCCACAGGTCGAGCAGATTTGAGAGCTAGGGAAGTATTGGTCAATTTTGATAAGGGTTTTACCCTTCCAACCAGCCTTATATTCTAATAGACTAATGAGCCTAGACCAGCTGGCATTGGCAATGCTCTTAGCGAGTTTGTGGTTTTTGACCAAATTCCTAACTTTCAAGGTTTCTACTGCTATCAAATCGTATTGATTGGTTATCTCATTACTGATTTTATGTAGGTAGTCCTCTCTGCTATTCCTGATAGAAGCGTGGATTTGTGCCACTTTCTTAGCTTGTTTTTTTCTATTATTAGAACCTTTTAGTTTCTTAGACAATCTCCTTTGCGCTTTAGTGAGTTTGGTTTGTAGATTCTGGAAAAACTTTTTATATGGGTAGAACACGCCATTGCTGGCGATGACTAAAGACTCTAAACCCATATCTAAACCCACAGCTTTTCTGATAGTTGTGGGTTTAGGTTCAGGCTCATTATCCTCATAGCTTATAGAGAGATAGTATTTATCTGCTACACAAGAGATAAACCCCTGTTTGACGATAGAGTTTGTAGGCAAATGCCTATGAAACTTGGCTTTAATAGCTTCTTTGAATTTGGGTAGCTTGACTTGGTTGTTGCCTAAATCCATCTCTAAGTGTTGCGGGACACAGAAAGACTGCTTAGAATGCTTTTTAGATTTGAATCTAGGATAATCTGCCAGCTTAGAGAAAAACCTATCAAAGGCTGTTGTCAGCTGTCTTAGTGCCATTTGCAAGCTTTGAGAGTTGCATTCACTTAGGTAAGCGTAAGCCTCTTGTTTTTTGAGAGTAGTGAGCGCCTTTTGCATGCTAAAGTAATTTTCTCTAATGCCTTGTGCGTATTGCTTTTGGCGGTATACTAAAAAGTAGTTATAGACCACCCTAGCACAGCCAAAGTGCTTGTGTATCAAGGTTTTTTGCTCTATGGTGGGATAAATTCTAAACTTTATTGCTTTAAGCAATTTCTTACGCCTTAACTTTACATCATTATAACATAATTTTATAAAATATTTTTGAGGTAGAGCTATGAAAGAAAACCATTACAAACTCAAAGGCTATTTGTCCACAAACAGGAGCAAACATAATCTAAAAGCCCATTTGATTTTAGTGTGTAAATACAGAAAAAAGTTGCTCGTAGGAGATGTGGCTATTTTTATAAAGTCTGTGCTTGAAGAGATAGAGGAAAGTTCAGATTTTATCATCATAGCAATGGAGACAGATAAAGATCATCTACACCTGATGATTCAGTATATCCCTAGGGTGTCTATCAGTTCCATTATCTTGCGGATCAAGCAGATGACTACTTATAGAGTTTGGAGAGAACCAAGATTTATCCCGTTCTTACGCAAGCATTTTTGGAAAGAACAAAAATTTTGGACAGATGGATTTTTTGCCTGTTCCATAGGAGAAGCTAACCCAGAAACCATCAAAAGATACATAGAAAATCAAGGGTAGGGGGCATTCATCCCACCCGCTAAAGACGAGTGGGATTAAAAGGGGCTTGTTTAACATGAAAAAAGATGCAATATCTAGCTTTTATATTAGTGGCTGCGCTTTTAAATGCATGCTCAGATAAATTCATAGAGATGAAAAAATCCCCTTGTGCGTTAAATGCACCTATGATGCAGGGGGCTTGTATGTCTAATTTACAAGAGATAAGAGAGCATGTGAATCACCCACCCGCTAAAGACGGGTGGGGAGCTAATCAAAAGCATTCAAACAAACATTGCTAAAAACCAAGAGCTAGAAAAAATCTCTTTTGAAACATGGGCGAATAAAATTCAAGAAAGGGTGTTGCCTGAGTTAGAACGCATTGTTACACACAAGCTTAAAGACAATGTCATGCAACAATTAAACTCTCAGCTAGAGAGTTTTAAAAAAGATGAATTAGATTTATCTAGCGTGTTTGAAATACAAAGAAAGAATACTCAAATGGCGTATAGACTAGCCATAGGAGGTTTAATAGGTGTTATTTCTTTAAGCGTGGCTCTAGCTTTTTTAATGCCTTTAAAACAAATTGAACCTTATTTTATAGACTTTGCTAATAGCGATAAGCATTTTGCTGTGGTGCAAAGAGCGGATACCAAAGTAGATTATGGCGAGGCATTTTTAAGAAATCTAGTCGGCTCTTACATTATAGCTAGAGAAACTATCAATCATATTGATGACAAAATCCGCTTGAATGAAACCATAAGAGAGCAAAGCTCTGAAGAAGTGTGGAAAACTTTAGAGCAGTTAGTATCAGGCAAGGGCAGTATCTATTCTAACTCTTCTTAGACAATCTCCTTTGCGCTTTAGTGAGTTTGGTTTGTAGATTAAGGCAAACAACAAAATATCGCTGTAGCAGATATTGTAGCTAAGGTCTTTGATAAAGGCTATTTAATCTCTGAAAAACGCTACAGAGTGTCTTTAATCTATCACTTCAAACCCCTTATTCAATTTGATTATAGTTCTATGCCTAAAAACCCTACAGGCTTTATCGTAGATAAATATTCCTTGAGTGAAATCGCAAGCATTAAAGCCCAAACTTGGCTTTAATAGCTTCTTTGAATTTGGGTAGCTTGACTTGGTTGTTGCCTAAATCCATCTCTAAGTGTTGCGGGACACAGAAAGACTGCTTAGAATGCTTTTTAGATTTGAATCTAGGATAATCTGCCAGCTTAGAGAAAAACCTATCAAAGGCTGTTGTCAGCTTATTAGCAGAAAATAGCATTCAAAATTATAATGAGCCTATGGATTATTCACAAAATCCTACAATACAACCCTTTAATAACGCACCTACAAATAACTATAACCAGCCACAAGAAACACAACCTAGCACTAACTACAACACACAGCCTAATTATCCACAAACACCTATTCAAAATCAAAATACCTATTCACAACCCACTACACCTATACAAAATAGCCAGTCAAATAACACACAAACTCAAACAATGTTAAATAACGCCAAACAATTCACTAATAATGCTCTTAATAGCGCCAAGCAAACTATCAATAATGCCACTAATTATGTCAATAACAAGCTAACTCCAAAACCTAATGATGTGCCTATTAGTGCGTTTAGTGCTAATAGTCCTTATGCAAACAAAGAAGTGTCTAAACAAACTCAAAAGAGCGATGATGCATACCCACAAAACGATGACAATAATAATGATGATAATTCCCTAAAACCCATGACTAATTTTAACGCTATTCAAAGTAACTTCTTTGCTAAAAACCGCTCCATAAAAGATAACGCTCATTTTATCCATTACACCATAGGCGATACTTTTAATATTCGCCTAAGATACGCTATGACAACCACTTTTATTTTTGATGAACCCATTGCTCAAGTAGTTTTAGGCGATGATATAGGTTTTTCTACTAAAATGCTAGGCGAAGATAAAGAGCATTTGATTTCTAATATTTTACTCATTAAGCCTTTACAAATCGGAGTGGATAGCAACCTTACTATTATTGGAAAAAGCGGTAAGGTGTATAGCTTTTATGTGTTTTCAACCACTTACACAAGTTCTAAAAACCCAGCCTTAATGGTGTATGTGTCTTCTAAAGAGTATTTTAAACATTTCACTAGCTCCAAAAAAGAAACCAATAAAGAAATTAAAACCACTCATAGCACCCCAAACAAAGACATTAAAGTAAGCCATAACGCACCTAAAAAGATAACTAAAAAATCACACAGCATTAAAGAACAAAACCCAAAGTCAAAAAACCCTACTACTAAAACAGCAATAGCAAATGCTCCCCTTTCTTTAAATCGTTTCAAATCCCCTAGTTATCCCCCTAGTAACGCTCTAGCTAATTCTAGAAAGGCTTCAGAAAATTTTAAAGTGATTAGTAACAAAACTAAAACTTTAAAAGAGCATAGACACAGCCAAGATGAAATGAAGTATGTGGATTACTCCGCCAAAATCAAAGATGATGGCAAGTTCATTAGGATTGGGGACAATGTCAATCACATCTATATCAACAAGAAAAAAATGGAATATGGCTATGTCATTATAGATAAGAAAAAACGCAAATGGTATTGCTTATGGATGTGCAAAAAGATTGTTAAATCTAAGTATAAAGATGATTTACCCACCCAAATCTTTAATGATGAGCAATTTACTTATTTTAAGTTCAACCGCTCTAATTCTAGAAGTAAATTCCCTGTGGTTTATAAGGTCGTAGATGGCTATGATAATCCTGTTAATAGCAGAGTAGTAGGCGATTATCTAATCGCTGAAGATGTCTCAAATCAATGGAATTTAAAGCTTGGTAAAGCCTATCTTTGTATAGAAAAGATAGCAAAGAGGGCAAGATGAAACAATCCTTGCTTAAAAAGATAGGCTTAGGTGTTGGGGGCTTTGTTGTTTTAATGGCATTAGGATTGCTTGCTAATAAAGGTTCAAACAATAACAATAAAGAAGAAATTTACAGCATAGAAGAAAGTAAATTCCCCTTAAGCGATTATTTCTTTGAAGAAGTCAAAGAAGAACCAAAAAAAGAAGAAAACCCCAAAACAATAACTACGCCACAACCTACAGCTCCAACTACTACCAATGTTTCAACTAATCCTATCATTACAGATTATAGTCATCTTAACAGCAATCTCAACAAGCAAAATGACACCATCACGCATTTGCAACAAGTTTTACAAAGCCCCCCTAAAATGAAACCTAAATTAAAGCATACTAAAGAGCAATTAGAGTTTTTAAACACACGCCTTAAACCTTTAGAACCAACTAAACCAGCCATTAAGCCTGAGACGGAATATGGCGTGGATAGTTTTAGCAATTTAAAATATAAAGACATCGGCACTAATGAGCATAAGCTATTAAGAACTATAACCGCTGATAGAATGATACCAGCCTTTTTAATCACGCCTATTAGCTCTCAAATTGCTGGAAAAGTAACCGCCCAAGTAGAGAGCGATATATTTGCTTCTATGGGTAGAGCGGTGCTAATCCCTAAAGGCTCTAAGGTTATAGGCTATTACAATAATAACAATCAAATTGGACAATACCGCCTTAACATTGCTTGGACTAGAATTATCACGCCTCAAGGCATAAACATCATGCTCACTAACGCAAGGGGGGCTGATGTGAAGGGTTATAATGGCTTAGTAGGCAAATACATTAGCCGAAACTTTCAACGCTATGGTATCCCCTTACTCACTAACACGCTCTCTAATGGTCTTTTAATAGGAATTACTTCAGCCTTAGCTAATAGGCAAAATAGAAAAGGTGATGGCAACCCTTTTTTTGGGGATTACTTGCTTATGCAACTCACTAGAAACACAGGCATGGGGATTAACCAAGTTATCAATCAAATGCTAAGACAATACGGAGCGCAAAACCCCATTATCATCATTAGAGAGGGGAGCAGAGTGTTTATTACCCCTAATTTAGACATCTTTATCCCCAAACCAAAAGATGGGGAGGTTCTAGCGGAGTTTTTTAAAGAGAAAAAACCACTAATCAAAAAATCAAACGAGGAAGTTAATAATGAAGAAGAAATCTAATGTTTTTAAAATTTTGATGAGTTTATGTTTAGTTACTTCAATAAGCCATGCTCTTGTGATACAGACCATGCAAGATTGGAATTTAAGAAAAAATAGCGAATTTAAAGCTTTTGTGGTTGTGGGTAATAAGGTTCAAGAAAATACCATTGCTATGGGTCATTACAAGGTCTCTAAGAATAGAGCTAATCTTTCAATTAGTGTAACGCATATTAAAAAGGGCAATGATTATAAGACCTTACAAAGCCCCCCAAACGCCATTAAAGAAATTAAAAGCAAACTGGTTCTTAAAAAAGGCACAAGGATTGTCTTAGGCGGTGAAAACGATAGTGAGATGTCTAATGCCATAGGGGTGAGTAAAAGTGCGTATGTCTCTAGTAAAAATGGCAAAGGTTTTAGTGGGAGTGGGGCAAGTGGCATGGGATATGCAAGTGGTTATGGAGGCACAAGCAATAACGCTGGCTCTAATGGCACAAGTGCAAATGGAGTAAATGGCACTTCTGGTAATAATGGGGCTAAAGGGGAAAATGGAAGTAGTGGAGCAAATGGAGCTAATGGCACAAGTGGTTATCAAGGCGTAGGCTCTAACCCATTCCCCCCAATTGCTGGAAGTGGTAGTGGTTCTAGTGGGAGTTCTAATAGTGGCTATACCCCCTTTATGAGTGGAGGCGGAGGTATAGGGGGCATGGGAGGAGGCTTTATCCCTTTCCCTTATTCGCCCGGACTTCAAAATGGTAGTGGTGCTAATGGAATTGATGGCACAAATGGAGTTAATGGAGCTAATGGCACAAGTGGGGCTAATGGGGATAATAGTGCCAATGGAGGCACTGCTAGTGCAGATAGCCATTATACCAATGAATTTTGCACCGCTCCCATTAGAAATGGCAACACGATGAGTTTAGATATTGTAGATAGAAATGGCTCTTGCTTTAAAATGCAAGCCTTTAGAAACGACAATGTCTGTCAATACAGCTATGACTTTGAAAACATGAAAGCCATTAAGCAAACGCAGTTTTATTTCATTAACAGAGAAAATAAAAGTGTGAATATTGGCGGTTGTGTGGATTTGTATGGAAAACAATTTGAATTTACTATGTATGAAGACGCTAATAAATGCAAACTAGATACCACTACCGATAAAGGCTATGGGAGTGGGAGTGCGAGTTTTTTTCAAACAGAGATTTTATTTCGTGGACTTGATAATCTTATCCATATGGCTAAAAGTTGCACCGATTTTGCAGGCGTTCAAGAACAATTAGTCAAATACGATAATGACCCTGCCACTAGAACGGTTCAAAGAGTGGTCAATCAATACTATATTGACCCTATCACTAAACAAAATGTTTTTATCAGTCATAATGTGGTTAGCCCTTTGAAATTTAGTTATCAAACTTATGCATGTGGTAATGGCAGTTTGATGATGCTAAATTAGAGGCTTATCGCCCCACTCAAATTCGTATCTTTGATACGGTAGCTAATCAATACTACAATGTAACAGGCTGTGATTACACTTCTGATATGGGTAAAGTGCCTAAAATTGTCCAACCTTATACCAAAATCAATGTTGCAAGTTCAGTTAAAGGCGAAGAAGTAGGCGATTTAGACACTACAGATGGTTCTAATGATAATTTGCCACAATACACTACCTTTGAAATTCAAGAAATGTCATTAAATAGTAGTCAATGGACTGCCACTTCTTATTGTAAGGATTCCTGGGGTTCTTGGACTAAAACCTATGGTTACACAGGATATTCTCAAGGCAATCTAAGAACCCTAGCTAAATGGGTTACACAATATAAAACCATCAATCAAGGCACAACCATTGAATATATCCGCCCTAGAAATGAGGGCGATAGTGATGCAGTGTATGATACCTATAAATACTATTATGTCTCACAAGCTCAAAAAACGCTCAAACGCATTCCTTTGACTATCTATATTAATAGTCTTAATTTGAGCGATGAATATCGTAAAAATTTTGAACTCACCACTTTAAGCCAAGAGCTTAATCTCAATAATGGTGTTAAGCAACTTATTAACACGCAAGATTTTACCAATTGGCAAGCCACTTATTACCGCCCTAATGGGAATGGTAATTTGTGTATGTCTTATAGTTTTAGCTCTGGTAGTCCTTGGAAATCTAGCGATAAAGGCAAGTATTGCTCATGGGCGCAAACACCTAATGCTAATTATTCTTGTGCCTCACACAATAATTGGATTGTCCCTAACCAATAAGAAAGGAAAGTAATGGATTTACATTTAAAAAAAGCCTTGTTTTTAGCTAGTCTTAGTTGCTTGAATGCGAATGAAAGCTTTGTGGATAATAGCGATTTTTTAGCCATTATGCCTAGTGATAAAGAAGAAGAAAATACTCCACAAGTTAAATTAGAACACAAGCTAGAACAAAAAGTTGCTCCACAAAATACCCTTAAAGAGCAAGAAGTAACTCCCTTAAAGAGCGCTGAGTTGTTACAAAGTCAAGTTAAAAGAGAATTTAAAGAAAAAAAGAAAGCTCAAAAACATTTCAAAGCTATGCAAACTAAAAACGGCTTTTTCTTGGGCTCAGAAATTGCTATTAAAGGAACAAAATTAACTCAAAGTCTAAGCCTTATCTCTAATGCTACAGATGATTTAATCACTTATAGCCACACTTCTAGTAACGCTAATTTTAATATGGGCGTTTTAATGGGGTACCAGCATTACTTTGGAGCTACAAAAAAACATGGGATTAAATTTTCAATGCATTTGTATGGAGGCACACCTAGTTCTATAACCACAAATATAGACATTTACAAATCTAAGGTTAGCGCTAATTACACGCCGTTAAACTTTGGACTATGAATTTTGCACCGCTCCCATTAGAAATGGCAACACGATGAGTTTAGATATTGTAGATAGAAATGGCTCTTGCTTTAAAATGCAAGCCTTTAGAAACGACAATGTCTGTCAATACAGCTATGACTTTGAAAACATGAAAGCCATTAAGCAAACGCAGTTTTATTTCATTAACAGAGAAAATAAAAGTGTGAATATTGGCGGTTGTGTGGATTTGTATGGAAAACAATTTGAATTTACTATGTATGAAGACGCTAATAAATGCAAACTAGATACCACTACCGATAAAGGCTATGGGAGTGGGAGTGCGAGTTTTTCAAACAGAGATTTTATTTCGTGGACTTGATAATCTTATCCATATGGCTAAAAGTTGCACCGATTTTGCAGGCGTTCAAGAACAATTAGTCAAATACGATAATGACCCTGCCACTAGAACGGTTCAAAGAGTGGTACTAAAGGAAGCAGAAATGCCATTGAGTAATATTCAAAAAGCTAAGGAATTAAAAAACAACGCCAATTTAATTGTTCGACGCACTGATGAATTAGGCAAGGCTATCAATAAGCGTGAAAGCTTACAAAGAGAGTTTGACAGACGCATTAAGACCTTGGATAACAAGATTGAAACGCTTAGTAAAAAGATTGAAGAGTTAAAAAGAGAGTAATTTTATGGACTTAGACAAACTCAAAGATTATAGGGCTTTAAGAAACGCTATTTTAAGGCTCTTGCCTTATTTAGATAGCGGTATTACAGAGCTGATTATGAATAAAGAAAAAGAAATTTGGCTCTATAAGCTTGATGGAACTAGAGAAAAAGTCTTTGATGAAAATTTAGACAAAGCTTTTCTACTTGGTTTTGGGGAGCAATTAGCGAGTTTTAGAGATTTATTCTTTAACGCTAATTACCCCACCCTTAATACTTCCATTCCTACTTCTAGATATAGAGTTAGCATGAACCACTTTGCTATTAGTGCGGATAATGAATTGAGCTTGAATATTAGAGTGCCAAGCGAGAAAAAGTTTGATTTAAAAGCTTTCAAGCTCTCTAGTGTGTGTCAATACGACTATGAGTATTTACAAAAGCTGATGATTGAGGGAAAGAACTTGCTTATTAGTGGAGGCACAGGCAGTGGAAAAACAAGCTTTTTAAACGCTTTGATTGAATTTATCCCTAAACACACACGAATAGTGAGTGTAGAAGATAGCGAAGAATTAGATTTAAGAGCGTTTGAAAATCATAAATCCTTATTAGTGGATAAGACCGAAAGTTCTAAATTTACCTATGAAAACGCCTTGAATATGGCAATGAGAATGAGTCCTGATAGGCTTATGGTAGGTGAGATTGACACACGAAATGCTATGCTTTTTTTAAGATTTGGCAATACAGGGCATAAAGGCATGGTTTCTACTTTACATGCAGATAGCGTGCATGGGGTCATAGAGGCGATTGCTTTAAATCTACAGATGAATAAAAGTGGTTTAGATGTAAAAGTAGCTAGAAAATTCTTTGAAAGCAGTGTGGATATAGTTGTTCAAATTGTGCTTGATAAAGCCACTAACACTAGATATATCCAAGAAATCTTACCCACCAAAGAATTAAGAAGTAGCCTATGAAAAAGTATCAAAACAAACGCAAGCTAGGCAAACACATCAATTGCTTTATCTCTCAAAATGCCAAAGAAGTTTTAGAGCGCTATTTAAAATCTAAAAAACTAAAATTGCTATTAAAGGAACAAAATTAACTCAAAGTCTAAGCCTTATCTCTAATGCTACAGATGATTTAATCACTTATAGCCACACTTCTAGTAACGCTAATTTTAATATGGGCGTTTTAATGGGGTACCAGCATTACTTTGGAGCTACAAAAAAACATGGGATTAAATTTTCAATGCATTTGTATGGAGGCACACCTAGTTCTATAACCACAAATATAGACATTTACAAATCTAAGGTTAGCGCTAATTACACGCCGTTAAACTTTGGACTAGATATAAAGTATTTGTTTGACTTTTTAAATGTCATTAAAAAGAACCGCCACACACTAGGATTAAGCGTAGGCTATCTCAAAAGTCCTTAATGCTCTTTAATGAAAAACAATCTATTACTGAGTCAAAAAAGGATAACGCATGAAAATGCAATTTGTGAAAGCCTTTTGTGTGCTTTTTAGCATTTTACTTATCCCCTTATTTTTTATCTTGGCAAATTATTACACTTTTGATGCCTTAAAGTCGTTTAGACAGGCTTATTTTTTCTCTCAAAGTGTGTTTGTAGGGCTTTATAAGGGAGCGAGTATCTTAGATGTGAAGTGCCCAAATGCTAAAGACATTTGGGCTTCCTAGGCTGATGTTGCCCGTAGGGAGAGTTTGGTTCTCACTCTGTGTCCCTATAGTAGGGATTTTACAGAGTTTGAGCTCCAACGCATTCCCTACAGGTCTCACACATCATATCTCCAAAGGCGTAACTTCCGACACTTCCTGCCGTAGATACGAATGTATGGGGACATTATACCACAAATTAGTGGCATTCATCCCACCCGCTAAAGACGAGTGGGATTTCTGCCGGAGAGTTTTAAAATTTGAAGTCTATATCACTATGCTTATTTCTTTAATGCCTTTAATGGCTACAATTTATATTAGAAAAGAGAGGACTAATATGACTTTAGACAAACTCAAAGATTATAGGGCTTTAAGAAACGCTATTTTAAGGCTCTTGCCTTATTTAGATAGCGGTATTACAGAGCTGATTATGATAGGGGTGCAATTTGATAATGGCTTTATTCTAGGAAAATTTGGTTTTCCAAAACTTAGAGATGTGTGTTATGACAAGCCTTTAGGAGCCATGATTGTTGCACCACGCGGAGCTGGTAAAACCGCATGCGTGGCTTTACCAAATCACCCTTAATACTTCCATTCCTACTTCTAGATATAGAGTTAGCATGAACCACTTTGCTATTAGTGCGGATAATGAATTGAGCTTGAATATTAGAGTGCCAAGCGAGAAAAAGTTTGATTTAATGATAATACTTGCTATTTTAATCCTTTTGATAAAAGGATTGTAAAACCCATGAACTTTGACCAACGCCTAAGGCTTGTTCAAGAAAATGCCAATAATGTCTTTATTAGCGAAGAAAAAGGCGAAGACCATTGGGTACTAAAGCTAAAGATTTGTTTAGTTTTTATGCCTTGTATGATGTTTGTTCCAAAGATGAAACAAACTTTTTTGATGTCGCTATGGGTCCAAATAGAGATTATGTTAATTTGATTGACAAAAGAAGCCGTTATTACAAACAACTCTATCAACACGATAAAAAAACAGGCGAAATTATCCTAGACCCACAAACTAATGAGCCTATTTTAATCCCTAATGTGAATGCGAGAAAATTATGGTATTTGCAAGTTTCAGAGCAAAAATATGTCGACCCCAAAGACCCTAGAAATTTTGACACCAATGAGCCTGAACCAGCCCCTAGAAGTGAAGGGGCATTAGATGAAATTGTAAGAAATGATGCAAGAGCTTGGTCTAATAGTGCTGAAGAAGAATTTGCAAGTATCATTTCTACCTTTAATCGCTTTGTGTCTGTTTTTAAGAGCAATCAAGTAAGAATTGCTACTTCTAAAATGAGCTTTGATTATGAAGAATTAAGAACGGACCTCAAAATGCCAAAGAAGTTTTAGAGCGCTATTTAAAATCTAAAAAACTAAACATTACAGAGTGTATAGAAAATCTTATTTTAGAATTAGACCCTAATAAAGAAAATCTAAAAGCAAGAGATTTTTATGAGAGTTTGTTTAAAGTTATTAGTATCAACCAGCATGTCTATAGAGAACTTATGGCTAATAGTAATGTGTCGAATCAATTAACCTGTCCCCTTATTCATCACACAAGATTATGCGATGATTAGAAAATATTATAGCGATGATGATTTGAAAATCTTAAAAGGCGTGGTGCATTATAACATTGTCTTTAAGATGAATAGCGCTGAAGATGCTGAGATTGTCTCTAAGGAAGTGGGCGAATTTACCAGACAATCTAAAAACTATTCTACTGACAAAAATCAATTAGTCTTTGGAGGTAGTTCTTCTTATAATTACTGAGGTAGAAACTTACTCACAGCCCAAGACATTATGAATATAGAATCAGATGAAGTCATTGTAATTGTTACAGGGGCTAAAGCGACCCCTTTAAAACTTAAGGCTAATTATTGGTTCAAAGATAAAGAGCTTTTAAAAAGAGCTAATTTGCCTATTGATTTAGAAGTAGAAAGAAAAAGAGTTGAAGAGCCTACGCAACCCACTACAGAAATTACAACGCCCCCTAATCAAAACAAACAAGATACAGCTAACTTAGAACCAAGTAATAAGGGAGAATATACAGAAAATGAAAGTAGTGAAAGTAACAACGAGAATAATCCCACTATACCACAAAAAGAGAGTGAAAATTCAAACCCAACAGAAAGCGAGAAAGACCATGAAAACCCCACTACTTCACAAGAAAAAAGCAAGAATGAAAACACGGAGCAAGAAAATGATGAGACTGATGAGATTTTAAAAAAGCCACTCAATGAAATGAACACAGAAGAAAAAAGAGCCTTGTTTAAGAAAATGCAACAAGGCGATGAAGAAAGCGAACAAGAAGTTCTACAAGACACCCAAAGTTAAATTTTAAAAGGAGCAAAAAATGGCATATAAACCCAGCAAAAAGAAACTTCAAACTTTAAGAGAAGAACCTAATTTATTCAGCATTTTAGATGATGGCGATGTAATCAATACTAGCTCTTATAAACAAGAGCCAGAGCCACAAATAAAAGAACCACAATCTAGCGCTACACAAAATCCTAACAAAGAACAAGAAACGCCTAATTATGTCGTAAAAACTCAAATCAATACAGCAAGAATGATTTCTAGAAATCCTATTGAATGGGCAAGGTATTTAAGCTTTGAAAGACGAGCGCATAAGGATAATAGTAAAGAAGATGTCAATTTCTTTGCTAATGGTGAGATAAAAGAAAGTTCTCGTGTTTATGAAGCGAATGAGGAAGGGTTTGAAAGGCGCATAACTAAAAGATACGATCTGATTGACACCATAAGAAATAGAGAATTTTTTTCAAAAGAAATTGACGCTTTAACCTACACAAACAGCTTACCAAATATTGCCTATAGCCCTAGCAATATGGTTTATAAGAACGATACTGCCAACATGTTTAGCTCTCACTAATAATGTTGATTACTATGAGAACGAACAAGAAGTGGAAATTACTAAATCAAGGGGTAGAAGATGAGAAAGCAGTCTAACAAATTCAAACGAGCTTTTTAAAAAGACCCACAAACTAATGAGCCTATTTTAATCCCTAATGTGAATGCGAGAAAATTATGGTATTTGCAAGTTTCAGAGCAAAAATATGTCGACCCCAAAGACCCTAGAAATTTTGACACCAATGAGCCTGAACCAGCCCCTAGAAGTGAAGGGGCATTAGATGAAATTGTAAGAAATGATGCAAGAGCTTGGTCTAATAGTGCTGAAGAAGAATTTGCAAGTATCATTTCTACCTGAAGATTTTATGTCCCTAAGAAGTTTAGTTTATCTTTCTGTGCTTGAGTTGGAAGAAACGATAAATCCTAATAAAATCCCATTTTAAAGGAGCAATCAAATGAATAACAGCGTCATCATTATTGAAAGTCCTAATAAGGTAGCTAAGATTAAAGAAATCACAGGAGCAAAGGTCTTTGCTACCATAGGGCATTTTATGCAACTTAAAAGCTATGATGAAAGTAATAACTTTAAGCCGACCTTTGAATACGACCCACAAAAGACTTATTAGAAATGCCAGCATTGTGTCGTTCTTATAATGTTGTCCCCTTATTCATCACACAAGATTATGCGATGATTAGAAAATATTATAGCGATGATGATTTGAAAATCTTAAAAGGCGTGGTGCATTATAACATTAGCGGAGTTTTTTGAAATCACACCAAGTGGGATTAACAAGGGCTTACAAAACGCCCTTTTATTTGAAAACACTAATAAGCAAATGTATCAAAGCGCTTTAGCAAGACGAGTTGCAGATATGCTTTTAGGTTTTACGCTCTCCCCTTATTTAGGCAAAGCTTTAGGGCAAATGAAAGGCTCTAGTGCTGGAAGAGTGCAAACGCCTTGCTTAAAGCTTATTGTAGATAGAGACAGAGAGATTGAAAAATTTAAGGCTTTACCAGAAAATGAAAAAGTAAGCTATCAAATCCAAGCTAAGATTAACGACAATGCTAATAGAGAAGTCATCATTAAGCATTGTGATGAAAAGGGCGAAGAGATTAAATTCAATGATAAAGAAGAGGCCTTAAAACTCTTTGAGAGCTTAAAGGATAATAAAGCTTGTCTTTTAAAAGATTTAAAAACCTCTGTTGTAGAGACCAAACCTAAAAAGCCCTTTATCACTTCTACGCTTTTAGAAAGAGCTAGTTCTGAGTTAGGTTTAGGTATCGCTGAAGTGCAATCTTTAGCTCAAAGTCTCTTTGAGGCTGGACTAATTACTTATATTAGAACAGATGCTGAAAGTTTGAGCGTAGAGTTTTTAAATGAGGCAGAGAGCTTTTATTTGCCTATTTATAAAGAAGTGTATCAAAAAAGAGAATACAAGGCTGGTAAGCAAAGCCAAGCAGAAGCTCATGAAGCCATTCGTATCACGCACCCCCACAAATACGAAGATTTAGAAAGCATAGTCTATAATGCTAGTATCACTAATCAAGACGCTTTAAAACTCTATAGATTGATTTTTGAAAGAACCATTGAAAGTCAAGGCAAGAATGCCAATCTAGCGCTACACAAAATCCTAACAAAGAACAAGAAACGCCTAATTATGTCGTAAAAACTCAAATCAATACAGCAAGAATGATTTCTAGAAATCCTATTGAATGGGCAAGGTATTTAAGCTTTGAAAGACGAGCGCATAAGGATAATAGTAAAGAAGATGTCAATTTCTTTGCTAATGGTGAGATAAAAGAAAGTTCTCGTGTTTATGAAGCGAATGAGGAAGGGTTTGAAAGGCGCATAACTAAAAGATACGGCAGGTTTTGTCAAGCTTTTAGAAAATAAAGGCATAGGCAGACCTAGCACTTATGCGAGTTACTTGCCTACTCTTTAAAAAATTGCCTATAGCCCTAGTAGCCAAGATAAAAAACACATTATTACGCCTACACATAAGGGTAAAAGAGTGGTAGAAGTGTTTGAAAATGCTTATCAATTCATTATTGATTTGACCAAGGGGAAACAAATGGAAGAAGTGCTAGATAAGATTGTAGAAAATAAAAGCAATGTTGTGGATTTTATCTGAAGAGTTGTTTAAAGAGCAATTTGAGATTATGTTTAAAGCATGGGTTGAAATCGTAAAAATGATGTTTGAATTAACCAAAAAAACCAAATTTGATGGCGAAATGATTGGCTACACAGAAGAACTTTTAACCTTTTTAGTTAGAGATTTTTTTAATGGGATTTTTAAATCCAAAGTAATACCTAAAATGCCTATTTGCATGAGTTTTTTAAGAAAAACAACAAAAAGGCTAGTAGCTCTAATAATGATGAAAATAGACCCGCTACGCCTAAACAAATTAGCTTTGCTGAGATGTTAGCTAAAAAGCATAATGTCAAGCTCCCCAAAGGTCATCATTATTGAAAGTCCTAATAAGGTAGCTTTATCAATGAGTATCATAAGAAGTAGTAAGTGAAATTTTGCTAAACTAGAACCTAATTAAAACTAATGAGGGAGTTTAGCATGCTTTATATTCCACCCACTTCAAAAGAAGTCTATGTTAGCTCTATTGTGGCTTTAAATATCCATAGCCCACAAGGCACAGGAGATTGGCATAGTAGCTATGCTTTAATGGAGAATGCGTTTGATGATATAGGGGTTTATATCTATGGTGAAAAACAAGCTCATAATACTAATAAACTACTAGGCAATCTAGGCATTATAGATGGCACAGCAAGGCTCAATAAAATGGGCTATTACCCTAAACATACTCCCACTTATATTGCAGAGCATCCAAGAGCTTGTGTAGATTGTCTCTATGTTTCTGTATTGCAAACTGGAAAGCTAGGGGTTGTTATGCTAGATGAATGGTTTCCTAGTATTGAAGATAAAGAGAGTGTCTATGCTCTTATAGAAGTGATGAAACCCAAATTAAACAAGCAAGAAAGAGAGAATTTGGATAAATGGATAGCAAGAAACCCCATTATAGAGTGAGTTTAAGCGAACAAGCTCTTAATCATGAAAAACTGATGAGAGCCATTGTTAAAAATCTAGCCGACACCCCTATGGTATTAAAAGGCGGAACAGCTTTGTATCTAGGCTATTTTTCTTTGTCATAGTCTTTTCCTAAGCTGATATAAAGTGCGGTGTCTTTGTCTTTAAAGTCTTTGATTTCTTTTGTAGGTTTATAACTCAAAAATTCTCTAATCTCTTTAGGTTTAGGTATCGCTGAAGTGCAATCTTTAGCTCAAAGTCTCTTTGAGGCTGGACTAATTACTTATATTAGAACAGATGCTGAAAGTTTGAGCGTAGAGTTTTTAAATGAGGCAGAGAGCTTTTATTTGCCTATTTATAAAGAAGTGTATCAAAAAAGAGAATACAAGGCTGGTAAGCAAAGCCAAGCAGAAGCTCATGAAGCCATTCGTATCACGCACCCCCACAAATACGAAGATTTAAAATCACTAGGAATAGTGCTTTCATAATCAATAGGACTAAACTTACACATCAAGCGTGAAATAAGAATTTTAGGGGCATTCTCATTGCTTATCTTAGCAAACACCATATTGGCTAAGATATTAGCTAAGATTAACTTCTCTACTAAACTAGCTTGGCTGATTTCTTGTTCTAGTGTGGGTTTTTAGCAATGTTTTCTAAAAAAGAGCTAGAAAATGATGAAAGTAATGATGATAAAGACAATAAATTTCATTATTGCCCTTTTCTTTGTTTTGTAATCTTTCTAGTTGCTTTAAAAGCTTTTGCTCTTGGGTGTTTTTTCTGTGTTTTAAATGCCTAATAAGCGCTTCTTCAATAAAAGTGCTTCGTGTCTCTTTAAATGAGCCAAATTCTAGCAAAAATTCATCAAGTTCTTTTATCACACAAGGACTAAAGGCAATGTTAAAGCTCTTTTTCTTATCTTCATCTAACAAGCTTTTTTTACGCCCCCTTTTTTTAGGGATTTTTACTTCCTTTGTGCTAGGCTCTTGTTTTAGGGGGGTATCTTGGGCTTGTTCTTCAAACTTCTTTTCTAGCTCATCAATTTGTTGTAAATCCATACTTGTACGCTCCTTATTGTGTTTATTTTTGCGCTTTTTAACTCTTCTAAAACGCATGTCTTTTCTCTTTTTCTAAATGGCTTTTTAATTCGTTATAAAAATTAACCCACTCATTGATAGCCTTTTTATCGCTGTATTCTATGACCCCTAAGCCTTCGCTTACACTGCGCTTATAAACAATGCGCTCACTCAAAGAGCTTTCTAAAAGTGTAATCCTATCGCTAGGGTTATTTTCTTTAATAAACTCTATTAAGGCTTGTCTTTCTTTAAGGGTAGGAATAGTAGGCATTCTATTGATGACAATTAAGGCTCTTAGATTTTCATTAAGCTCTTGGAGTTGCTCAATTCTTTCTAGCATATTAGCTAAGACTTCAGTGTCTAATTGGCTAGGAGTTGTTGGCACTAGCACAATATCACTTAAAAGTATAGCTTTTGGGTTTCTTTGCTGTATTCCCCCTTAGTATCAATAAGGATATTTTCATACTTAGATACCATTTGTTTTAAGGTATCGCTAAAGCCACTACTACGATTAAATAAGCTAAAAGTGGGGCGTTCTTTTTCAGCACGAATTGTAGCAAAAGTTTCCATAGACTTTTGGCTATCTGTATCTAAAACAACCACTTCTTTATTGTCTTTGAGTAATTGCACGGCTAAGTTTAAACAAAGCGTGCTTTTACCACTACCACCCTTTTCATTAGCAATGCAAATATACTCCCACTTATATTGCAGAGCATCCAAGAGCTTGTGTAGATTGTCTCTATGTTTCTGTATTGCAAACTGGAAAGCTAGGGGTTGTTATGCTAGATGAATGGTTTCCTAGTATTGAAGATAAAGAGAGTGTCTATGCTCTTATAGAAGTGATGAAACCCAAATTAAACAAGCAAGAAAGAGAGAATTTGGATAAATGGATAGCAAGAAACCCCATTATAGAGTGAGTTTAAGCGAACAAGCTCTTAATCATGAAAAACTGATGAGAGCCATTGTTAAAAATCTAGCCGACACCCCTATGGTATTAAAAGGCGGAACAGCTTTGTATCTAGGCTATTTTTCTTTGTCATAGTCTTTTCCTAAGCTGATATAAAGTGCGGTGTCTTTGTCTTTAAAGTCTTTGATTTCTTTTGTAGGTTTATAACTCAAAAATTCTCTAATCTCTTTAGCATAACCTTTTACTAAAACTTGCAATAAGTCAATATCATAAGAAAATTTATCTTTAAGGACATTTTGAGCGATTTCTATTAAGCACTCATCATAGATTTCTACACTTTCATTAAACACTTCTTCTACATCACTTTCTTTAATACCATTTAAATATAGATAGTAATTAAAGAGCCTATCTTCTTTTTCTTCATTTAGCCATTCTAAATCATCTTCATATTCTTCTTCAACCCTATAAGTGAGGAGCAAATGTTAGATTTTATGCAAATGGGAGTAGAGCCTAAAAGCGAACAAGAAACAAAAATAGAGTTAGAACATTCCTTAGAAAATGAAGTCAATAAAAACAAGGAGCATTAAATGAAAGCGTGGAATGAAATGGATATTAAAGAGCAAAAAGAGGTTTTTGCTAGGTTTTTAGCGAGCGAAATTGCTAAAAGTTTAGAATCTGGATTAGAGTTTAAGCCAAATAATAGAGCTTATAATGGTAATGCTGGCAATGCCTATAATGGCTTAAATTCTCTTATTTTAGATGCCAAGCAACATGAGAATGGCTATGAGAGTAATGTTTGGGTAGGTTTAGATGATGCCTTAAAACTTGGGGCAAACCCTAAAGAAGTGGAGCATATTAAAAACAACACTAAGAGTAAAGTTCTTTTATCACACAAGGACTAAAGGCAATGTTAAAGCTCTTTTTCTTATTATGAAATGCGCTATGTTAAGGCAAGAGATGAACAGGGTAATTTAATCCCCCTTAAAGACAAAGAGGGCAATCTTAAGCATTATTCTAACGGCGAAGTGATTTATGAGAATGAAAAAGTTCCTCAAAGAGACAAAGAGGGTAATATCAAGTATATGCAAGATGGCAAAACGCCCTTTTACGAATTTAAAAAAGAAAAGATAGACATAGAGCCGACTTTAGAGATTAAAAATCTCTACAATGTCAATGTTTTTCAAACGCTAGACAAAACTAAGCTTAAAGAATTAGACCCTAAAACTTTACACTGCGCTTATAAACAATGCGCTCACTCAAAGAGCTTTCTAAAAGTGGTGATTTATGATTTATCCAAGCATTTGAATGAAAAGCAGTATAACAAAGTGCTAGATTATGTCAATCAATATGGGGCAACCCATCATGAAAAAAGAAAGCAACACAAAATCTATCAAGAACCACAGCAACAAATTGCACCTAATGCAGACAACAATGCCAAAGAAAACAACACTAAAGAGCCAAACAACAATGAAATGAATATGGCAGAGTTTTCTAAAATGCTTGAAATGGCTCAAAACAATCCCCAAATGTTAGCGATGTTGCAACAAACTCTTAATAAAGGAGCAGAGCAACAAAAGCATGACCACTACTTTGCCAATGATGAAGTAGTGCTTACTCAATCTAAAGGCAGGGGCAGATAATGCAAGATTTTATCAATGGATTTTTAAAGGCGTGGAAAGCTTGGAGTGATGATGGAAAGGACGCTTTTTTAGAGAGTTTTTTAGATGAAGTTAAAAATTCTAAAAATGACCCCACCAATTTTTTAGGCATTTTAGAACAAGAAATCAAGTCTTTAAGCCAAGAGGGCTTAAAAGATGACATTTCTTTTATGCTAGAAGTCATTGAGAGCATGAAAAATGAAATCTCTAATACAAAAGACAATGAAAATGTAAGCGATTTTTTTAATGCGTTCCAACAAGAAATCAATGAAGAGCAATCTATCTCTAATGATAATCCAAGCGAGTTTGTAGAAAGTTTAGAAAAAGTGATTGTTGAGACAAAAAATGCTAATAAACATGAGATACAAAATTCTAGCGAAAATGAAGTAGAGCTTACAGAAGAAAAAAGCTTTTTAGAAATGAGCGAAGATGAGTATTATGAATACCAACAAGAGCAATACATACAAATGAATGAAGATGATGGTATCGCACGAGCTACTGATGAGTTAGAGCAACAAGAGCTTGAAAGCAAGACATTACAAGAGCATGAAGAAAACCAAATCAAAAGAGCCGAAGAAATTAGTATCACAGAGAATGAAAATGAGTTAGCCAAACAAGAACTAGAAAAATATGCCCTAGAAGCTGAAAATAAAAGCTTAAAGCAATACAATGAGAGCCAAAACCCTGATACTCTCTATGAGCAACAAGTCGCACAAGAGCAAAGCAAAGAAGAAGAACTATCAAATAAGCAAGACTTAGAATTAGAAACATTAAGGAATAACAATATCAAGAAAGGTTTAGATGATGAGAGTTTAGGGCTTTTAGAAAGTTTGCAAATCCTAAGAAATGAAACAAACGAAGTTGCTAACTACTTAAGAGCTAATGAGATTGACTATTCAAGACCCACAGGTGAGAACACTACAAGTAAAATCGCCTCTCTTGCTTTAGAAGAAAACAACCAGCTTAATGAAAAAGAAACTAACACACAAGAACAAGCCAAACACACAGAAAAAGAGCAAGAAAAGCCCAAGATTGCCCCTAACAATGACATAGACCTTAAAGACAAATACGCTAACTTGCATAGTTTCTTCAAACAAACTGAGCTTGACATTAAACAAAAGCGCATTAAGACTAAGCTTGATTTTAAAGAGAGCTTTTTAAATTACGCTAAAAACCACATGAATGAAGATGAATTGAAAGTCTTATTAGTGGTAAGCCAAAAAGAGCCAACCAAGCTCACTAAAGAGCATATCAATTTGATTAAGGATTGCTTAGAACAAGCGCATGGTAATAAGCACATGCAAGATAAGGGCTTGCAATTAAGCGTTAAGTCTATCTTGGGGCACCAATTAGAAAAAGAACACCACGAAGTCTTAAAAGATTATTTAGTTAAATCTAAAGATAGCTTAGAGCCTATGGATAATAGAGTGTATGAAGTGATGCGAAAGCATTTAGACAAGCAACAAGCAAAAACACTCAAAAATTTAGATAGCGCCACTCAAAGTGTGGGGGTAAATGCTAATAAAAATTCAGAGCAACCTAAAAACTCACAAAATGAGCCAAGACAAGAGACTACTAACGCTCAAACTAATAGAACCGCTACACAACAAGAAATCCAAGAGAAAGCACAGAGTAATAACAGCGATGAGCCTTGGATTGAGTTTGGTAAAAAAGAACAAGCTAGAGCTAAAGCACACTATCAAGCTATGCTAGAAAGAGAAAAAGCTAAAGAATTAGCTAAAGAGCAAAATAACGCTCAAAAAGAAGTGAAAAAAGAAATGCCAACTATAGATTATGGCTACACACAAAATACGCTCTCTAAGAGCAGAAAGCGTTAGGAAAATCCTATGAGTTAGAAAATCCTATGAGTTATATCCCTAATCTCACTGCCTTGCCTTTGCATGAGATTTTATTAGATAATGGCTATGTTATCAACAAAAATAAGCATAGCAAGAATAACCCTTGCTTAAAGCATGAAAACGAAGAGGGAAGTTTAGTCATCTTTAAAAATCAAAATAAAGATGGCTCAATTAGTTAC